>DASYYO010000059.1:0-43757 GCA_035933805.1 Acidobacteriaceae bacterium | reverse complement strand
GAGGCTTCTTATCCGCATCGAATACCTCGAAGACACGGACATCCGGGTTATAGACGGGGATATCCCTGCGCTCCTCAAAGGTCAGCCCGTAGAGCTGATTCGCGGCGTAGAAGACTCCGTTTTTAAGCACATTGTCCAGCTCGAAATACGGCTTCACCTGCGACTCCTCCAGGTCGTATTTCGCCTTGCGGACCTGCTCGGCGTAAAAGTTCCAGTCCCAGGGCTGGAGCTGAAAGCCTCCCTTTTGCGCGTCGATCGTCGCCTGGATCTCCCTGGCCTCGCTCTCCGCGTGGGCCGTCGAAGCCGGCACCAGCGCATCCATAAAGCGCAGCGCGGCTTCCGGCGTCTTGGCCATCTGGTCCTCCAGATTCCACGCCGCATAGTTGGCAAATCCCAGGAGCTTGCCTTTCTCAGCGCGAATCTGGGCCAGGCGCGCGATGGTCTCCCGGGTATCATTCGGGCCGCCATGTTCGGCGCGGCTCCAGGAATTCTGGAACAACTCATGACGGGCGCTTCGGTCGCTGAGCAGGGCGAGATCCGGCTGCTGTGTCGTGTTCTGCAGAGGCAGGAGCCAGCCGTTTCGTGAACGTTCCCTGGCAGCCTGCGCCGCCGCGGCGATCTGCGCCTCGCTCAACCCGGCGAGAGCGCTCCGGTCGGCGGTGACGAAGGCCGCATCTTTGGTGGCGGCCAACAGCTTGGTGATGAAAGCGTTCGAGAGTGTGGACTCTTCTTCGTTCAGCTTTCTAAGTGTGGCCTTATCGGCATCGGAGAGCTTAGCGCCGGAGTGGACGAACTGCCTGTAGTCATATTCCACCAGGCGGAGCGATTCCGGATCGAGGTGGAGCGAAGCGCGCTCCTGATAAATCTTCTCCACCCGGGCGAAGAGTTTGGAGTTGAGGAAGATTGCGTCCTGGTGGGCGGCGAGCCTGGGCGCCTCAATCTCCTGAACCTTCTGCAGCGTGGGATTGGTGTTGGCGGCGGTGATACCGTTGAAGACCGCCGTCACCCGGTTGAATAATAGGCCGGTCTTCTCCATCGCGACAATGGTGTTTTCAAAAGTAGGCGGCTCCGGATTGTCGGCGATTGCCTGCATTTCGCTCTTTTGCTCTGCCATACCCGCTTCGATCGCCGGTTGATAGTCCTCGTCCTTGATCTTGTCGAATGGCGGAGCCTGAAAGGGCAACTGGCTTTGGGCGTAGAAGGGATTGGATGGCCCGAAGCTGAGATCGGCGGCAATGGATGCATTGGATCCGAGTGCAATGGCGCTGACGGTGATCAAAGTTGACAAAGTCGATTTCCTCTTGCCCGGCCGGATTATGCTCATGGAGATTCGCGATTCCTTACTTTCGATTGTAGGAGAGGAATCGCATTTGAACCATCGCGGCCCCTGGCCACGGGCTGCAAAGGCGCGGGATGTCTCCCGCAGTCCGATCTCTCGCGCTCTCCGCGTATGATGAAGGCGGTGCGCTTCCTCGCCGGGTTCGTCGTCGCTGCACTCCTGCCGGCTCCGCCGCCTGCTCAGGCATGGTCCAGAGAGGGCCACGCCATCATCGCGGAGATTGCCTGGGACCACACCCTCCCGGATGTGCGAAAGAATCTCGCCCAGTTGCTGGGAGATCGTGCTCTGGATGCCATCGCCGGCTGGCCCGACGAGATCCGTTCCGCGCGTCCGGAGACCACCCCGTGGCACTACGTCAATATTCCCTCGACTGCCGAGGGATATCTCGCCGGCCGGGACTGCCCGGACGGCGATTGCGTCGTAGAGAAGATTCGCTGGTTTTCTCAGATTCTAGGCGATGCGCATCAAACCCGCGCGGCGCGCCTGCTGGCGCTTGAGTTTCTCGTTCATCTTACGGGCGACATACATCAACCCTTCCATGCCATTGCGGACGCGCGCGGGGGGAACGACATTCCGGTGACTTACCTTGGCGCACCGCAATGCGGAGGCTCCCCATGCAATCTCCACCGCATATGGGATGAAGAACTGCTCGCACACGCCCGCTTGGGGGAGCAACAATACACGGCCTATCTGGAAAAGCAGATTGCGGAAAATCGTCCTGATGCCGGCGCAGAAGATCCGGAGCAATGGGCAAATGCGTCATGGATGCTGGCCAAAGCGGCCATCGTCCCTCCGGGAGCAAATCTGGGAGAGACCTATTCTGCGGCGGAGCAGCCGGTGGTGGAACGGCAGCTTGCTCTGGCCGGCCTTCGCCTGGCGCGATTGCTGAACGAAGATCTCGGCTCCAGCCGGGCTGCGGCTCCATCGGCGGCCGTTCCGTCCCCGATCGTTGCCTTCGCTCCGGCCGCAAACAAACCTCCAGCCTGAATCGAAGCGGCACGGCGCCGCGCGCACGTTTGCGGCGCGCGCGCAATGCCGCTGGCTCGCACTGCTGCGAGGAGAGAGCGGGAAAAGGAGCAGCGATCTAACGATCCAGCATTCAAACGATCAAGCGATCGGTGGACGGACAGGGTTGGTCGTTCGAGGGTCTTCAGTACTATTCTTTCGTCCTTTTCTGTTTGGCCCAGCGCCGTCTTTGCGCTGCTGCGATCCTTGCTCTCCCCTCGGCCGAGATCGTCCTCTTCTTTGCAGCGGTCTTCGGTTTCGGGGATGCAGTGCTTCCCCTGCGCAGACGAGGGTTGGTTCTATGGCTGGCGGCGTTGGCGACAAGGTCGCGTGCCTGTGTCAGACGGCTAATTTCAGCGTCAATTTGGCGGAGAATCTCGTCTGTATTCATAACCTTCACTCTTACCTCAAACTGTTTCAATTGATTGGTCTAAGAAGCGCGGCTGCGCAAACACGCCTCCCCTCACACTTGGCTCGATCTTGCCCACTCTCTGTGATGCAATATTGGAGTATGCAGCTATATGATTTGAGTTCGTTGGGACCGAACAGGTTTCATCTCAGGTGCGCCGAGCTTCCCAGAGAGGCTGGAAGCCGGCCATTTGCCTTCACGATCTTTTAAGCTAACTGTAGTGTCTTGATTCACATCCCGCAACGGAGAACGATGCGAATACCACTGATTGCCCTGGGAGTGGCTGCTTTTGGCATAGGCACTTCCGAGTTCATCATCATGGGTCTTTTGCCCAACCTCGCAGCATCTTTCCATGTCAGCATACCGCAAGCGGGGGTACTGGTGACGGGTTATGCGCTAAGTGTAACTCTGGGAGCTCCGCTGGTGGCGATGGCAACAGCCAACATGGAGCGAAAGCTGGCGCTTTTGCTTCTGATGGGCGTCTTCACACTCGGAAACCTTGCCTGCGCTCTGGCCCCCACTTATGGCCTGCTTCTCGCGGCCCGGGTGCTGACCGCGCTCTGCCATGGCGCTTTCTTTGGAACCGGGAGCATTGTCGCGGCGAATCTTGTGCCGCCTAGGCAGCGATCGCAGGCAATTGCGCTCATGTTCTCCGGTCTCACCCTGGCCAACGTTCTGGGTGTTCCGGCAGGAACGGCATTGGGGCAGGCCTTCGGGTGGAGAGCCTCCTTTTGGGCCATCGTGCCGATCGGTCTCCTCGCTGCCACGGCGCTCTTCTTCCTCCTGCCCCAGCAGCCCAAAGGAGAAGGAGGCCTAATGCACGAATTCAAGATTCTGCGCCGCCCGCAGGTTCTCCTGGTGCTCGCCATGAGTACCTTGACCTCCGCCTCCCTTTTCTGCGTCTTCACCTACGTGACTCCCATGCTGGAGAAGGTGACCCGTGTATCTCCGCATGCCGTAAGTGCTGTGCTGCTCATGTTTGGGGTCGGCATTACCGCCGGCAACTTACTCGGCGGCTGGCTGAGCGACTGGCGGCAGATGCCGTCGATCATCGGATCGCTTACGACACTCCTCGGGCTGCTGATGATTCTCTTTTTCGCTGAACCATATTTTGTTCCCGCCTTGATCACTATTCTGCTCTGGGGCATGGTGCAGTTTGCCGCGGGCGCCCCGCTGCAGTCGAGGATTGTGGAACAGGCGCACACCGCACCGAATCTCGCCTCCACCCTCAACCAGGGAGCGTTCAACCTGGGGAATGCCTGCGGCGCTTCGATCGGCGGCGCGATCCTATCGATGGGCTTCGGTTACCGGTCGCTTCCCTGGGCGAGCGCGGCTATCACCATCATGGCGCTGACCCTGGCGGTCGCGTCGGCAAAACTGGATCGTAAGGAGGCGTACGCGGGAGAGAGTATCGCCGTTTGAGGAGAGGATGGCCCCGCTCTACCTCTTTAATATCAGGCTCCCTGAAGGTTGAGCCCCTTGCACTGATCGCATATCCGGTAGCCGTTGGTCCCGGTGAGCCGGTCATGCTTCGGTATGGAATGGCCGGAGGGGCACCTGCTGTTGTTGTGATAGACCCTTTCTGCTACCGGCTTTGATTCCTCTTCGACGGAATAAAACTCGGGTATGGTCGGCATCGCGGCGATTTCTCCTGGGGGACGCCAGTCTATCACCGCCTCTCGGCCGCCGTGCAACGCGAAGCGGAGATTTCAACGATGCAAGATCGGATTCGGTGGTAAATTGCATGAGAATGTGCCGGGGATTCAGGTTGCGACCATGGGACAATCTCCGATGGAACGGCCTTGGCTTGGTACTGCCTATCAGAGATAGGGAGTTTTGCTGCTCCGTTGAGAGACGCCATGTATCTTTTCGGGAAGAGATAGCTTGCTCGGAGGAATAATGCGGACCGTGATACCGATGCTTCTCCTTGCCTTCCAGCTATGCGCGATCGTCTATGCGCGCTTTGTCCCGACCCGGTATTTTTGCTGGGCTCCCTTCGACACTCAAACGGAATATACAGCGACATCTGTCGTCAACGGTCATACGTTGACACCCTCCGAGTTCCGGCGCCGTTATCGCAGGACGGAGCATGGCTTCGATAACCGCTCGCCCCAGCATGTCATCGACATGCTGCAGCAGCAAGAGGAGAAGCGCGCCAGGATGGGCGACCGGGCGTCCGTTGTGATGAAGTATCGAGTCAATGGCAAAGCGCTGCAAGAATGGGATTGGCCCGCGGCGCGCTCTCCCCAGTGATTGGTTCCATTGTGAGAATCTGCGCACGCAAAGGAGGCCGGCGGGACGAGTCCTGTGATTCTCTAAAGCGCCGGGAGGCCTGATGAACAGCTATGACGCGGTCGTAGTCGGTTCAGGGCCGAACGGCTTGTCAGCAGCCATCGTGCTGGCCCGCGCCGGACTCTCCGTACTGGTGCGCGAGGCGAACTCCACGATTGGGGGCGGTACGCGCTCTCTTGAGCTGACGCTGCCCGGCTTCCTGCACGATCTCTGCTCGGCCGTCCACCCGATGGCCCTGGCGTCTCCCTTCTTTCGCTCCCTGCCTCTGGATCAGCATGGCCTGGAATGGATTCATCCTCCTCTGCCGCTGGCGCATCCATTGGACGATGCTCCTCCTGCGGTATTAGACCGCAGCGTGACGGTGACCGGAGCTGCACTTGCCCCGGACAGCTCCGCCTACCGGCGCCTGATAGCGCCTTTGGTTGACCGCTGGGATCAGCTTGCGCCTGAGATCCTCGCGCCCGTGATTCACCTGCCCGCACGGCCGGTTGCTCTGTCGCGATTCGGCCTGAGGGCGCTCTGGCCCGCGCAGGCGTTAGCCAGAACCTCCTTTCGCGGAGAGCGCGCGAGGGCTCTCTTTGCCGGCCTGGCAGCTCACTCGATTGTCTCCCTGGAGGAGCCGGCCACCTCGGCGATCGGCCTGGTACTGGCGGCCGCAGGTCACGCCGCGGGCTGGCCGATCCCTCGCGGAGGCTCGCAGCGGATTGCCGAGGCTCTGGCGTCATATCTGCGTTCCCTGGGTGGAACCATCGAGACCGATGCGCCTGTGGACAACCTCGATGGCCTTCCCCCGGCGCGGGCGATCCTGTTCGACGTAACACCCCGCCAACTCCTACGCATCGCGGGCAGCCGCATGCCGGAGAGATACATGCGAAGTCTCAGCCGCTTCGCCTACGGGCCGGGCGTCTTCAAGATCGATTGGGCACTGGCGGCTCCCATTCCCTGGATTGATGCTGAGTGCGCGCGCACCGCGACTGTCCACCTCGGAGGGAGCGCAAGCGAGATTGAAGCTGGAGAGAAGGCGGCGTGGAACGGGAAACAGGCGGAGAAGCCCTTTGTGCTTCTGGCGCAGTCCAGCCTCTTCGATCCGGCGCGGGCGCCGGCTGGACAGCATACCGGCTGGGCCTATTGTCATGTGCCCAACGGATCGACAGAAGACAAGACTTCAGCCATCGAGGCGCAGGTGGAGAGATTCGCGCCGGGCTTTCGTGAGCTTATCCTCGGCCGCCACACCGCCAATGCCGAACAACTGGAGCATTCCAATGCCAACCTGATAGGCGGAGATATTGGAGGAGGGGCAAATAACCTCTGGCAGCTTGTGGCTCGTCCCGTGCTTTCGCCCGATCCTTACCGGACCCCGGCGAAGGATCTTTATCTCTGCTCCGCATCGACTCCGCCGGGCGGTGGAGTGCACGGCATGTGCGGATATCATGCGGCCTGCTCGGCGCTTCGGCATACCTTCGGCCGTTGATTCGCTTGGGGGGAGACTGCCCGCCGGCGAAAGCTTGACAGCCGGGAAAAGCCGCTAATACTATCGTCTGCGATCGCGTCTCGTATCACGGGATACAGAACCTCCCTCGATCTACTCGCTTGTCGTTCCGTTGCGCCAGCTGAACCTTTGCTGTCCGGGGTTTTGCGCATAGGACATCCTCCCGGGGAGGGGATAGGAATTGATGAGTTCCGAGGCCGCATCCGGCTCTGCCTGCCGTCCATCGTGGAATCCGCTCAAGTGCGGCGGCACCGACCTGCCCGCAAACCTGACCATCCTGGTAAAGACGCTGGCCATTGTTCTGCTGATGACCAATCATGTGCGCCTGCTGCCGGATCCCTGGCTCTCCTTCATCCCCGCGATCGACCTGATTCCCGCCGCCCCTTTTCAGCGAACCCTGCAGACAGTATTCGTGCTCGCGGCGGTTGCGATCGTCTTCAACCGGCGCATCCGCTTCTTTTCCCTTGTCCTCGGCTCTACTATGCTGCTCGCCGTGGTCTCCTCCAAGGCGTATTACGGCAACAACAAGACCTTCTGCGGCCTGATGTTTCTCCTCTCCGGCCTCTACAAGCCCGGAGGCTATCCCTTCCTTCGCTGGCAACTCGCGATCACTTACTTTGGCGCGGGGCTGAACAAGCTGCTCGACGGAGATTGGCACACCGGAGTCTTCTTTGAGAACTGGGCGGTTCACCGGCTCCATCAGCCCTGGTACATCGCCCTCGACGATTGGCTTCCGCCATTGGTCCTGGCCAAATTCATGTGCTGGACCACCATCTTGACGGAGCTGGGGATCGTTCCGTTCCTGCTCCTGCCCCGGCTGTACCCGTGGGCGATTGTCTTGAATATCCTCTTCCAGGCCAGCCTGCTGCTTTTTACGGGAACCACCTTTACGCTTTTCTTCTACAGCATGACGGCCGCGTCCCTGGCCTTTGTCCACTGGCCGGAGACTGCGCTATCCGTGACCTATCGCCCGGATCGTCCGCTGGGCCGCTGGGCCTGCGCGTTCCTGCAGCCATGGGATTTCGATCGCCGGTTCACATTCCTGCCGCTGCCGCCCGCAGCCGGCGAGGAGGAACCGCGCCTGCCGTCGCCCGTCACCCTGCAGTTCTCGCTGGGAGACCGGATCTATAGCAACTTCAGAGCAGTGCGCATGATCGTGCTGCTGAACCCGGTGACCTATTTCGTCCTTGCCGGAGCCATCGCGGCCTGCGAGGCTGCTCCGCTGGCCGCTCTCCTGCGGCGGATCATCGTCACCGCATCGCTGGCGCTGCTGCTGCCGCCGCTCGCCTGGATCGCCGATACTCTCTCCGGCAGTGGAGATCTGCGTCCGGCGCAGATGGCGCCCCCTCCCGCCAGCGACCAAATGACCGAGGCGTAGCCGGGGCTTTCCATGTAACCGTTTCCTGCAGATCTCTGTCATTGCGACAGACGTTCGATTCCCGGCAGGAGCGCCTTTCGTGAAGCACTTCCCAAGTTTCTCCTTGACAGTCTTCAAAGACGCGAAATACCATCACTCGCGATTTAGTCTTGCATCGCGAGATGGCAAGAAAAGGCCGCCCGTCGGCGCAGCTTTCCCGTATGGGAGAAACAGCAATGGTCAAGAGAGTTTGCCTTGCGGCGTGTTTCGCGCTCTTCACCTCCGCAGCCCTATGGGCGCAGTTCGAACTCGGGTCCGTGGCCGGCGTGGTGACGGACCAGTCCGGGTCAGTGATCGCGAATGCCAATGTAGAGATAACCAGCCTGGCGACGAATGTAACCCGCAAGGCTGTAACCTCTTCCACCGGGGAGTTCGACTTCCTTGCGCTTCAGCCGGGGAAGTACTCCATCGCCGCGGAGCAATCCGGATTTGAGCGGCTGACGCAAACCTTCGAGATCGCTGTCGGGCAGCGTCTGGAGCTCAACCTTTCTTTGAAGGTCGGGGCTGCGAGCCAAAGTGTCACGGTAAGCGGCAGTCTCGAAACGCTTGAGACTGCCTCGTCAGATGTGAGCAACCTCCGCACCAACCAGCAGGTGATCGATCTCCCGTTGAATAGCCGGAACTTCACCCAGTTGGTGCAGCTTGCGCCGGGCGTAAACAATCACGGCAACTCGACCAACTCTACCAATGGCGGCTACACCGAAGGCCGAGGGACCAGCGGAGCCATCATCAATGGAAATCCTCCGGAGGACGGTCTCTATCTCTTCGACGGCATCCAGAGCATGGATGCGGACGCAAATGTCCTGATCTTTTATCCGCCGGTGGACACGATCCAAGAGTTCAAGGTCCAGACCAGCTCGGCCTCGGCGGCGTATGGAGGAAGTCCGGCAATCGTCAACGTTACCTTTCGCTCGGGAACCAACAACTACCATGGCGTGTTTTACGAGTTTCTCCGCAACTCCGATTTTGACGCGAAGAATTACTTTGATTCTCCCACCAAGCCGATCGTTCCCTTTCACCTGAACCAGTTCGGCGCGAACGTTGGCGGTCCGCTGAGCATTCCTCACTTGTTCAATGGCAAAGACAAGCTGTTCTTCTTCGCCGACTATGAAGGCAGGCGGCAGAACCAGGCGCAGACTTATGTCAGCACGGTTCCCATCCCCGCCTTTCGCACCGGAGATTTTTCCGCGCTTCTCTCGCAGCCCAAGCCGATTACTCTGCACGTGCCCGGAACCGCCACTCCCCTAGCCAATAATCAGGTAAAGCAGATCAATCCTACGTCGGCGAACCTGATGGCGCTCTATCCGCTGCCCAATATCCCGGGAGCGGGGCTGGTGAATAACTATCTCTTCAATGGCGTGTTGATCAACGACATCGATCAGGGCGATCTGCGGGTGGATTACCGCACGTCGCAATCCACTTTCTTCGGGCGCTTCAGCAAGGAGAATGCGAGTACCGATAGCCCCGGTTACCTTCCCGCCCCGGCGGTCGGCGCGGGACCAAGTTATCCCGGCCAGACGCTCGCACCTGGATTGCAGGGAGTGCTGGGTTACGGCCGTTCGATCGGCCTGAATAAGTACTATGAAGCGCGCATCGGCTACTCGCGCTTGACTGAAGCATTTGTTCTTGCCGACGAGCCGCGGGGAAACCTGGCGGAACAGCTTGGAATTCCCAATGCCAACGCCGGAGGAGCACTGGGCCTGACCGGCATCAACATTTCAGGCACCCGATCCCTGGGCGATGCCGGCATCTCAGGGCTGCGGAAGGTCAATAACAACTGGGAGGTTGGCCAGGCCTTCAGTTGGGTCAAGGGCAGTCATGAGTTGAAGTTCGGCGTCGATTACATGAGCCGCCGTTTCGCTTTCTTCACTCCGTCACATCCCACCGGAACCTACTCTTTCACCGGAGCCTACACCGGATATGGGCTGGCGGATTTTCTTTACGGGGTTCCTGTCAGCTCCGAGCTGGACGTGACCAAGTTTTTCAGCATGATGCGCTTTCAACCCAGCTTCTATGTGCAGGACAACTGGCGTGTGACTCCGAAGCTCACTCTGAACATCGGGCTCCGCAACGACCTGGTGACCCCATGGGTGGAGCGCGACAACAGAATTGCCGGTTTTGTGGGAGATAATGGCGGAACGCTGGTGCCAGTCGGCACTCCTCCGTTCAACGGAAACTCACTAACTGTAGGGCGCTATACGAACTGGGGCCCGCGCTTCGGTTTCGCCTATAGCCTGGATTCAAAGACGGTGATTCGCGGAGGCGCGGGAATCTTTTATGCCTTCGAGACCAACAACTCGAATCCCCAGGCCAAGAACGCGCCTTTCAACGGATCGTTCATTCAGACCAACAGCACAGGCGCAGCGGGCTTTGCCGCCGCCCTGCCGATTTCGGCTGGCTTCCCCGCCGCCCGGCCAGAGCTCTTTCCGGTCGCAGGAACCGCTTTCAACGTCTTCCAGCGTAGATATCCCAACCCTTCTGCCAACGAATGGAATCTGAACGTGCAGAGACAGCTCTCCAGTCACGACGTTCTCTCCGTCGCGTATGTGGGGCAGACGGGCGTTCACATTCTGGCCAATGCGAACATCAACCTGGCGACTCCCGGACCAGGACCCGTTGCACCGCGCCGGCCCTACCCCAATCTGGCGGATGGCATCCTGAACTGCACATGCGGGAATTCTTCCTTCGATTCTCTTCAAATTACCTATCAGAACCGGCTGTCCGCCGGGCTTGATTTTCTTGGAGCCTATACCTACGGGCACAGCATCGATGACACCAGCGGAAACTCCACACTGGTCGGCTACCAGAACCCGTACGACCTCAACTCATTTCGCGGCAACTCCGATTTTGATGTCCGCCACGATCTGGTTTTGAGCTGGTCCTACGACCTCCCGTTTGGCAGCGGCAAAAAACTGATGAGCGATGCGCATGGCCTGACGCAGGCGTTGGCCGGAGGCTGGCAACTGAACAGCATCGATACCTTCCAGACAGGCTCTCCCTTCACCCCGGTGATGGTGACCAGCCTGCTCAACAACGGGAGCGGCTCCCAATGGCCAAACCGGATCGGCTCGGGCAAGGTTGCAAATCCGACTCCGAAGGAGTGGTTCAATCCGGCGGACTTCGTCTCTCCGGGGAACTACACAGCCCCGAACCACGGCTTTGGAAACTCCGGCCGCAACATTCTTTTTGGACCCGGGACCCGGCAGTTCGACTTTTCGTTGTTCAAGAACGTCGCCTTCAATCGGGACAGCAGCCGTTACATTCAGTTCCGGGCGGAAGCGTTCAACACGTTCAACACCCCGCAATTCAACAATCCGGACACGCAGATCGGCAATCCTGCCGCCGGGACGATCAGCAGCGCCGGCGCGCCCCTGCTCTTTCAGCGAACGTCGAGAGAGATCCAGCTTGCGGCGAAGCTGTATTGGTAGAGCGCTCGAAGCGAGCGGCTGAGAGAAACTTCCGTTTCGAGCCGGGTTTTCTCAGCACTGAGGAACCTCCCCTTTTCTATCGTCTGCGCCGGGTTTGGCCAGAGCTGCACTGCCGCGGGAGAGCCGGTCGGCGACAAGCTCTTGCAGCTTCTCCGCATCGAACGGCGCATGAACCTTGGCGTCGTTGTCAAAGTACACGAAGACGTCGCGATGTCTCCGCCGGGGCGCGCTGCGGGCGCTCGCCCTCTCTCCGTCGTGGACCTCGCCTCCCTGGGACCATGCAGCGACCCGCCGGCTCCAGATCTCCAACTCTTCCGGGCGATAGCCGCTGGCGTACAGTTCCTCGCTGCCATGCAGACGGCAATAGATGAAATCGGCGGTGATGTCCATCAGCAGAGGCCATTCCACCGTATCGGCGGCCACCAGCGCAACACGATGCCGCCTCAGCAGCGAGATGAACTCTTCGCACACGAAGCTACGATCGCGAATCTCCATGGCATACCGGAGCGGCGCGTCCTCTTCGACATCGAACCAGCAGCGCTCATCGAGGCGATGGTCGTGCAGGCGCGCAAGCTCCGCCGCCTCCCGATGGCTCTTCGGCAGCATGCTTAGAAATGCGTCCAGGCGCCCGGGTTCAAATTTGAAGTTCGCAGGAAACTGCCAAAGGATCGGTCCGAGCTTGGGGCCAAGGCGCAGCAGACCCTGGGCGAAGAAGTTGGCGAGCGGAGATTCAATCCCGCGAAGCCGCAGCATATGCGTAAGATAGCGAGACCCCTTTACGGAAAACTTGAAGCCGGGCGGCGTGGCAGCGGCCCACTGGGAAAAACTCTCCGGCCGCTGCAGAGAATAGAACGACCCGTTCAGCTCGATCGTGTTGAATCTCTGTGCGGCAAACTCCAACTCCCTTCGTTGGGGCAGTTTTTCCGGATAAAAGACGCCGCGCCAGCCCTTGTACCTCCATCCTGAGATGCCGATGTAGACGTCTCCCGAACTGCGGCTCCCAGGGAGAGCGCGACTCTTGTTATCGCGGCTCATGTGCCCTGGCGGCGTACGCCGCGGCGGCCCGCAAATCGGAGACAAACTGCGCAGTCTCCTGCTGCCTGGCTTCGGCATCCGGCATGCGCAGGATGGCGGAGGGGTGAATCGTTGCCGTGAGCGCCGGGGAGTTGGGCTGCTCGAAGATCTCGCTCCTATGTCTGGTCAGACGGAACTTGTTTCCCAGCATCTCCTGGGCTGCTGTCGCTCCGAGACAAACGATCAGCTTCGGACCCACCGCGGCAATCTCCCGCTCCAGCCACGGCCTGCAGGCGGCGATCTCCGCCAGGTCCGGCTTTTTGTGCAGACGGATTTTGCCCCGCGGTTCCCACTTGAAGTGCTTGACCGCGTTGGTGACATAAACCTTGGAACGGTCAATGCCGGCCTCCTGGAGGCACTTGTCCAGCAGCTTGCCCGCGGGCCCGACAAATGGCTTGCCGGTCACGTCCTCGCGATCGCCCGGCTGCTCGCCGATGAAGAGGATCTCGGCGCCTCGGCGGCCCTCGCCAAATACGGCTTGTGTCGCATGCCGGTAGAGGCTGCATCCGCGGCAGGAATTCGCAGCTTCGCGCAGCGCTGCCAGATCTTCCCCTTGAGGAATGAAGCGCGCGGCCGACTCGCTCTGATCTCGCGTCGGAGTCACATCGATTCAGATGCAGCAATTCATCGATACGCGGCGGGAAAGGACAATGACTTCCCTGCGGCGGTCCGTCAGCTTGATTTCTTCTTCGGCACCTTGGCGCCCTTCTTGCGCGCCTCTGAGAGGCCGATGGCGATAGCCTGCTTGTCACTTTTCACCTTGCCGCCTTTGCCCGCCTTGCCGGACTTGAGCGTTCCGGCTTTCTTCCTGTGCATCGCGCTCTTCACGCTCTTGCTTGCTGCTTCGCCGTATTTCGCCATTCCGATCCTCTCCTTCGCAGACTCGCTGCGGACTGCTCTTTGCAGCCCTTCTTGCCTAGATGCGGCTGCAGGCAAATCCTGCCGCCTCGGGCCCGCGCTCTGGATGGAATCAAAACTGAAAGATGCCCGCGGCCTGGTTGCGGGCATCCCACACTGCTGAACGCGCCGGCTCCGCGAACCAGAGCCGGCGCCTTTGAGGAGAAATGCCATGCCACACCAATCGCATAAAGACCCGAAGCCCCACTCCGAAGCCGCCCATAAAAATGCTCCCTCCGAGATCGCACCGAACTCGACTCAGCCGGTAGAGGCGGCCGATAAGGCTCACGAGACTCACAGTCCGGACCGGCAGAAGGGCGTCCTCAACCAGGACGGCGCAAGCGGACCTTCCAATCCACAACCGCCCACCGATCAGCCCGCCGGACAGCATGCAACCGGCTCCTTCTCGGGACCGCCGGGAAGCGCGAAGAAACCGAAGCAATCGTAGCGCTCTCTCCGCGCAGGCTATACTCGCTTTGCATGGAAGCGAACGAAGCCCACGAACTGATCGAGAACCATGAACACGCGGAGCACGACCGGTCTTTGCGGCCGGTAGCCTTCGCGATGAGTCTGCTGGCGGTGCTGGTGGCGATTACCACGCTGCTCGGGCATCGCGCATCCACGGATGCAGTGCTGGCGCAGGCCAGGGCGAGCGATCAATGGAACGAGTATCAGGCAAAGCGGATCCGTCAACATGAGGCGATGTTGTCTTCGGATCTGCTTTCGACGCTGCCCCTGGCGGATACGGCCGCAGGCGCGGATCTGAAGGCTCGATATCACAAGAACATCGAGCAGTGGACCGCAGAAGTCAAGGAAGAAGCTGCGCAGGCGCATGAATTCGAAGCGGAGGTACGCCGGGCGGAGCGCCGCGCCAACCGCTTCGATCTGGGTGAGGCCTTGCTCGAGATCGGACTGGTGATTACCTCCATCTCCCTGCTCACCCGCCAGCGTGTCTACGCATTCCTGGGCTGCGCCTTCGGCGCCGCCGGAGTGATCTCGGCAGGATTGGCCTTCGTCCTGCGGTAGCCCGCAATCGACGGTCCCGCCCAGGCATACGTAATGGACGGGATACTTTCACAAGCGCTTTCTGTCATGGTCCAAACCCTCTACGTCGCAACGACCAACCCGGGAAAGCTGCGGGACTTCGCCGCCGCGGCAACCTCTCACGGGTTGAGCATACTTCCCTTGCCTGGTCTGAGCCGGATCGAGCCTCCGCCGGAAGACGAGCCGACCTTTTCCGCAAATGCGCGCGAGAAATCCGCTTATTACAGCCGGTTTCTTCCCGGCGAGATCGTCCTTGCCGACGACTCAGGCCTGGAGGTGGAGGTTTTGCAGGGGGCTCCCGGGGTCCGCTCCGCTCGCTATGCCGAGGACGCTAGATTTGATCCCAGCGATCCAACGGGAGCGGCTCTCACGCTGGACCTGCGGAACAACCTCTACCTGCTGCAGCAGCTTCGCGGGGTCGCCGATGGGCACCGAGGGGCGCGGTATCGCTGCGTGGCGGCAGCCGCGCGCAACGGAGAGATTCTTGCGCTCGGCGAAGGCTCGGTCAGCGGTAGCATCCTCTCCGCGCCGCAAGGCGAAGGCGGCTTCGGCTATGACCCGCTGTTCTATCTGCCGGAGATCGACCGGACCATGGCGGAGATCGATCTGCAGTGGAAGGACCGCCTGAGCCATCGCGGAAAAGCGTTGCGGGATCTTTTTAGCCAGCGTTCTTTCCTCGATCGATTGGAGCGGGCATGAGGGATTCTGTTATTGTGTCGGATGGTTTTTGGGCGGCGCTTTGTGCGCAGCGAAGCAGCGGTTCGGCGCCGGCAGGCGCGCCTGAGGGATTCCCTTCGATGGCTCCGCAAGCTTCGCAGGCTTTTTGAAGCGCACGCCTCCCGTATCGGCATACGAGACCAAGCGGGATGCAATAATAGAGGATGAAAGGCCAGCAGCATCTAGAAGTTATTCGTCTGGCTCGAGGGTCAGATCTGGAGGATGGTCGGATACCGTATGACTGCAGGAGAGAAGGATGAATAGCGTCAAACCTCTCGCCAGTACCGTGGCGGCAAAGGATCGAACACTGACGCGCGGCAGGATCCCCAGGAATCCTATCTTAGCGCTCTGGAGCAGCGAGATAGGCAAGAAAATCGTCATGGCGCTGACCGGCGCCGTTCTTGTCCTCTTCGTGCTGGCCCACATGGTGGGTAACCTCAAGATCTTTGCAGGCCCGACGGAGATTAACACGTATTCGCGGTTTCTCCGGGTTGTTGGGGAGCCGGAGCTCGGCTATGGGCAGCTCCTGTGGATCGTGAGAATCATTCTGCTGGCCTGCGTGCTGCTGCACGTTCTGGCCGCCTACCAGCTCACGCGCATCAGTCATGCGGCAAGGCCGGTCGGCTACAAGGTCAAGAAGGATATTGAGACGACTTATGCGGCGCGCCTGATGCGCTGGGGCGGGGTCCTGCTGGCAGTCTTCATCGTCTTCCACATCCTGCATTTCACGCTGGGATACGTAGGCTTCAAGGCGGGGCAGTTCAAAGACCTGGCGGTGTATCAGAATGTCGTCGCCGGCTTCTCCGTATGGCCTGTATCCCTGTTCTACATCGTGTCCATGGGTGCGCTCTGCCTGCATTTAGATCACGGAATCTGGAGCATGCTGCAGACGCTTGGCTGGTGCACCCGCCAGAATACGAAGACGCTGCGGGGTCTTTCACGAATCCTCGCCATCGTCGTGTTCCTGGGCTTTATATCGATTCCGGTTGCTGTGATGGCAGGCTGGCTGCGCTGAAGGAGATAGTGATGCTCGATCCCCTGATTCCATCAGGACCAATTGAACAAAAATGGGACAAATGCCGCTTTGAAATGAAGCTGGTGAACCCGGCCAACCGCCGGAAGCACTCCGTCATCATTGTGGGCGCGGGGCTGGCGGGTGCGGCCGCTGCCGCCACGCTCGGCCAGCAGGGTTACCAGGTGCACTGCTTCTCTTTGCACGACACACCGCGCAGAGCGCATTCGATCGCGGCCCAGGGCGGCATCAATGCCGCCAAGAATTATCGCAATGACGGCGACAGCGTCATGCGCCTGTTCTACGACACGATCAAGGGCGGCGACTTTCGCTCGCATGAGGCGAACGTCTATCGCCTGGCCCAGCTCAGCGTCAACATCATCGACCAGTGCGTGGCGCAGGGCGTGCCTTTTGCGCGAGAGTACGGCGGCCTGCTCGATACGCGTTCCTTTGGCGGCGTGCAGGTGCAGAGAACGTTCTACGCGCGTGGGCAGACCGGCCAGCAACTCCTGCTGGGCGCCTATCAGGCGCTCGAAGAGCAGATTGCCTCCGGCGCCGTAAAAATGTACTCCCGGCGAGACATGCTCGACCTGGTTGTGGTCGATGGCAAGGCCAGAGGCATTGTGACTCGCAACATGATCAACGGCGCAATCGAGACGCACGCCGCCGATGTCGTCGTGCTGGCCACGGGAGGCTACTCCAACGTCTTCTATCTCTCGACCAACGCCATGGCGTCGAACTGCACCGCGATCTGGCGCGCCCATCGCCGGGGCGCTCTCTTCGCCAATCCCTGCTTTACACAGATCCATCCGACCTGTATCCCGGTAAGCAGCGAGCACCAATCCAAGCTCACGCTCATGTCGGAGTCGCTGCGCAACGACGGACGCGTCTGGGTGCCGGTGAGCGCCGGCGACAAACGGCCGCCTGACAGCATCCCCGAAGGCGAACGTGATTATTTCCTCGAGCGCCGTTATCCCAGCTTCGGAAACCTGGTACCCCGCGACGTAGCCTCGCGCGCTGCCAAAGAGGTTTGCGATGAGGGCCGCGGCGTGGGACCGAGCGGTCAGGGCGTGTATTTGGATTTTGCGGACGCCATTCGCCGGCTGGGCCGCGAAGCCGTCGTTGAGAAGTACGGCAACCTGTTTGACATCTATGAGCGCATCACCGGAGAAGACGCCTATACGGTGCCCATGCGCATCTATCCTGCGCCGCACTACACCATGGGCGGTCTTTGGGTTGATTATCAATTAATGTCTACGATTCCCGGGCTGTTCGTGGGTGGCGAAGCCAACTTCTCCGACCACGGCGCAAACCGCCTGGGGGCGAGCGCCCTCATGCAGGGGCTCGCGGACGGCTATTTCGTTCTGCCGGCAACGGTGCCCAACTATATCGCTTCCAACAAATTCGAACCCTTGAGCTCCTCCCATCCGGCGTTCGTCGCGGCTCAGGCCGAAGTGGCCGAGGGCATTCAGGCCATGCTCGCCATCCAGGGAAAAAGCACTCCCGACTCCATTCATAAGCGGCTCGGGCGGGTGATGTGGGACAACTGCGGCATGGCGCGATCGGCGGCCAGCCTCAATCGCGCGCTCAAGATCATTCCTGAGCTGCACGATCAATTCTGGAACGATCTTCGCCTCATCGGCGCCGGCGAAGAGTTGAACCAGTCTCTGGAGAAGGCGGCGCGCGTCGCAGACTTTATCGAGCTTGCCCAGCTGATGTGCATCGACGCGCTCAACCGCGAGGAGTCCTGCGGCGGCCACTTCCGCGAAGAGAGCCGGACCGCGGAAGGAGAGGCGCTGCGCAACGATGAACGCTTCTCCTACATTGCCGCATGGGAATGGAAGGGAGCACAGCAACCGCCGACCCTCCATAAGGACCCTCTCGAATTCGAATACGTCCACCTCGCCCAGAGGAGCTACAAGTAACTATGAATTTACAACTCAAAGTCTGGCGGCAGCCCAACGCAACCACCGCGGGAAAGTTCGAGACCTATCAGGTGAAGGAGATCACCGCCGATATGTCTTTTCTCGAAATGCTCGATTCGCTGAACGAGGATCTGCTTCGCGCGGGCGAGGCTCCGGTTGCCTTCGATCACGACTGCCGCGAGGGCATCTGCGGGTCTTGCGGGTTCCTGATCGACGGCGTCGCCCACGGCGGCAAGCGGGGCACGACGGTCTGCCAGCTCTCCATGCGGTTCTTCAAAGACGGCGATGTGCTCACCCTCGAGCCCTGGCGCGCCAAGGCCTTCCCTGTCGTCCGCGACCTGGTTGTCGACCGTTCTCCCTTTGACCGCATCATTCAGTCGGGAGGATTCATCAGCGTGCCAGTGGGCGGCGCTCCCGAGGCCAGCGGCATTCTTGTGCCGAAGAATGTCTCCGACACCGCCTTCGATGCGGCCGCCTGCATCGGCTGCGGAGCCTGTGTGGCTGCCTGCCCGAATGCTTCCGCGATGCTCTTCACCTCCGCTAAGCTTACCCATCTCAACTCGCTGCCCCAGGGTCAGCCGCAGCGCGATCAACGGACCGTCAGCATGGTTGTCGCCATGGAGACGGAGATGTTCGGCAGCTGCACGAATCACGGGGAGTGCGAGGCGGTGTGCCCCAAGGAGATTCCTCTGGAGTTTATCGGGAAGATGAACCGCGACCTGTTTCGCGCGGTTCTTCATGGGGAGAGAGAAGCCCGGCACACGCAGACGCTCGCTGAGGCGCCTCTCGAACAGTAAGCGGCGCTCTTTCGCTCAGGGTGGGAAGCCGCAGAAACCTGCATGAAGTCTCCTGCCCTTGCGTTCCGCCAGGATGGGGCAGTTTTTTTCTTCTTCCTGGTGCTCGAATCGAAGCAAGCCTTCCACCGCCTCCCTTTCCGCTGTTGTGTCCTTTGGCTGGACATCGCCCACGAAAAACGGTATAGAAGATACAACCAGATGCTTCACAGCAGCGGTCCTCAACACCCCGGCCGCGGTGTTTTTGGGCATTTCCGAGCAGAACCCTTCGACCGCCCATCCTGTTGTACCGCACACATCTTGTGATCTTCTTCTGGAGGACGACCCGCACCCATGCCGAGAATCTTCGCCACCAAACCTCTCGCGCAGCTTACGAAAGAGGCCAGCGAACAGGGTGAGAACACCTTGAAGCGCTCGCTCGGCCCGGTGAATCTCATTACGCTGGGAATCGGGGCAATCATCGGTGCGGGCATCTTCGTGCTGACGGGGCAGGCCGCAGCGCTCCATGCCGGCCCGGCGATCGCGCTCAGCTTTATCTTCGCCGGCCTCACCTGCGCCTTTGCCGGCTTGTGCTATGCCGAGTTCGCCTCCATTATCCCCATTGCCGGCTCGGCTTATACCTATGGCTATGCCACGCTGGGCGAGCTCGTTGCCTGGATCATTGGCTGGGATCTGGTGCTGGAATATGCGTTTGGAGCGGCTACTGTCGCCTCGGGCTGGTCAGGCTATTTCGTCAGCCTGCTGCAGCAGCTGCACATCTACTTGCCGCCTCAATTCACGACCACGCTCGGCAGTGTTCTTTATTTCTACAATCAGAAGTGGCAGCCGCAGGCTTCTCTGCCCGCAGGAGTTTCGCCGGCCGGCTTGCCTCATGTCGCGGGGGTCTTCAACCTCGTCGCCTTTCTCGCCATCCTGGCCGTCACGACGGTGCTGGTAATCGGGATCAAGGAGTCGGCGAATCTCAATTCGGCGATCGTCATTGTGAAGCTGGCGGTCGTGGCTATCTTTCTGGTGCTCGGTTCGGCTTATCTGATTCGGCATCCTTCCCTTGCGCACGCCAACTGGCACCCGTTCATCCCTCCGGCGCAGCCCGACGGACAGTTCGGCTTCAACGGCATTGTTGCCGGAGCCGCCTCTGTATTCTTCGCTTACATCGGGTTCGATGCGGTTTCGACGGCCGCTCAGGAAGCGCGAAATCCACGGCGGGACATGCCGATCGGCATCCTCGGATCCCTGGTGGTTTGCACGATTCTCTACATCATGGTTTCGCTGGTGCTTACCGGCCTGGTCAACTACCGTGCGCTGGACGTGGCCGATCCCGTCGCTCTCGGCATCGACGTCACGGGGATCAGCTGGGGAAGCCTGCTGGTCAAGATCGGCGCAGTGCTCGGGCTCGGTACTGTGATGCTGGTCATGCTGCTGGGCCAGTCGCGCGTCTTCTATTCCATGTCGCGGGATGGGCTGCTCTGGCCGTGGGCCTCTGAGATTCATCCCAAATTTCGCACGCCATGGCTGTCCAACATCGTTGTCGGCGGAATTGTCGCTTTTCTGCCGGCCCTCCTGCCGATCGACAGGCTCTCAGAGCTGGTGAACATGGGAACGCTCCTGGCCTTCACGATCGTCTGCGCCGGAGTCTGGATCCTGCGGCGCCGGCACCCTGACATGGAACGCCCATTCAAAACACCCTTCGTTCCGGCCGTTCCCATCCTGGGTATCTTGAGCGCACTCTACCTGATGATCAAACTGCCTCTGCTGACCTGGGAGGTGCTGATTCTCTGGCTCGTTCTCGGTCTGGCGATCTATTTCACCTACAGCATCAAACACAGCAAAGTGCAGGCCATGGATCCGGTGGAGACGACAGGCCGCTCCCGGTAAGAGATCCTGCGCCCAAGTCCGCGATAGACGTTAAGCGATTCCGCCGCTGAAACCAGTGGAAGTCTCAGTCGTGGCGCAGCGCCGACATCGGATTCACCGAGAGCGCGCGGGATGCGGGAACAACACAGGCCAGCGCCGCTACAGCGATCACCAACAACGAAACCCCCAGGACCATGAAGGGATCCTGGATGCCGTTCTCCACCCAGCGCCCAATCAAGCGGTTCAATCCCAGGCTGAGAGCGATTCCGGCAGCCAGACCCGTTCCCACACTTGCAGCGGCGGAGAGCACCACGATGCGCAGGACATCCACTCGCTGCGCTCCCATGGCCATGCGGACGCCGAATTCCACCGTCCTCTGCGCGACGCTATACGAGACAACGCTGTACAGGCCCACCGCGGCGAGCACCAGCGCCAACCCGGAGAAGGCGGCAAAGAGAATGGACACGAGCCGAGCCCGTGCGAACTCGGGCTCGCGCCGGATCCATCCTTCGAGATTATCTACGCGCGCGATGACCTGCTGGTCGGGATTGACGGTGGCAAGCTCCTGCCGGACGCCTGGCAACATTGCCAGCGGCTCACCCTGCGTGCGGACCAGCAACTGAGTCGCCATCCATATATTGAGCGTATAGGGAAGATACAGCGCGGGAGCGACCGGCTTCTCCAGGCCCTCGTCGAGGGAGTCGCCGACAACCCCGACGATCTGCAGCCATTGGTCGCTGCCCGGTGCAGTCAGCGTGTAGGGAGGATCACTGATCAATTGAGGAATACGCACAGAGTGGCCCAGAACATCCCGATTGGGAAAGTAGCGGCGCACGAAGGCCTCATTGACCAGCGCCAGCGTCGCACCCCGCATGGTCTCCGCATGACCCCAGATTCGCCCCTGGAGCAGAGGGATATGCAGCGCCTGGAAGTACTCCGGGCTGACAAAGTCCGTCCGCACGTCCTGCTCATCCAGCGTTGATTTGCCCAGGATGTCGAAGGGCAGCCGGAAGCCGCTCGCAGGCGGCGTTGCGTTCGATGAGATCGCCGCGGTGAGAACTCCAGGCATCTCGGCGATCTTCTCGCGCAGTTGTTCGAAGTACGTCGTTCGCTCCGCCCAGGTGTTCAATGTATTCTCATGAATCGGAACGCCCACCGCCATGACGTGATGCGGATCGTATCCCAAGGGCACGCGCATGATGCGGAGAAATCCCTGGATCGCCGCTCCTGCGCCGGTGAGCAGAAGCAAGGTCAAGGCAATTTGTCCAGCTATCAATGCGGCATGCAGACGTTTGCCGCGGCTGCTGCCGGCCAGCCTGGGGGTAACCGACTGCATCGACTGGCTGATTTTGGGACGGGCCAACTGAAGAGCGGGAAAGAGGCCGAAGAGCGCTCCCGTCACAATCGCCAGGCATACGCTGAAGAGCAGCATCGGCAGATTGATGTGAAAATCCGCTTCGCGCGGGAAGGAATATGCAGGCAGCCTTGCGACGATCAGTCCGATCGCCTGGTAGGCGATCAAAACACCGAGTGCGGCCGCGGTTATCGCCAACAGCAGCGACTCGGTCAGCAGTTGGCGGATCAGCCGCAGGCGGCTTGCGCCCACAGCGGCGCGAATGGAAAACTCGTGTTGCCGCGCCGCTCCCTGGGCAAGCAGCAGAATGGAGAGATTGCCGCAGCCGATGGCCAGCAGCAGTGCAACAGCGGCAAAGAGAAGGCTGAGCGTGCCGCCAAGGTTCCTGACATAGTTCGCCGTGATGGTGCGGACATCGATCTTGAAATCCGGCGGAAAATAATTTCGTTTCTCTCTGTTGAATTGCTGAAAGATCGGAAAGAGTTCTGCTGCCGCGGACGAGGATGAGATGCCCGGCCTTAACTTCAAGACCGCGCCGTAGCTGTTCCCCTGATCCTGCGACATATTCTGCGGCAGATACACATCTCCATCCCACCAGTTGAAGCGCGCAGGCATCACGCCCAGAACCTGATAACTCTTGTGGTTGAGCTGGATGGTCTTCCCGACAAGGGCCGGGTCTCCGTTGTAATGACGCCGCCAGAATCGATAGCTAAGGACCGCTACAGGCTCCGGGTCCTTGCCGTCCGGCGCGTCGGAAGGAACGAAGTAGCGGCCAAGAAGCGCCGGCAGCCCGAAAAACTGAAAGCCGTTGCCGGTAAACAGCACGGCCTGAACATCTTCAGGCACGCTGCTTCGCGTGATCGAGAGGTTCTCTTCTCCCACTCCGACGACATCCTCGACGGCGTGAGCCTCGCGCAACCTGCGAATCTGCGGTCCGGTAAGGCTGGGCAGCCACTCCAGTCCGGATTTTCCAACGGCCCAGACCTCGCTGATACGGTCCGCTCCGGCATAGGGCCAGGGATGAAGAAGCGCGTCATAGATCACGCTGAAGACCGATACAGTCGCACCGATCCCCAGGGCCAGCGACAACACGGCGGTGAGGGCAAACCCAGGATTCTTCCGGAACCGTCTGAGGGCAAAGCTGATGTCGTTCAGGAGCGTTTGCATGAGCGCGTCGCTTTCTACCCTGAGCCTCGGTACCCGGCGCTCATTAGCAAAAAGCCTAAACGGTGCCTTCACGAAAAATCAATCGGCGATAAGTCGTAGAGAATCGGAAGTACAAACCCAACGGATCGATCAAAAAACAGCTCTGCTCGCGGCACGGTTTTTCCTCAAACGGGCCAACGCGAATCAAAGATGAAGGAATCGATTAACGTTCCTGCAGTGCCTTCTGCAGGCGCTTTCTTGTTATCGGTCTTAGCCTATGCGACAGCCGAGGCTATGGTCATCTCGAGAGTCCTGCGAACCCCCGCGTCTCCCTCGATCGGACCATCGAGAAACTGATTGAAGGGGTGCGGCTTCCAGGCGTCACGCGAGGTCTCCGGCGTATACGTGAGAGGCAGACCGGTAGCCGCGGGATCGTAGGTTTCCTGGTTCAAGGAAGACATCTTATAGACGGCCATGTTAAGCGATGGAATCACATATAGGCCAAAGCCGCCCGCTCCAGACTTGAAGAATGCGTCCCGCGGCGCGCCGGCGACATGACCGTCCGCGTTGACTTCAAATTGCAGGCTGAATGGACAGTTTGGATTGAAGGGCGAGGGGCGGCTGCAAAGCTCAACGTACTCAGCGGGCACAAGCTGGCGGCCCTGCCAGCTTCCCTTCTGCAGAAGCAGATAAGCAAACCGCAGAGCATCGGTGGAATGAAGAGCGATGCCGCCCTCTCCTGGAGTATGCGGCAGATCTCCTCCCGGCCGATGCGTTGCATAGCCCCAGCGGCCCCATCCCATGGGCTTCGCCAGCTTCTCCTCGAGATATTGCTGCAACTCCATTCCGACAACGCGGCGAAGGACAATCGAGGCGATGTGTGGGTCCCGTCCATAAAGATATCCCTCGCCCGGGGAGGTCCACATCCGTCCATGCAGTGCGCTGCCGTCCTGATCCTCTATCTGGTCGCGTACCGGGTCGGGCGAAACCCAATAGGGCAGGTAGACATTTTCCCCGCGAACGATCCCGGTCAGGTGACCCGCTGTCGCCATCGTCTCCAACCCCGGCGGCGCAACGCGCGCCTCCTGAATGCCGGAGGTCATGGTGAGCAGATGGCCGAGTTGAATCTCCGCCATCCGTGGATCGCTCAAAGGGAAGGCTTGAGGAAGATACTCCGGAGTGAAGACCTTCTGCGCCAGACCATCGGGAAAGCGGCTGCTATGCTCCGACAGCATGATTCCGCAGGCAGCGCTGGTAAACATCTTGCCGATGGAATACATGTTGGGGTTCGCCTGCCGGTTTCCCCGCCCGAAGTACTTTTCGTAGACCAGGTAGCCGTTCCGGACAACCAGCAGTCCTCCGTGCTGGCTGGTGGTCTGGACATACTGGAACGCCTCATCCAGCCGGCCCACGTCGATGCCGGCGAGTGCTCGAATCTCAGAGGCGCGCTCAAGAGTTCTCCAGCCGCCTTGTGCATCTGGAGGCGGAAAGTATGGCTCATCGCTCACGGCGGCGTGGACGGCGAGCCTGAGGAGCGGCACAGCGAAGGGCAGAGAGAGGAGCGTCCTGCGGGTGAGGGCCATAGTTGTCTCGCAAAGAACGGAGTTTTGCCAGACCGAATTCTAGACGAAAGCCTGCTCTCTGCTTTCGATGAATTGCGTGCGCCCGTTGGATGATCAACCGGTCAGGCGAAGAAACTCTTCGATGCGGCGGCGGATCGATTCGCCCGGAGGCGGCAGCAGATCGGAGATCACCGCCACGGAATCAGCGCCTGCATCGAGAACCGCAAGGCAATTGGACCGATGAATACCGCCGATGGCGACCAGTGGCTTCGAGGTGAGGCGGCGAGCCTCGCGCACGCCCGCGAGCCCGATCACAGGATCCGGATTCAGTTTGGATGCCGTCGCATAGACGGGACCTGTGGCAACGTAATCCGCGCAGCGGTTCCTCTCGGAGACGAGCTGGGTTGGGTTATGGGTGGAGACGCCAATGAGGGCCGAAGCGCCCAGCATCTCCCGCGCCGAGGCGGGCGTGGTATCGTCCTGCCCCACATGCAAACCATCGAATTGAGCGGCTCGAACGAACCCGGCGCGGTCATTCAATATCAGGCAGCTATCGGATGCAGGAAAGATCGCGCGCAAAAGCGCTGCGCGGTCGAGCATCTCCCGATCGGTGGCCAGCTTGTCTCTGTACTGGAGGAAGCGGATACCGGCTCCACGCAGCTCGCGGGAAAACTCCTCCAGGGAGATCCCGGCGTGAGCGAGGAAGCCGGCGTCGAGAATGGGATAGAGACGCGGAAGACGCGAAAAGACAGCCATCGCCGGGCTACTGGAGCTGCGCCCTGAGCTGGGCCTGTGTATCCGCAGAAGGACCGTACATGCCGGGAATTGGAATGTCGAGCAGCCGGAGATAGACGCCGAGCTGCGCCCGGTGATGGATCATATGATTGAGAAACCAGGTCCGAAGCACCTCGGCACGAGGCATGGAAAAGACGGTGCGCCCGGTGAAGAGCAGGCTCCACGGTTTCTCCAGATCCTCATCGCTCACTTCGGCGATCAATTCCCTCGCCTCTTTGGATACGATGTGAAATCTTGCCAGCGCCTCATCGCGGGAGCCGGCAACAAAGCGAACGGCCTGAGGAGGACCGTCGGCGGGTGCGATATCCAGCGAGTCGCGCTCGATCGCATAATGCGCCCATTTCGGAAGTTGAGCAACGTGTCCCGCCAAAACATCAAGCGCCATGGACCTGGGGTGAGGCTTGAAGTCGAGCCTGTCGTCCGGCAGACACTCCAGCAGCCTGTGCGTGCTGAGCATCTCCTGATCGAATCCGGTAAGCAGACCATCGCTGATCTTTGGCATAAAGCCCCTCCGTGAGTGGAGCAATGAAGATCCCGGTTAGACGAGCGGTTCGCGCAGGGCCTTTTCCCGCTCGAAGAAGCGTTCCATGAACTTGGTATCGAATCGTCCTTCGCGGAATTCCGGATCTTCAAAGATGCGGCGGTGCAGAGGAATGGAGGTATGGATGCCCTCGACGACAAACATCTCCAATGCACGCGACATGCGAGCCATGGCTTCGGCCCGGTCCTTCCCATGCACAATGAGCTTGGCAATCAGCGAGTCGTAATATGGCGGCACCACGCCCTCTGCGTACTGCGCAGTGTCGACTCGGACTCCATTGCCGCCGGGAACATTGAAGGCGGTAATCTTGCCTGCCGACGGAGTGAATTTCTCCGGATGTTCCGCATTGACCCGGCACTCGATTGCGTGTCCGCGAAGCGGCACGGCTTCCGGCAGAATAGAGCCGAGCTGCTCTCCAGCGGCGATGCGAAGCTGCGCTTTGACCAGATCGATTCCTGTCACCATCTCTGTGACGGGATGTTCCACCTGAATGCGGGTGTTCATCTCGATAAAGTGAAGCTTGCCCTCCTCATCCATCAAAAATTCGACGGTCCCGGCATTTTGATAGCCGATGGCCGTCAGACAGCGCTTAAGCGTCTTGCCGATCTCCTCACGGATCCGTTGTGTCACCTGCAGGGAAGGCGCTTCCTCAATCAGCTTCTGATGCCGGCGCTGAATGGAGCATTCTCGCTCGCCTACTGAGACGACGTTTCCATGCTCATCGGCGAGGATCTGGAACTCGATATGGCGTGGCCGCTCGATGAATTTCTCCATATAGAGATCACCATTTCCGAAGGCATTGACGGCCTCGGTGTGAGCGGCTTGAAAGAGCTGCGGCAACTCGGCTTCGGAACGGATCACGCGCATGCCGCGTCCTCCGCCGCCTGCCGACGCCTTGAGAATGACGGGAAAGCCCACACTGCGGGCCCACTCCAATGCCTCGTCTTCGCTCTGCAGCACCCCCTCCGAGCCGGGAAGGATGGGCACTTTGGCCCGCCTCATAGCCTGGCGGGCTTTCTCTTTCTCACCCATCAGGCGTGTGACCTCGGGCGGAGGGCCGATGAACTTGATATTGGAGGCGCGGCAGACCTCGGCGAAGTTTGCGTTCTCGCTGAGCAGCCCATATCCGGGATGGATGGCATCGACGTCGGCGATCTCCGCCGCCGAGATCACTGCCGGAACATTGAGATAACTCTCCGCGGAGCGGGGCGGCCCGACGCAGATCGCCTCGTCGGCAAAGCGAACGTGGAGCGAGTTCCGGTCCGCCTCGCTATAGATGGCGACCGTGCGTATGCCCAGTTCCTTGCAGGCACAGATGACGCGGAGTGCGATTTCGCCGCGATTTGCGATGAGAACTTTTCGAAACATAGGGTCAACGGGAACGCAGGGCGAATAGAGGCTGGCCATACTCGACTGGCTGGCCGCTGGAAACGAAGCGCTTGACGACTTCTCCCGCCGCATCCGATTCGATTTCATTCATGAGCTTCATCGCCTCGACGATGCAGAGGACCTGGCCATTCTCAACCTGGTCCCCGATCTTGACGAACGGAGAGGCGCCCGGCGAAGGAGACTCATAGAAGGTGCCGACGATCGGCGACTTCACGACGTGCAGGTCCGCTTCCTCCTGAGCCTCGCTCTCCGCGGGAGCCGCGGACTTTTCCGACCGGGAGGGCGCCGCCTCTCCGGACGATGCCGGCTGACTGGCAAGAAGCATGCGGAGGTTGGCAAGATCGGTCACCGACGGTACGGCGGCCTGCGTCTGCGAACCGAATTTGATTCGAACCTTCACTTCGGCGCGCTCAAACTCGAACTCGCCGATATTGTTTTCCTTGAGGAACTCGACCAGTTCTCTCAGTTCTTTGCTTTCTTCAGGAGTCATGAATCTCTCGTGTGCGCTTGAGCTCCAGCTTTTGTTTTACAACTGCATCCAGGCTGCCGGTGCGGGAGTAAGCACCTCTGCACCATTTTTGTTCACGGCAACCATGTCTTCGATGCGAACTCCGAATTTACCCGGAATGTAGGCCCCGGGCTCGATGGTAATCACCATTCCGGGAACAAGAATCTGCTCCTGGGCCGCGCCAATGCGAGGCGGTTCATGAATCTCAAGGCCAACACCATGACCGGTGGAATGCGTGAAGTATTGCGCCAACCCCGCCTTGCGAAGCACGGATCGCGCAGCCTGATCCACATCTTCGCAACGGACTCCCGGCTTGACGCTCTCGACGGCTGCCAGTTGCGCCTCTCGCACAGCATCATACGTGAAGCGTTCCTGGCGTGTGGCGCGGCCGAGAAAAACGGTCCGCGTCATATCCGAGCAATAACCTTTGAGAATAACACCGAAGTCGAGGGTGACGAACCCCCTGCGCGGCAGCGGCATGCCGGTTGCGCGTCCGTGCGGCAGAGCGGAGCGCGAGCCGCCAGCCACGATGGTTTCAAACGACATCCCGTCGGCGCCGTGGAGTCGCGCGTTGAACTCCAGTTGTCCGGCAATCTCCGCCTCTGCCACTCCCGATTGAATCTGTGGCAGTAGCGCTTCATAAAGTCTGACGCCAAGCTGCGCGGACTGCCGGATCAGTTTGAGCTCTTCCGCATCTTTGAGGAGGCGCAGGTTCAGTACCAGAGGCTTGGCCAGCGGATGGAAGAAACTTCTGCGGCGAGCGCCGCTCAGGAATTGCCGGAAGCGGGCCAACTCGGCGATCGTCGTGTGATCCGGATCAAAGAAGCATCGGTCTGCTCCGCTCGATTCCAGCCACGCGCATGCTTCTCTCTGCGCGGACTTGCTCGCGATCACCACTCGGGCTCCGACGGTCTCCTGCCGTGCCTGCCCGGTATAGCGGCCATCTGTGAACATGACGGCGCGGGCTGCGGTGATACCGAGGGCCGCATTCGAGCCGGTAAAGCCGCAAAGATACCGCACATCCGCAGGGTGGGTGACGAGCAGAGCTTCGATCTGCTCGTGCTGCATCTGTCGCCGCAGGGCCCGTAGCCGTCGTTGATGATGGAGCAGAACTGGCATCTTCAGTTGCGTCATCCTATGCGAGCGTTGCTCTTTTACTTTCACCGGCTGCGGCGTGAGCCCGAACTCGAGAACCTGCGGCAGCCTCCAGGCCGCGTTGCGGCACAATCGTTGGCCACGTCCACTCTAAAGCATTTCCCGCAGCCTTGCTGAAGGGCCGCGTTCGCGTTGATCCCTGGTCTCCGATCTCCGATCGCTCGGTGGGAAACTCTATCAGCAGGGATCAACGCACCGCTGCCGGGTTGAGCTTCATAGAACGGGGAGAAGGCTTCAGTGGATGACGCGGACTGACTTTTTGGGCCGCGGCCGCACGGGTTGCGGCTTCTTGGGTTGGATCACGTCCGATTCGGATCTCGCAGGTGCAGCCCCGTGTGAAGACCGCTCATCCATCCACTCGTCGAGGCGAGACCGTTTGAATCGCCAGCGATTGCCCAATTTGAAGGCAGGAATGAAGCCCTCCGATGCGTACTTGTAAAGCGTATCGGGGCTGATTCCCAGATAGTCGGATGCCTGACGGATGTCCATAACCTCGCGAATTTCATCTTTAGCCGGTACTGTCCGCATCAACGTGCTCTCCTGAGGACTCGAGTTGTGCCGCTTTCGCAGGGGGATGGACCGGGCCATTGCATAAACCCGCCGTTGTGCTTATATCGCGTTTTTGCCCATCAACACAAGAAGTTCTAGTGAGTTGTTGGTTTCCTTAGGGTTTTCGGGGGTCCTGCCGGACAAATCAGAGGTCGCCTGGCTGCAGGATTGGGGTAAGTAACTGGCGGTAAACCCAACAGGTTGGGGAGTATCTGGGTTGATCCTCTAAGCCGGGAAAACCTAAACTTAAAGATTAAATATATAGATGCAACTATTTGTTTAATAGGATGTTATCTGTACGTGAAAAAGGATCACGAGAGCTTTCCCATAACGGGAAGGCACCGGCGGAAACGACCACCCGATTCTGCGGCATCGACCGGACTGCTCTTGCAATTCCTGGGTGACCGGGCGCAGCCAACTCTCCTTACGAAGCGTGACGAGATGTCGCCGTACGGGTGAGTTGGACTGCGCCGGTTGAGATTTTCTCTGCGGGATATGAGCTGAGCTTAGACCTGCGGTTGCAAGCCGGCAGCCAGGGCAATCAGATCGTCTCCGATGGTACGCGTCTTCGCGATCGCATCCTTCAGCGGAATGCTGGTGATCTCGGTGCCGCGCAGGACGACGAGACGTCCAAACTGACCTTCGTGAACCAGATCGATCGCCGCCGTTCCATAACGCGTGGCGAGCATGCGGTCATAAGCCGTCGGCGTACCACCGCGCTGCGTATGCCCCAGATTGACCGAGCGAGTTTCGTACCCTGTCTTCTCTTCAATGAGCTCGGCGACGGCCTGGCCGATGCCGCTCAGACGGACATGCCCGAAGGCATCGACGCTTGCGCCCTGAGTTGCCTGCTTGCCGGTGCCGGGGAGCTTTGCGCCTTCAGCTACGACGACGATGGAGAAGAGCTTGCCCCGATCGTGGCGATCCTTCAGGATCTTGACCGCGTAGTCGATATCGATGGGCTTCTCCGGAACGAAGATAACATCGGCGCCGCCGGCGATGCCGGAGGTAATGGCGATCCAGCCGGCATCACGACCCATGACCTCGCAGACGATCACGCGGTTGTGGGCCTCCGCCGTGGAGTGCAGGCGATCCACGGCCTCGGTGGCGATGGATACGGCGGTGTCAAAGCCGAAGCAGGCATCTGTGCCGCTGAGATCGTTGTCAATCGTCTTGGGAACTCCAACCGCCTTGATTCCCTTCTCGATCAGCACATTCGCAAAACCCTGTGTATCGTCTCCACCGATCGTGATCAGCGCGTCCAGGCGATTGGCGCGAATCGTCGCCAGGCACTTGTCGATGCCGCCCTCGATCTTCCGCGGGTTGGTACGCGAAGTGCGCAGGATGGTTCCACCCAGCTGCAAGATGCCGGAGACGGTCTCCAGGGTGAGGGGCCGGGTGTTGTTCTCGACCACGCCCCGCCAGCCTTCGATAAAGCCGACAAATTCATCGTTGTAGTGGAAGATTCCCTTGCGTACCGCGGCGCGGATCACTGCGTTGAGGCCGGGGCAGTCTCCGCCGCCGGTGAGCATTCCAACTCGCATCGTCGTATTTCTCCTTCTACGTCTTTAACACTGTTGATTTGCGTGACGCAATGAACGGCACAGCGCTGCTCCGAGCCCGGGCGGCGCGGCTAAAACGGCTTGTGAAGATGAATCCCTGACCCTCGCCACACAAGGTTCAAAGCGAAAACGGCATAACGATCATACTGCGGGCACGGTTCAAAACAAACCGCCGCCGTTCTGCCTCCTGGGGATGGCGGCCCGGCCATGGGAGGCCTCATCCTTCGAAGCAGCGGCCGTGGAGCCGATGGTATAGCGAAGGGTCATTGCGCTATGAGGAGGAATCTCAAAGGAGGACGGATTCTTCAGATCGGAGGTCTTCAGACGAACCACCTCGGCCGCCTCATTGTTATCGGTGAGGTTTGGCGAGCTATAGAGAGTGGAAGTCACGGCTCCTGAAGGCGGATTCTTCCCAGTAAACGAGAACCGCAGCGGCCGCGCGGGATCTGTATTCACAGCCACGATGCAGCGCTCATTGCGGCTCTTGAAGGCAAAGACATTCAGATAGGGAACGTTCTTCTCCGGGCCGACGCTGTTGTAACCACTGAAGTCATAGGACGGCGCTCCCGTCACTCTCGTCGAATAGCCCATGCCGTCGCCGATACAGCCGTTCACCATGCTGATCGCGAGAAACATCGGCCGTACATTCTCCGATCTTCCGCCGAGTCCTGCGACGGCTCCCCACTCGCGAAGAAGCACCTCCTGGTTGGAGGCATTCCTGATGCTCTGCTGCTTTTGAGAGAGGGTAAAGAAATCGTTGTCCACGATCCCGAAGGCCTTCTGAGTGAAGAGCGGCATCAGGATATCCACCAGGCCGTAGCCCTCGCCTTCCGGATATCCATTCGCCTGCGCCTGGGAAATGTCCGAGCCGCTGGAGGTTGAGTTGTTGTACTCGTAGACGCCGGACGGATAGCCCCCCGCCCCCCAGGTTTTGTAGAAGCCGTTGCTCCTGTCATAGACCGCAGCCCATGTCTCGGTCCAGGCTGAAGTCCAGGGATCGGCGCCGTTCGCATTTTTGATGGAGTATTGGCCATACTCGTTGTCGGCTTGCATATCGACGGCATGTGCGGGGTCCTGCAGTTTGAGCTGCCCGCCCCAAAAGTCTCCGCCGCTCTGCAATCCGGCGGCGCATTTCATGGTCGAGCGGTTCCAGTTCCGATCGGCTTTCATCGCTGTACAAAAATCGACCGCCATCGGAAGATACGACCAATATGCCTTGCCTCCGGCGGAGTACATCGGCATATTCTCGCCCGCCGCCGAGGGATTCCAGACTTCGTTTCCATACTCCAGGATGATTCGGTGAAAGACAGAGCTCCAGGGAACCTTCTGCCCCAGAGCGATTCTCTTTGTGCCGAAACGGGTGTCCGCGCCGCCTGCAATGTAGTCGACCATATCGGCGGCGTCCTCTGTGTATCGCCAGGTGATCGGCATCTCGATCCACACCTGGGGCACTCCCTCATAGGCTTCCTTCACAAGCCAGTCATGAAGGCCATATTGAATCTGCGGACTTTGGGCATAGGGCCCGATGCTGGCGCCTCCCACCGTACCCTCCCGTCCGAATTGCGGACGAATCCAGTTGCTCAGGCTCTCCGCATTCTGTCCGGCCCAGTAGCGCTCCTCTCCTGGATTCCAGAGCTTTTCGAGCTTGACGATCTGATCGCGAAAAGCCGACGGGTTTGTATCGCGGTTGCTGGTCAACGAGGAGTCGTCGATGAGCACCACGCCCTGTCCGGAGAGCGCAATGGAAATCTGCACCGAACCGGGAGCCGTAGAGGGCGTCTCCCGGCCGGAAAATGTAACCGAGTATGTTTTCCACGACGGCGTAAGCTCAACGGTCTGCGACCAGTTGACTCCCGTATTGTGCCCCGTCGCTGCGCCGTTCAAGCGCAAGCCCGAGAGGGTGAGCCTGAGCCCGGAGCCGTTGACCACCCTGGCTTTGATGGTTTGCGTGTAGTCGCCATTGAAGGCGTACCCCAATTGACTACCGGTATCGAAGGCCGTATGCACCTCGGCGGTCGCCGACGGGCTCGCGCTGGTATCCAGTTTCAGGCACTGCCGGCCGGAACTTCCGGGCGGCTGGTCGCCAGGATTTCCATCGACCCTCACCTGGCCTCCCGCGGAGATCGTTCTCCCCCATCCGAATCGATCGAAGGTAACGTTCTCGTCTTTGGTCGGAAACTGATCGAGCCTGGTGAACACCACATCGCCCCGGTGAAAGGGATGAGGGCAAGTATTTGCCAGAGTGAATGCAGTGCCCTGATTCGCCTTGCCAGCTTTGGTGTTGGAAGCAATCGCGCCTGAGCAGCCGCGGTTAGCGCCGTAAGCTACGAAAAAGGTTCCTCCCGCAAAGAAATCCGCCGGTACCTGGTCCCATTGGTTATTCGCGGTAAAGCTCAGAGGCGTGCCATCCTGCGCGACGTTTTGCACTACATCCTTGATCTGGCCTTCGAATCCCGGGTTGATTCCGGTCAGATTTTTGAGCAGGTAGCTCTCGTAGTAGTCCTGGTTCCCCTGGTTCAGCCCGATGCGCGCAGCCGGATATGTGGCCGAATCGTCGAGCGCGACCGTGATCTGTGCGGGCGCCTGGATGGAGAAGAGGAGAGATGCCAGTATCTGGACGACCGCGCGAAGCCGACGCTGCATTCTTTAAGACCCCCGAAGAATTTCCTCTGCAAGATTGCCTTCCATCAATGTACTTGAGAGGAGTTGCACCTCCGATCCCGGCTGCATTGGGCAGCCCGGTGGCCCTTCAGCGAGGAAATAGCTTGTTCAAGATATTCGCTGGACTCGTCTGCTGGTTGCTGTTTCCCAATTGCTGCTGCAAAAGGCTGCCCGCCCCCTGCTTGAGAACCTTGCTCAGATCGGCCTGAATGACCGGATCGGTCGAAGTTCCTGTGATCGTCACAGGTATCCCGCTTGCAGCCACGTTCCCAACAGCCTTTCCGAGAACACTGCTTACGGCACTCAGGCCGCCAAGAACCTGGCTGGCCACTCCCGAGCTGGTATTGAATTTGGCCACAACGCGGAAATCGAGACCTCCCGCAGGCGAGACTGTACCGTTGCCCGCCGCCGTACCGAGGGTTGGGACCTCGACATACAGGTTGTCAATGCGTGTCCCCGCGGGAGAGTTGTTCAAGTTTGCGCGCAGAACCTGAATCGGAGTGCCCTGCGGAGAGGAACCCGCAGCTTTCAGCCCGCCGATCCGGGAGCCAAGGTCGAAGCCGGCCAGCCGGGTGTTGTCGATCTCAACCGGACCGCTGATCACCAATGCATCCGCCGGCCCGTTGATTTTGAGATCCGCGTTGAGCGTGCCACCCTGGAGCATCGAACCTTTGGGCAGGTGGACGCCTGCGACCGGCAACAGAGACTGAACCTGATCGACCGGCAATTTGGGCGCTGAAAGATGCAGGTCGAGCGTTGTCTTCGGAGCGGCCAACTGATAATTACCCGTCACCTGCACGGCAACTCCGCCAGTGGTCATCTGAAGATGATCGACATTTCCGGTGCGGGCCTGGAGATTGTGATGAATCGTGTAATCGATGTCCACGGGTTTCGGCGTGGGTGAGCCGCCGCGCACCACTTGAAGATGATCGGCCTTCACTTTTCCGCTGCTCGCAAGCGTTTGGCCGTCCGAGGTAAGCTGCGCCGAGATGTCCGCCACCATGGCAATTCCCTCTTGCGGATCGACGACTCCCGTAGCCACCGGATCGAAGTGCTTGAAGCTGATGTTCGCGCTGAACGGCGTACTGGAGGCGTCCTGCTGGTTTAAGGGACCGGCGTTGCCATTGAGGGCAAGCGAGCCGCCGCCGGGAAGATCGGCGGTAAGTTGAAATGGAAAGTTCTTTGAAAACGAGACTTGACTGGCCGAGAGGTTCAGATTGCTATAGACCAGAGGCTGGCCGGAGGGTGGCTGGCTGGAGACCGCCGCCTGGCCGTTCTCGATTTTGATCTGTCCGATGGTCAGGTTGGGGATGGCGCTCGACTGCTGCTGATTCTGCTTCGCACTCGCTGCGCCGCGGCCGATGCTGGAAAAGTTCCAGGTTCCATTCGGGGAATGGATGAGATGAATGGATGGAGAATCCGCGGCAAAGCTCCTGACGATCAACTGGCGATGGAAGAGCAGCGGCCCGGTCTCAATGCCGATGTGCAGAGACTTCGCCTGAAAGAACGGCTCTTTGCTGAACGCCGGATCGTCGCCAATCGAAAGGTTATCGGCTACCAGGCTCCCGGTGAACAGAGAAAAGCTCAGGTTGCCGAGAGTCACGGGACGTCCCAGGGCCTGAGAGAGCTCACTTTCGAGCAGCGGCCGGAAGGTGTTGGCATTCACAAAGAGCGGAACGATCAGAACAACGATCACGATGAGTGCGGCGACGGCAACGAGAATCCGAATCCATGTCTTCTTCACAGAGACCTCCACATTTCGGCAGCAAGTTCTCGATGGCTTGGGAGCGACAGCAGCTCGTCCAGACGCTGGTATTTAAGACGCTGCGCGCCAGTATCTGATGCTCTTTCCGGAGGATAGCCCAGGAGAGCAATGGCCTGGAAGTTAGATGCCCTGGCGTGGGGAGACGTATTCCTCTCCGCTGGAAAGAGAGCGCCCGCGAACTGGGCCGTGGAATCCATGCTTCCGTGCAAGGAAAATTGAGGGAAAACCGGGAGCGGCGGGGACGGGCTAAGACGCCCGGCCGCGGAGCGGCCTGCTTGTAGTGAAGCCGGCGGTCAATCCGGCAGCCAGAGCGGCTGCCGGACGGATTGGAGATTATGCCTGCGGCTTGGGGGTAAGGCGCACAAAGCACGAGGAGAGACGGTCCCACTCCGAGAGGATCCAGCGGGCGCGGGTACTGGCCGTCTTCTTCGCGTGGAGGACGATCAGCTCGCGCAGGCTCTCGCACTCGGCCGGATCGAGGACCGCAAAGCTCTCCGGGATCAGGAAGCTCGAGTGATAGCGCGTGCGGGAGATAAACGTGCCGTCTTCGTCAAAGACCCAGGCCAGACCGCCGGTCATCCCCGCGCCGAAGTTCTGGCCGGTAGAGCCCAGAACTGCCACCAGACCACCCGTCATGTACTCGCAACCATGATCGCCCACGCCCTCGACGACCGCGAGCGCTCCGGAGTTGCGCACGGCAAAGCGTTCCCCGGCGCGGCCCGCGGCGAACAACGAGCCGCCGGTTGCGCCATAGAGAGCAACGTTGCCCAGGATGACATGCAACTCACTCTGGCGAGCTGCGCGGCCCTGGCCGCGCAGGATGATCTCTCCGCCGCAGAGACCCTTGCCGACGAAGTCATTGGCCATGCCTTCGAGCACGAGGTGCATGCCCGGTACAGCAAAGGCCCCGAAGGATTGGCCGGCGATGCCGTTTAAGTGGAAGGTCAGTGGCGCGTCGGCGCCGTCGATGCCGTGCAATGCGAGCTCTCCCGCCAAGCGGGCGCCCAGGGTCCGGTGCTGGTTGGCCACCGTCGCGCTCAGGGAGAAGGGCAACCCGGAGCTCGCGGCTGCGACCGCTGGCTCGACCCATGCATCGTCAATCGACGAGTGGTCGTCCGGCCGGGTGTTGCGCCGGCCCTGCCAGCGGATCGGACCGGAGATTGGTGGCGCGAGCAGCGCGCTCAGATCCAGGCCGCCGGCGTGGCGGACCTGTTCCAGCAGGTCGGTACGGCCAGTAGCGGCTTCGAGCGAAGGCAGCCCGAACCTCGCAAGAAGGGATTGCAGGTCGCGCGCCAGCTCCTCAAAGAAGCGGACGACATGCTCGGGCTTGCCGCGGAACTTCGCCCGCAACTCAGGCTTCTGGGTAGCGATTCCCGTCGGGCAGGTATTCAGGTGGCACTGCCGGGCCATATCGCAGCCGATCGCCACCAGAACCGCAGTGCCGAATGCGAACTCATCGGCGCCCAGCAAGGCAGCAATCAGGACATCCCGGGCGGTGCGCAATCCACCATCGCAGCGCAGGCGAACGCGTCCGCGCAGGCCATTCTGGATAAGGACCTGCTGCGCCTCGGCCAGACCAAGCTCCCAGGGATTGCCGGCGTACTTGATGCTGGAGAGCGGCGAGGCCCCGGTCCCCCCCGCGTGTCCGGCGATGACGATGTAGTCGGCATACGCCTTGGCTACGCCGGCGGCCACCGTACCGACCCCGCATCCCGATACCAGCTTGACGCCGATCGCCGCGCGGGGATTGACGCGCTTGAGATCGAAGATCAACTGCGCCAGATCTTCAATCGAGTAGATGTCGTGGTGAGGCGGCGGACTGATGAGCGAGACGCCGGGCTGGGCATGGCGCAGGCGGGCGATCAGTTCGGTGACTTTGTGGCCCGGGAGCTGTCCGCCTTCGCCGGGCTTGGAGCCCTGCGAGATCTTGATCTCGAGCTCCTCGGCGTTGGCCAGGTACTCTGCAGTGACGCCGAAGCGGCCGGAGGCTACCTGCTTGATTTTGTTGTTGAGAGGATCGGGGCCGCCGGTTCTGCTGGAGTAGACGGAGGGGTCTTCCCCACCCTCTCCGGTGTTCGAGCGCGCACCCATCATGTTCATGGCTTCGGTGATCGTCCGATGGGCCTCAGGGCTGAGCGAACCGAGAGACATGGCAGAAGCGATGAAGCGCCGCACGATGCTCGCCGGGGGTTCTACCTCGGAGACGCGAAGCGCGGGCGCCGCTGCGCGAATGTCCAGCAGGTCGCGCATCACGGTCGGCTTCGGCTCGACGGCCTGCGTGGTGAACTGAGCCCAGGCCTGAGCGGGCTCGAGGTTGGCAGCGGCGGAGTTCCGGGCTGCGCCAGTCACCAGTTGCAGCGCGCGGATGGTCTGCGGCTGCCAGCCGTGCGGTTCGGCGCCGGCATCTTTGCGAAAGCGGACCCAGCCGTAATCGGGCAGACCCTTGCTCTGCGCCGGAGCCGCGGCGGACTGAGCGGTGACGGTGGGCGGATTGGACTCGTTTTGTGCGGCGCTCACCAGGGCGAGCTGGGCTTCTTCCTCCTGGGCCGCCGACCAGCGGTCGCGGATGGAGGCCTCCAGCTCGGCAAAGCCGATGCCGCCGATCGGAGAGGGAGTGCCTTCGAAGCACCGTTCGATGACCTCCTGGTCCAGGCCCAGAGCGTCGAACAGATGCGCGCCGCGATAGCTGTCGACCACCGAGATGCCCATCTTCGACATGATCTTGGCCAGGCCTAAGCCGAAGGCATGCAGCATATTAGCTTCGCCATGCTCGGCATCGACCGTACGGGCGGTCTCCAGGGCCAGCCAGGGGCAGACTGCGCCGGCTCCGAAGCCGATCAGAACGGCGGCGTGATGGAGGTCTCGGCAGTCGCCGGCCTCGACCGCGAGACCCACCTTCGTCCGCACGCCGGCATGCACCAGCGCGGAGTGCACCGCTCCGGTAGCCAGAGCCATGGGGATCGGGATCAGCTCCGATTTGGATTCGGGCAGTCCCCCACCATGGAGATTCGCCGGCGAGCCGGGACGGCCTTCTTCCTGCGCCAGGGTGCGGTCGGTGAGAAGAAGGATGGCGGCGCCGCCACGAACCAGATCGATCGCGCGAGCGCACAGGTCATCCAGAGCTCGCGCCAGGGTGACGGATGGCGCGAAGACGCAGTCCAGCACCGCCAGGGGCATCTCTTCCGCCAGGGCATGTTCGCGATTGCGCAGCGCATGGGCCTGGCCGAGAGAGAGGAAGGGCGATTCGAGCGCGAGCCCGGGAATCCGCGCTCTGGAATCCAGCAGGTGCGGCCACGGACCGAGACGTGTCCCCAACTTCAACACGCAGGACTCCCGCAGCGGATCAATCGCCGGGTTGGTCACCTGCGCGAAGCGCTGCCGGAAGAAGGCGTAGACCGGGCGGGGAGAGCGCGCCAGAGGCGCGAGCGGCGTATCATCCCCCATGGACCAGACAGCGTCTTTGCCGTCGGCCGCCATGGGAGTCAGAATCATCCGGACGTCTTCCTTGGTATAGCCGAAGGCGAACTGCAACTGGGCCAGACCGTGGACCGGGGGCGGAAAGCGCGAGGGTTCGAGCGGCGTGTCTTCCACCAGGTCGGAATACTTGCTGAAGCGGTCGAAGTCCCGCAGAAGCTGCTCATCTTCGAGCAGCTGATGCGCATCCAGATCGGCCACCAGCATCTCTCCGGGACCGAGCCGGCCGCTGTGAATCACCTTTTCGGGATCAAGATCGACCAGCCCTGCTTCCGATCCGGCGACGACCAGTGCATCGTCGGTCAGGAAGTAGCGGCAAGGGCGCAGTCCGTTGCGATCGAGCGCCACGCCGACCAGGTGCCCGTCGGCGAAGGCCAGAGCCGCCGGCCCGTCCCAGGGTTCCACGCAATCGGCGTGATAGCGCAGGAAGGCGGAGTCGTGCTGGCGCCCGGCGGGCGGTAGCAGCATGCGAACCGCCTCGGCGACGCTGCGCCCATTGCGCGAAAGCAGCTCCACCACCTCGTCGAGATTGGTTGAATCCGAGCCATCGTGGGTGAGAATCGGATGAAACTGGGCGGGAATCGTAGCCGCGCGGGCTTCCATGCGGCTCCGGTTGCCCCAGATGGTATTGATCTCGCCGTTGTGCGCCAGCATCCTGAGCGGCTGCGCGCGATGCCATGAGGGCAGTACGTTAGTCGCATAGCGCTGATGAAAGATGGCAAAGGAGGTCACAAACGCCGGGCTGGCGAGATCGGGATAGAACTCAGCCAGCAGACGGCCGGCGCACAGCGCCTTGTAGACCATGCAGGAAGAGGATAAAGAGCAGAGATAGCCGGCGTTCGAGTCCCCGGAAAAGGTGCGTTCGAACTGCTTGCGCGCGACAAACAATCTGCGCTCCAGCCTCTCCGGATCTGAAGCCGTAACCAGCACCTGCTCGATCACCGGTACGCTTTCGAGCGCAATCTCGCCCAGCACTTCCCGGCGTGTAGGCACAGACCTCCAGCCGAGCACTTCAAGCCGCTGGGCCGCCAGGGCTTCTTCCAAGGCTCGTTTGGGAACCGCGGCGTCGGAGGGAAGGAACATCACCCCCACTGCCAGCGGCTGGGCAGCGTCAAGAGAAACTCCAATGGAATCAAGCAGGAATTTGCGCGGAATTCCCGTCAGAATACCCACGCCGTCGCTGCTTTTCCCATCGGCGGCAATGGCTCCCCGATGAGCCAGCCGGGCCAGCGCCGTCAGCGCCTGGACGAGAATCTGATGAGTGGGCTGGTTGCGCAAGGTGGCGACGAAGCCAACTCCGCATGAATCATGATCGAAGCGAGAGTCCAGGAGGCTGGATCCCGGTGACGCGACGTTGCGCACCAAATCTTGAGAAATGTCGCCCATAAGTAACTATAATCCCTGCTGCTTTGGCAAGTAACCGGTAGATTCAATTATTTTGGGATTTGGCCTGGACACCCCGGCGTTCGAGGACGTCGTCAACAGCATCACCAGCCTTACGGAATCCACAAAAAAGAACGAAGTCTGTCGGTTGACAACGGTGTCATGTATATTTATACATGAAGATGCATTTTTATGCATAGCGTTTTTATGCACTGCAAGGCGCGGCCTCTTTGCCGCGCCCTCTGTTTGCTCCAATCTCCGCGATGAAACATGAGCGCCACAATGCGATCCGGGAGCTGGTTGCCGGCAACTCCATCACCAGCCAGGACGAGCTGCGCCGGCGGCTGGTGAAGCGCGGCTTCGACGTAACCCAGGCAACGCTCTCCCGGGATGTTCACGAGCTCCATCTCTACAAGGGGCCAAACGGCTACGCTCTGCCCAACGGCTCGGCCGGGGACGATGACCTGCCGGAGATCCACGAGATGCTGAGGAGCTTCGGGCTGAAGATCAAGCAGGCGTTGAACCAGCTGGTGCTGATCACCACCAGCGGAAGCGCCCAGGCGGTGGCCCTGGCCATCGACTCGGAAGACTGGCCTGAGACCGTCGGGACCATCGCCGGCGACGACACGGTGTTGATCATCTGCCCGGACGACAAGCGGGCGGCGATTCTGCGCAACCGGCTGCAGGAACTGATCGGCTGAAATCTGTCCAGGAAATTGAATGTTTTTTGATTTGCCGTTTGAACTTCTTTTGGTTGAGATGATTGGGTGATGGCGAAACATGCACCGCAAACCGGGGTTTTGGGAGTCAGCGGCTACGCCGGGATGGAACTGGCGCGATTGCTCCTGCATCACCCTCGGCTGATCTCTCGGGAGCCCGTCTTTTTCGGACGGGACTCTGAGCCCATGCCTTTGACCGACCTGCATCCGCAGCTTGCCGGCAACAACGGTAGCGGGTCTCTGCTGGTCGAGCCATTCTCCTGGGAGCGGGTAAAGGAACGGGGAGTCGAGTTGATCTTTATGGCGACGCCGCACGAGCAATCCCGGAGCTGGGTTCCGGAGGCGCTCTCCCATGGATTGCGGGTGATCGATCTGAGCGCGGCGTGGCGGCTGCAGCACTCCCGGAACCGGGCGATTTACAACTTTGAAGATGCCGATGAGTCCGCCGCCGGCCAGGTGCAGGCAAGCAGCATTTACGGATTGCCGGAACTGCATCGCGAGCAGATCCGTACTGCGCGCGTAGTGGCGAATCCCGGCTGTTACGCCACCTCCGTCATCCTGGCGCTGAAGCCGCTGGTCTCTGCCGGATGGGTCGATCTGGAAAGGGGGATCGTATGCGATTCGAAGTCGGGAGTCTCGGGGGCGGGCAAGGCGCCGACGCCGAATACACACTTTATGCATGCGGCCGACAACCTCTCCGCGTATGCGGTCTTTGGCCACCGCCACATGGGGGAGATTACCGAACAGCTGGGGATCAGCGAGGAAGAGATCATCTTCACTCCGCATCTGCTGCCCATCCCCCGCGGAATCCTCTCGACGATCTATCTGACCTTTCGGGAAAAGAAGCACGCCGCCGAAGTGGAGTCGCTCTTCCGTGAGTTCTATGCCCAAAGCCCGATGGTACGCATCTTTGGATCGAAAACTGCCGCAGGGGGATCGAAGGCTTCCGCAGAGGGATCGAAAACTGCCGCGCAGAGCAAGGGCGGTGGCCATGGTTCGGAGATTCTTCCGCAGATCCAGCACTCGGTGCGAACGAATTACTGCGATATTGGTTTTCGGCTGGCGAAGGATGGACGGCGATGCATTGTCGTCTCCTGCCTCGATAATCTGCTCAAGGGCGCCGCGGGACAGGCGGTGGAGAATATGAATTTAATGTACGGATGGGACGAAGCGGAGGGGCTGGCATGAGATTCGTAGTCAAGCTCGGCGGCGCCGCGCTGGAAGATCCCGCACTGCTGCAACTCTGCGCCAAGTCCATCACGGAGCTGGCCCGGGACGGCAATCAGGTCGCTGTGGTGCATGGCGGCGGCGTGGCTCTCACTCGCATCCTCAAACAACTGGGCAAGCAGAGCGAGTTTGTCGCCGGCCTGCGGGTGACCGACGCGGAGACGCGCGATACTGCGCTGATGGTCCTGGGCGGCCGCGTCAACAAGGAACTGGTCGCGGCGATCGGCGCGCTGGGACAGGCCGCGGTCGGGCTCTCCGGCGGCGACGGATTGATCTTCCGGGCGCGCAAGAAGCGCACCGCGCCCGACCTCGGATTTGTCGGGGAGATCGCCGCCTCCGATCCACGCTGGCTCGAGGCTATCTGGAAGATGGGAGCGGTGCCCGTGCTTTCGAGCATGGCCCTGGGCTTCGACGGCCAGTATTACAACATCAATGCCGACGAGATGGCGGCGGCATGCGCGGCGAGTTGCAAGGCCGACGCTCTGGTCTTTTTGACCGATGTCCCCGGCGTGCGCGGCGCCAACGGACAGGTCATGCGCTGGCTGAGCGTCGACCAGATCGCCGGGCTCACGCGCGATTCGGTCATCAGCGGCGGAATGCTGCCCAAGCTCCACGCCTGCCGCGAGGCTCTCCTGGCGGGTGTCAAACGGGTGCGAATTCTCCCCGCGGAAGCGGCGGGGGTTCTGCCCGATCTTTGCAGCTCGCGCGTCTCCCAAGGAACTGAGGTGATGGTGGCATGAAATTGAATCAGGTCCGGGCAGCGGAATCCAAGCTGCTCTTGCCCACCTACGAGCGGATTCCGATCCTTTTTACCGGCGGCCGCGACGTCTATCTGATCGATGAGGACGGCCAGGAGTATCTGGACCTGGTCAGCGGCATTGGCGTGAACATCCTGGGCTACAACCACCCGGTGATTCTCAACGCCATTGCTGAACAGAGCCGCAAGCTCGTGCATCTCTCCAATCTTTATTTTCAGGAGGGCCAGGCCGAGCTGGCCATGCGCCTGACGGAGAGAACCGGGCTCGACCGCGCCTTCTTTTGTAATAGCGGCACCGAGGCATGGGAGGCTGCGCTCAAGCTGGCGCGCGCCTATTCTCAGATGCTGCGCAGCGAAGGCCGCAGCATCGGCGCCCGCTTCCTGGCTCTCGAAAACAGCTTTCACGGACGCACCATGGGTTCGGTCGCGACCACCTACAAAGACAAGTACCGCACGCCTTTCGAGCCCGTGATGCCGGGCGTGGAGTTTGTACGCTTCAATGATGTAGAAGATC
>DASYYO010000049.1:0-3156 GCA_035933805.1 Acidobacteriaceae bacterium | reverse complement strand
TACAGGCCGCCATCGTAGGAGTAATTGATCTCCTCGGTCATCAGCCCGTACAGCAGCGGGCTCACCTTGCCTTTGACGTTCGCGACATCCACCGAGAGCGTCGGTTGTGCGCTCTGCGCGGCGGCAGAAGCAGCGGCAGCGAAAACGAGCAGAGCAATGAGAGAAAGCCCCGTGGAGCGGAAAGAAGAGTGCAAGATCATGCCTCCTGAAGGTGAACCGAAAGAGCGGCGGATTGGAATCTACAGAAAACCTTTTCCGCCAGACTGCCGCTTTGAATCGAGCCGAATTATACCGTTTGTTCATTGCTCCTTTTTCCCCGGGGCCATGAAGTCAAGCGTTCAAGACTCTGCCAGGGCATCCGCCATTTCGAGCGCGCGATCCAGCGCCTCGATGCCGAAGTCAATCTGCTGCTTCTCGATGATGAGCGGCGGAGCGATGACCAGATGGCTGATCCACGCCTGGATGGCGACTCCGGAGACCAGCATCCTGGCGGCGACCTGATCGACCAGCAGGCTCTTGCCCTCGACCTTGTCGCGCATCGTGTTGAACGGCTCCCTGGTGCTCTGGTTCCTGACCAGTTCGACCGCCCAGAACAGACCCAGCCCGCGCACCTCGCCGATCGAAACGTGCCTTTTCTTGAGGGCCTCCAGCTTCTCCTGTACATAGGGAGCAAGCTCGCGCGCACGCTCGACCACGCCGAGCCGCTGCATCTCACGGATGGTCGCCACCGCCGGCTTGAGCGTCATGGGATGCGCTTCGTAGGTATGCCCATGCGCGAAGAGATGATCCTGAAAAAATGCCGCGATCTTCTCCGTCGTCGCCGTCAGGCCAAGAGGAACATAGGCGGAGGTGATCCCCTTGGCCGTGGTCAGAATGTCGGGTTTGACCCCCCAATGATCCATTGCAAACCACTCGCCCGTCCTGCCCCACCCTGTCATGACCTCGTCGTCGATCAGCAGCACGCCATGCCGGTCGCAGATGGCGCGCAGTCTCGGCATGTATTCCCTGGGAGGGACCAGAACCCCGTTCGTCCCCACGATCGGCTCGACCACGACGGCAGCTACGTCGCCTTCATTCTCAATCATGTGCTCGACATAGCTGGCGCAGGCGATGCCACACCCGGGATAGCTGTGCTGAATGGGGCATTTGTAACAGTTAACCTCCGGCGCGAAGATTACGCCAGGGCCCTTGGCCGACGGCTCCGCGGGCCATCTGCGGGGATCCCCGGTCGCCGCGATCGATCCGGAGGTAGAGCCGTGATAGGAGCGATAGCGGGCGATGATCTTCGATTTGCCTGTGTACATGCGGGCGATCTTGAAAGCCGCTTCGTTCGCTTCCGTCCCCGAGGTGCTGAAGAAGAACCTGTTGAGCCCCTCCGGCAGCACCTCCAACAGCAGGTTGCTCAGCTCCGCGCGCGCCGTTGTCGTGTAGCCGGGCATCACGTACGGCAGCGTCTCCGCCTGTTCCTTGATCGCCTGGATCACCGCCGGGTTCTTGTGGCCCAGATTCACGCACATCAACTGTGAAGCAAAATCCAGGTACCGCTTGCCATTGCTGTCGATGAAGTAGCAGCCCTCGGCGTCGACCACGTGCATGGGGTTCCAGGTCCTCTGATACCGCCATGTGCCGTAGTTGAGTTCCCGTGTGGTCTGGACAACTTCCGCCGGCGAGAGAGGCGCCGGAACCGTAGATTTCGCCATGACGGCTCCTTGGTCACGAAACGATCTTTTTTGATGCCGATCCGTGTTCCCCCTCAATGTCACCGATTTTTCCTCGAAATGCAATGAGCCGGCGGGACGCCCTGCGCCGCAGGAACAGGGTTCCCGTGTGTCTAAAATCGTCGAGCGAGGCTGCCGAATCTCCCGCTGGGAGGGCATGGAGCATCCGCGATAGCTCATGAGAAGATTCCGTATATCGAGATTGCGGCCTCCAGCCCAAAGACACCGTTCCGGGGGTTCAGGCCTGGAAATCCCTTGCCGGAGGCGTATGTCCGAGAACCCCCGCGCTCTTCAGGATCGCTTAAGGTGAAATTGTTAGGTTACCGGGAATGGGAATAGGCAGAGAACAACAGCGGGAGACGCCGCAGGAGCGACCCGTCAGACGAATACGCTCTTTTTTGATACCGGTTGCGCTCTTTGCCTCGACCGGCCCATTGCTGTTCGGACAGGCGCCGGCAGTGGCTTCAACTTCTCAAGCCGTGAACGTCATCACCCTCGATCAGGCGATTGCCTTGGCGGAGAGGAATGACCCGGCTTATGCCACCAGCGTTGCAGATCGAGGCTCCGCTCAACTGGACCGGTCGATCAGCCGTTCCGCTCTGCTGCCCTCCGCCTCATATCTGAATCAATATCTGTACACGCAACCGAATGGATTGCTAAACCAGGCTGGCCAGGGAGTGGCTGCGCAACCCGCCCCCAGATTCATCGCCAACAATGCGATTCGTGAATATGCCAGCCAGGCCCTGATCACCGAGACAGTCAGCGCAGCGGGCTTCGCCGACTTCAAGCGAGCCGGCGCGCTCGCCCGGAAGGCCGGGGCCGATCTCGAGATCGCGCGGCGCGATTTAGTCGTACGCGTTGTGTCAGGTTATTTTGGCCTGCTCGCGGCGGATGCCAGGCTCCGCGCAGCCCAGGCCGGCGCCGACGAGGCGACAGCCTTCCGCGTCCTGACCGGAAAGCTGGAAGCGGGACGCGAGGTGGCCCACGCCGATGTCGTCAAAGCAGACCTGGTTCTCCAGCAGCGGCAGCGGGAGTCCAGCGACGCCGCGCTGGCAGCGGAAAAGGCACGTTTAGACCTTGGCGCGCTGCTCTTCCCCGACCCTCGCACCAACTACCAGGTCGCTGCGCAGGAGCCTTCAGCCCTCGCCGCAGAACCGGAGATTGAGGCCGCGGCAGCCCGGCAGAATCCCGATTTGAAGAGCGCACTCGAAGCGGCGAAGGCGGCAGAGGCGGATGTAGAAGCCGCTCGCGCCGGATATTTTCCCACTCTCTCATTGAACTACACCTACGGTATTGATGCTCCCCAGTTTGCCGTGAATGGGCCGGACCATGTGCGTAATCTTGGCTATTCCGCGCTGGTCTCTCTCGAAATCCCGGTTTGGGATTGGCTCGCGACCCACGATCGCGTCAAGCAGAGCGAACTGCGGCGAAAAGCCGC
>DASYYO010000035.1:0-3773 GCA_035933805.1 Acidobacteriaceae bacterium | reverse complement strand
GTATACATCACGCGGCGGCTGTAGCTGCCCCGGTAGTGCTCGTAAGCAACCTCAAGGCCGCTGAGAATGCTGGTTGCTGCCGTTATCAAAGCCAGGCTGCGCTGGAAACGCCCTTCGCGAATCTGATGGACGATCTTTTCTGCATCCTGGACCGGGTGCGCAAGGCTTGTCGCGTTTGAGTTCATTTTCATGCCTGGAGGCTGCTTCTTTGCGATTCGATCGGTCCCGCAAGATGGTGGCTCTCTGACCTGAGCTAAGCCTGAAATTTGCTTGCGTCCTTTTCCTTGAATTCAAGTCCCATGCCATGCCTGGCTAGATCTGGTGTCATGCAGCCACCGGCGGGCTCACAAAATCCGTCGAAGAAGATCCGTTCTATGCGTGCGTGGTCATGGAAAAACTCCATATGCACTACTCTTGGCGCGGAGCAGCAGACGTGGAGATGCATGCTTGGGCCGCAATGGGAAGAGAGAGGGATGTTATGGGCCCAGCAAAGGGCGGCGGCGTTCAGAAAACCGCTCACTCCGCCGCATCGGGTGCAGTCTGCCTGCAGGACCGTGACCGCCTGTGCATCGAGCATCGAACGGAAGTACCAGGCACTGTATCCGTACTCGCCGGCGGCGATATCCATGCCTCCCGGAGCGTGCTGCCGGACCTGGTTCAAGCCGGCGAGATGGTCGGAACTGACGGGCTCCTCGAACCAGCGAACTCCCTGCTCTGCGAAGCAGTGCGCGAGCTCAATCGCCTGCGTCACTGTATACGCACCATTCGCGTCCACGAATAAGTCGCAGTTCTCGCCGATCGCTCTTCGCGCCGTCACAACCCGGCCGGCATCCAGATGCGGATGCGTTCCGATCTTCATCTTGACGCTGGCAAATCCTTCGCGCGCCCAGCCGCCGAGTTGATCGGAGAGTTGCTGATCCGTATAGCTGGTAAAGCCGCCGCTGCCGTAGACCGGGATACTCGGACGGACCTGGCCAAGCAGACTGACGAGCGGAAGCTGGAGCAGGCGCGCGCGAAGATCCCATAACGCGTTGTCGATCGCAGAGACAGCCATCATGGCAATGCCAGTTTCACCCAGATTGCGAATGGAGCGGAGCATCGTTTGAAGGGTAGCCGCGTGGCAGAGAGGATCGGAGCCGAGCACAAACGCCTGGAGGAGTTTCTGCGCTACCGCTGCCGTGCCGGCGTCGGCGTAGCTATAGCCGAGCGATCGCACGCTGCCGCATTCGAGCCGCACGAGCACCATGGAGGTGCTGTTCCAGGAGAAAGTGCCGTCAGCCTCCGGAGCATCGGTGGGAACTGTGTAGAAGCTGACGGATCCTCCGGTAATCGAGAACTCTTGCTTCATTCGAAGTCCGTGAGTACAGTGGGCCCGCTCCCGGCGCAGACGACGACGTCGCAATGGCGCATGCCGCCGATGCCGTCGAGGTAGATTGCCGGCTCAATGTTGAAGGTCATTCCGGTCTCCAAGACATCAGGAGAAGCCGGGTGGATGCGAGGCAGGGCGTTCGGATCAGCCGCAGCAAAGCCTACCCCATGGCCGGTCGCGTGTTTGAACGCCGGGCCATAACAATGTTTCTCGAGCACCGAGCGTGCCGCCCGATCGACCGTGCTCGCAGCGGCGTCGGGCGTGATCGCTTTGAGTGCCGCATCGCGCGCTTCCGCAATGGCTTCCTGCATCCTTTGCTGCTGTTTTGAAGGCTCTCCGGCGATGAAGGTGCGGGTAATGTCCGTCCAGAAGCCGTCGCCTGCGGTGTTGGCATGAATCATCACCAGATCGCCTGATTCAATGACGCGCCGGCGCGTGCGCGCATAGGCCCCCGCGGCCTTAACGGAATTCGGCCCCGACATGCAGAAAAAGGAGCCGAACCCGCGCTCAAATCCGTCGTTTGCCGCTCCAGTAAAGGCCGCTGCGAGGTCGCCCGCTACTTCATCTTCGCGACGTCCAATGGCGATGGCCTGCCCAGCGATGCGGAAGACTGGCGCCGTCAACGCACATGCATGCTGCAGCCGGGCGACTTCTGTCGCGGTCTTTCTGGATTTCAGCTGGTCGAGAATGTGGTCTGCGGAGACCACCCGCATCTCTGGACAGGCGCGGCGAAGAACGTCCAGGAACGAAGTGTGAGAGTGGCTGACGGAGAGATACGGAGCGGGCTGCCGATCGCTATATAGCTTCGTACCAATCTCCCCGGTGGAGAGACGCAGCCGCTTCGCTAACTGTTTGAGTGGCTCGGCGAGGGCCTCCGATGCATTGGTGAGCTTGTCGAGCAAATGCGGCCGATAAGGAATCAACTCGGCATTCGATGTCGCCTTCGCCAACTCCTGTTCGTCTTCCGGGAGGATCGCCCAGACCCCTTGATCGCGGGTTGCGATCGCCATGCTGGCTCCCATCACGGGGCAATACCCGGTGAGCAGCAGAACCTCAGCCGGCGTGAAGCAGGCCAGCGCTACGAGATCTGAACCATGGAGAGCTCTGACGACTGCGGCACGCCTTTGCGGATCTATCGCCATGGTTTTCTCTGCCGCCTGGGTTTTCTCCGCGATGGCTTCCGCAGGCTGAGCTCAGCGGTGAGCAGCCTTCGTCCGGCCAAGACCATGACTGCTGTGCAAGCCGCTGTTCCGGTGCACCACGAGCAAAGCTTTTCAAAAAGGGCCACCTGGCGCACGACATTGAATCCGGCCAGCGAACCATCGGCCACCAGTTTGAGCGCGAGCAGTTTGCGCACCTTCGGCCGCGTGCGGGCCAGCAGCACAAGTGCAATTGTCGCCGCATAGCTGCCGGCTCCGAGCACTCCATCCGGGATCCCAAGCGGGTGCGCCGCCTTCGATTCCGTGATCCGGTCGGAGGCGAAGAGCGAACCTGGAGGGTCCGGCAAATGGCCGAGGATTCCGAGTTGATGAGCAACAACCGGAATCAGCGTTCCGGCCGCGGCGCAGGCGGCGGCGAGCAGTAAGCCATCGGGCGCAGTCTGCGTTTCAGACACAGCAGCGCTCATCTGCGGCTCCGCGAGCCTGCGAGCAATGCCCCAGTTCCGGCAAGTGCCAGCGCGCCGAGCGCAAACCAGCCTCGATGCAACGAGACAAAGACCTCCGCGCTCGACCGCTTGGAACGGTCATCGAATTTGCCGCGGGCGCTATGCAACCCAGGAACATACTGGCGAAGGTTGTCGGGTGCATTCGGGTCTCGCGGCTCGTTCGGGAGTTGCTGCGAGCGATATCCCGTGCTACCGAGGTACTTGTCCAGCAGGCCGGGGAAGAACTTCTGCGCGACAATGGCACCGACCGTAGGCGAGCCGACCCAATACTCGCGGCGCGGCTTCTCGGCGAACCCCGCCTCCACCACAACCTCGGCCGATACTTCCGGCTCGAAGATCGGAGGAACCGGCTGCGTATTGTGAGGCATCCGATTCTTCACCCAGTCGAATTGCGTGGTGTTCATCGCCGGCATCTGCACAGTCGTCAGGCGTACGGAACTCCTATCGTGGTAAAGCTCACACCGGAGAGAATCCGTAAATCCGTTAATGGCGTGCTTGGCAGCGCAGTAGGCGGACTGAAGAGGGATGGAACGGTAGCTCAGCGCCGATCCAATCTGGATGATGGAGCCGCGATCGCGCGGTAGCATCCGCCGCAGCGCAGCCAGCGTGCCATATACGAAGCCCAGGTAGAGGACTTCGGTGACGCGCTGGTAGTCCGAGGGCTCCATCTCTTTGACCGGGGAAAAGACGCTGACCATTGCGTTGTTCACCCAGATATCAATGGGACCCAGCCTCTCT
>DASYYO010000023.1:0-12058 GCA_035933805.1 Acidobacteriaceae bacterium | reverse complement strand
GGATGAAACACCTTTTAAGCGAGAGAGTTTTGATGCGGTCGCGGAGGGTGCGCGGCGGGGAGAGACAGGAGGAGAGGGCGTCTATTGGGCCTTCTCGTCCTTCGCGATGGCGAGCAACCCCTTGGCCCTACGCTGTATGCCAGAAAGAAGGCGCCTTATTCGTCCTTCGCGATGGCGAGCAGTTCCCTGGCCCTGCGCTGTGTGCCAGGAAGAAGGCGCCTTATTCGTCCTTCGCGATGGCGAGCAGTTCCCTGGCCCTGCGCTGCGCGCGCTTGAGGATCGCGTCGTCTTTGGCGACCTTTTCGAGGACCGGAGCGATGTTCTCAAGCTCAATGGCGCGCCCCTGCTTGGCGAATCCGGCCAGCAGCTCCAGCTCGGGATCGAGGCTCAGGCGGGAGTGCTCGTACTCCATATCCAGCCTGGCACCCTCCTCCAAAGTTAAAGAAATGGCTTGGAAATCATCTGTAATTAACTGAATCTGCTTATTTTTTGTCCAATTATAAGTGCAGCTTCCTTGCCCCTCGGCACCGCGAAACTCAAGCGTCTTGGTTCCCTGGAAGGCAACATGATTTCCCCCGCCGTCGCAATCCATCGCGAAGTACCGGCTGGCTTTGGCGATCTGAAACATCTTTTCGCGGGTGGCCTGAGAGATGCGGATCTCACGATCCTGTCCACGGACCGGCAGCTCCGACTTGTCGGCCGGAGGCTGGCTGCCTGCTTCCGAACGGTATCTGCCGGAGCCGTTCTCTCCCACGGTCAGCACATACCGGGCGGGCTGGAGCTGGGTGTTTTCGTAGGAGAACTTGATCTGCGCCACGGAAGGGTCAGGCGCGCCCGGCGCTAGGAGGTGAGCGCCGGAGTTGGAGCCGGATGCGCCGGACAGGAGGACGGCGGGAAGCAACAAGGCGATGGCAGAGGTTCGCATTCCACTCCCCATGGGCTTCAGCGCAGGGTCCCTTGCGCAAGAAGAGTCTGCGCGGTGTGCAGGTGGCAGATGGCGATCGCCAAAGCATCGGCGGCATCTGCCGGCTGGGGGGGACTGTCGAGATTCAACAGGCGGCTCACCATGAACCCTACTTGGTCCTTTTGCGCCAGTCCATAGCCCACGACCGACGATTTGATAGCCAGCGGCGCGTATTCGGCAACCGGAAGGCCCTGGCAGGCTGCAGCCAGGAGCGCGACGCCACGGATATGGCCAAGCTTGAGCGCGGACTTGGCATTCACCGAGTAGAAGACCTCCTCGACGGCGACCACATCGGGCTGGTGGCATTCGAGCAACCGGGTAAGCTCGGCAAAGACATAGGCAAGGCGCTGAGGCAGAGCATCTTTTTTAGCCAGCTTGAGGCCGCCGGAGGCGATGGCGACCAGACGCTGCTCCCGCGCCTCCTGCCGCAGATCCACCACGCCGTAGCCAGTGCAATCGGTTCCGCAATCGATGCCGAAGACGCGCATGAACCCGAGTCTATAGCAATCGGCTGAAGCAGGGCGCGGGAGTTAGCGGGAGATTCCCTCGAGCGGAGAGCTCGCCGTGGCGTAGAGTTTTCTCGGCATGCGTCCGGCGAGGAACGACTGACGGCCCGCCAGCACAGCATGCTGCATGGCTTCGGCCATGAGCACGGGTTTGGCGGCATGCGCGATGGCGGAGTTGATGAGCACAGCGTCGGCGCCCAGATCCATTGCCAGACAGACGTCAGAGGCCATGCCGACCCCGGCATCCACGATCAGCGGGACCTCGGTGATCCGTTCGCGGAGAATGCGCAGGCTGGCGACATTCTGCAGACCCATGCCGCTGCCGATGGGCGCGCCGAGGGGCATGACGGCGGCGGCGCCGGCATCGATCAGCCGCCGGGCATAGACGATGTCGTCGGAGGTGTAGGGCAGCACGGTAAAGCCTTCCTTGACCAGGATGCGGGTCGCTTCGAGCGTGGCTTGCACATCGGGATAGAGCGTCGCCTGGTCGCCGATGACCTCGATCTTGACCCAGTCGGAGAGGCCGACCTCGCGGGCCAGCCGGGCGGCGCGCACCGCCTCATCGGCGGTATAGCAGCCCGCTGTGTTGGGAAGCAGAAAATAGCGCTGCGGGTCGATGAAGTCGAGCAGCGACTCCTTGGAGCGATCGAGATTTACGCGGCGGACCGCGACCGTCACCATCTCCGCCCCGGAGGCTTCAATGGCCGCCTGGGTTTCAGGTCCGTCTTTGTATTTGCCCGTGCCTACGATAAGCCGCGACTGGAAGGCCTTGCCCGCAATCACCAATGGTTCCATGGAGTCCATTGTAAGCCCGGCAGATTCCCTGCAAAAAGCGAGAGGCCCGCGCAAAACGGCCGCGGGCCTCGATCACCGGTGGAACTGTTGAGTTTGGCCTGAGGCGTCCACACTCTGCTTGCAGTGGGCCTCGGCGGAAGATTCACCACCAGGTCTAGAGCGGGACGGCTCTAAGCCTCAGCCACCTCACGTGTTGTGAAACAACTACTACCATCAGAATTTTTCATTCGCTGGATCATCCTCCTTTCCCGTGTACTAACAACTTAAAACCCGCGGCGGGGCAAGGTCAAGCGGGCTTCGCGCGGCGGAGCCGGCCCCGGCGCGGCCGGGAGCGGGGGCTACCAGGAATGCCAGTAGCCGTTTCTTTCCGTCAGCTCCAGTTCGACGCCGAAGAGCCCGGAGAGCTTTTCCGTGGTCAGGAGGGTGGGTTTGGGACCGTCGCCGACGATCCGGCCGCCGCGCATCATGATCACCCGGTCGATCTCCGGCAGGATGTCGGCCAGGTGATGTGTAACCATCACAATGCCGGTCTTGCGCCCCGCGGAGCTGCGCGCAAGGCCGCGCAGGATCTCGCGCAGCTCACGCTGGGAGGCAAAGTCGAGAGCATTGCTGGGCTCGTCGAGCAGCAGCGTCTCCGGTTTGTGCACCAGGGCGCGGGCGATCATGACGCGGCGCGTCTCGCCGGCCGACATCTGCCCTACCCAGCGGTCGCGCAGATAGCCGGCTTCGAGCAGCTCCAGCGCCTCCATGGCGCTCTCGCGCATGGCGTCGGTCACCTCCAGATTGGGCCAGATGGTCGAGCTTGAAAAAAAGCCGGAGACGACGGCGTCCAGACCGCGCGTGCGGGGCGTGCGTTCGCCAGGCAGCTCGGCGGCGACCACGCCGAGATGCTTGCGGAGTTCCTGAACCTCCCACCGGTCGCGTCCATAGATGCGGCTTTCCATTCCCGGCCTCACCACCGGATAGCATTCACAGGTGATGGCTTTGATCAGCGTCGACTTGCCGCAGCCATTGGGGCCGAGGATGGCCACATGCTCGCCGGTGGCGATGTTGAGATTCAGATCCCGCAACACCACATTCTGCCCGCGCGCTACGTCTACATTGCGCATGGTGACAAATTCAGGGTGCACCTGAAAGCGCTTTTCTGCTTGCATTCTTTGCGTGTCCGCCCATCGAGTCCGGCAGGAAAGAGCCCCGGTTCTCTTGATAGAGTAGAAAACTCATGGATATCACGACTCAAGATACACAGGGAACCCGGCTCACGAAAAGCCAGGTGCCTCTTGGTTTTCGCTTTGCCGCGGTGCGCGCCGGCATCAAGGCGAGCGGCAACCCCGACTTCGCCTGCGCGGTGGCGGATGAGGGCGCGGCCGCGGCCGCGATGTTCACCAGCAATCGCGTGATCGCTGCGCCGCTGATTGTGGGAGAGCGCCACCTGGCGCGCGGCAGGGGCCGCATCCGCGCACTGGTGGTGAATGCGGGCAATGCGAACTGCGCCACGGGAGAGCCGGGAATTCTTGCCACCGAGCATATCTGCGCGCGGGCGGCCGAGCTCTTCGGCTGCGAAGGCCACGCGGTCTTTCCCTCATCAACCGGCATCATCGGCGTGCCTCTGCCTGAGGAGAAGCTTCTGGCTGCTCTTCCGGTATTGCGTTCCGGGCTGGGCAGCTCGCCTGGGCATCTCGAGCAGCTGGCCGGCGCGATCATGACCACGGACACGCGCAGCAAGATCGCCGCGGCGAGCATCGAGGCCGAAGGCCGCACCGTTCGCCTGGCGGGCGTCGCTAAAGGGGCCGGCATGATCCACCCGCGGCTGAGATCTGCGCACGGCTCCGGGTACGGCTCCGGGCTCCATGCAACCATGCTGGTCTATCTCTTTACCGATGCTGCGATGGATCCGCGGGCGGCAGAGGATTTTCTCAAGACTGCGGTCGAGAGCACCTTCAACCGGATCTCGATCGACGGCGATACATCAACCAACGATACGGTGCTGCTGCTGGCGAGCGGAGCCAGCGGAGTGACGATCGATGGAAGCGCGCCCCGTGCTCCGGCGCAGGCGGCAGCGGCGGCATTCTCCTCCGCCCTGCACGAGATCTGCCTCTCGCTGGCCAAACAGATCGTCGAGGACGGCGAAGGGGTGCAGCACGTGGTCGAGCTGGAGATATGCGGCGCAGCCAGCGATGCGGATGCGCTGCAGATTGCGCGATCCATCGCACACTCGCCTTTGGTCAAGACCTCGTGGGCCGGCTGCGATCCAAACTGGGGACGGGTGCTGGCGGCGATCGGCTACTCCGGTGCTCCCATCGATCCCGCCCGGGTCAACATCTATCTCGGCGGCATGGAGCTCTGCAGAGCAGGCGGCGTCTCGCCGGATCTGGACAAAGAGTCCGCGCATGAGTATCTCAAGCAGCGCAACCTCCTCCTCCGCGTGGAACTGGGCCTGGGAAATGGAGCCTGCCGCTTTTGGACCACCGACCTCACCACCGAGTATGTGCACATCAATGCGGACTACTCGACCTAGGGCATACGGCGACGGTTTTTGAGGACTGCGGCAAGGGATTTTTCATGCGCAGGACAGCGAGCATCGAAAGCAGTGCAGAGTGTAGAAACCTGAATAGATTCAAGCCCCGGATCACCGTTGCAACGCGAAATGCACAGGGTTTTTCACATTTCTGTGCAAAACTTCCGAAGGACACGGACGCGCCCGGCAGGCAGCGCGAGCTCTCGCGCTAGGCGCGGCGAGAGCTACGATTTACAATCGGCCTGATCGACCGAGAGGCAATGGGGAAACAGGCGTTGAAGAGGACGGCGCAGGCACCGGCCGCAGGAAAATCCAATGGCGGCTCTCTCACGCAGAGTGAGAGGCTGCAGCATCTCTACACCAACATGCTGAAGTCCCGCGCCTTCGAAGAGCGAGCGCGCGCCTTCGCCAAGCGCAAGCGGCTCCGGGCTGAGTATCCCGCGGGACTCGGCCACGAAGCGGTGGAGGCCGGGTGCACTCTCGATCTTGAGCAGCGGGATGTGCTTGCCGCCGGCCAGCGTGACTGGATCGCAGACCTTGTTCATGGGCTCCCGCTCCATCCTTTCTTCTCGCATCTGTGCAAGAACGCGGCGGCCACGAACGGGAGCGCGGCCAGTGCCAGAACCAGCGGCGCACGCAGCAGGCAAGCTGGGAGCCTGCTGCCCGGCGCTGCGCTCTCCGACGGACTTGCGCTGGCGAAGAGCATGAGTGAGAGCGGCCACGTCGTGGTTGCCTTGTCCGGGATCGGTTCTTCGTTCGACGACGTGTGGCATGAGATGTTCGCCGCCGCGGGATCAGAGCGTTTGCCCATCCTCTTCGTTGCGCGCAACGGTCTCTCCGCGACGGCCGGCAAAAGCGGGCGTACGGGCAAACGGCCTGGACATGCCTTTCCATCGATCCCTGTCGACGGCCACGACGCGGTCGCCGTCTACCGGGTTGCGCATGAGGCGATCCGGCGGGCTCGCCGCGGGGGCGGCCCGACGCTGATGGAATGCAAACCGTATCTGCTGGAGCGCGGCTCGAACGGACGCAGCGCGCAGGCTGCGGCGAGGCATTCCTCTTTGCCGCCGGCCGATCCTTTGATGCGCATGGAGCAATACCTCAGCGGCAAGGGGCTCTTCGACCACGCGTGGAAGCGGCGGGTGATGGAGAAGTTTTCCAGCGAACTGGACGCGGCTGTCGAGGCCGCCGAGCGGGAGCTGGAACAGAATGGAGGGAGCGGCGGCGCAAGGTAGAGTGCGCCTGCGCTCCAGGGCGATTTTGCTTCTCTTCCATAGCGGCTGGTTGTCTGAACGAGTTCGGGCTGCTCGTCTTCCTCTGCAATGCAAATTGACCCCCGCCCTCCCATTGATTAGCTTGGAATCACAGGATCCTTGAGAATTCCGGCCCCTGCCCGCTGTCCTCGGTCAAGATCGGGCACTACCATTCGTGTTTTGAGGTTCGATTGAGATTTCCCCGTGCGGTGCGCGCGTCTCTGATTTTGATTCCGGCCCTTCTGGCATTGACGCTGCCCACGGCAGCGCAAGATCAGGCTCCGCCGGCGGCTCCTCCACCGCCATCGCAGCAGAGGCCGGACCAGCTGCCTCAGCCAGTTCCGGTCCGCCCCGAGGGCGATCAGCAACAAGGCCCGGCGCAGGCGCCGACAGAACAGAAGCCGCCTGCCGCCCAGCTTCCCACTCCTGAACAAAAAATCCAATTTGAAAATCCCGAGCCCTCCCGGTCGATCGACGCCTTCAGCTCTGCCTATATTCCGCTGGATAGCTGGATCTATCCGGCGATGATGCGGCTTTATTCGATGGGCTTTGTCGATAGCGAGTTTCTCGGCCTGCGCCCGTGGACGCGCCTCGCCGTGGCTCATATGCTGGACCAGAGCTGGAACAGAATCACGGCCAGCGACAACGATGAGGCGATCGGTATCTACGACCGGATAGAACACGAGCTGGAGCCGGATATGCGGATTCCCCTGGACCGCAAGTTCGGCCGGGTGGCGCTCGATTCGGTGTATACGCGATCGATGGGCATTGCGGGGCTGCCGCTGCGCGACAGCTTTCACCTGGGTCAGACGGATATCAACGATTATGGACGTCCCTATGCGGGCGGATTCAACAACTACACAGGGCTGAGCGCTGTGGCGCAGTATGGGCGCTTCTCCATGTACCTCCGGGGCGAGTACCAGCACGCTCCCGGCTGGGCCGGCTATCCCTTTGACCTTTCCGAGCTGCTTGCCCGCATCGACGACTTCGCAACCTTTAGCGCGGTTCCCCTGCCGGGCAACACGACCATTCCTTACGGTCCGATTTCAGGGGCGAACAAGCTCACCATTCTCGAGGGATACGTCTCTGCTCATGTGCTGGATCACGAGATCTCTTTTGGAAAGATGGACAACTGGTTCGGACCGGCGGCCGGCGGCGGCATGGCGTGGAGCAACAACGCGGAGAACATCTACAGTTTTCGCATCAACCGCGTAGAGCCGCTCTCTCTGCCTTATATTTCGCGCATCGCGGGGCTGATCCGCTACGACTTCTTCGTTGGTCCGCTCAAGGGGCACAACGTTCCGGTGAGCCCCTGGACGCATGCGGAGAAGATATCCTTCAAACCGACGCCCAACTTTGAATTCGGATTTGAGCGTACGGTGATCTGGGGCGGTATCGGACATGAACCCGTTACGCTCGGCACCTTCTGGCGGAGCTTCTACAGCATCAGCGATACCAACGGAGGGGAGAAGTTTTCGCGCAAGGATCCCGGCGCTCGCTTCAGCTCGGTCGACTTCAGTTACAGACTTCCCTTCCTGCGAAAGTGGCTGACGCTCTACAGCGACTCAGAGACGCACGACGACGTCTTCCCGATCAGCGCTCCGCGGCGGGCTGCGGTACGTCCCGGACTCTATCTCTCGCATTTCCCCGGCGTCCCGAAACTCGATCTGCGAGTGGAAGCGGCCTCTACCGCTCCAAACAACGGGCAGGCCAACGGCGGCCAGTTCATGTACATCGAGGTTGTACAGAGAAACGGCTATACCAACAACGGACTGCTGATGGGCGATTGGCTTGGACGCGAGAACAAGGGCGGACAGGCGTGGCTGACGTATCACCTCTCGGCCAACGAATGGGTCCAGGTTGCCTACCGCGGGGACAAAGCGACTCGGGATTTCATCCCCGGCGGCACCTCGCAGAACGACTATAGCTTTGAGCTGGTCAAGCGGCTGCGGCCAGACGTGGAGCTGCGAGCGAATGCGCAATACGAGCGCTGGCTGATTCCCGTCTACAAGCCCGGCTCCAGATCCGACACCACCGTCAATTTTCAGTTGACCTGGTATCCCAAGGCCGAACGGCGCTTCTAACGCGCTCCGCAAGACTGGCTTCTTTTCCCCCGGCTACGTCCGGGCGGGAAGGCCCTCGGCTACGGCGACCGGTTCCCGCAGGTCGCCGCCGGTCATTTGTTTTGGCGGATCGAGGCGGAGCATGGCGAGGATGGTCGGCGAGATGTCGCGCAGCGAAGCGCCGCTGCGCAGGCGATACTTCGAAGCGTCTTCACTGACCAGAATCAGGGGCACCGGGTTGGTGGTATGCGCGGTATGCGGGCCGCCGGTGACCGGATCGATCAGCATCTCGGCGTTGCCATGGTCCGCGGTGATCAGCATTGCGCCGCCATGCTGGCGAAGCGCCTGGTAGATGCGGCCGAGGCATGTGTCGATGGTCTCGACGCCGCGGATCGTAGGGTCGATCTTGCCTGAGTGTCCAACCATGTCGGCGTTGGCAAAGTTCACCACGACCAGGTCGAAAGCGGTATCGCTCACAGCTTTGACGACTTCGTCGGCGATGCCGGAGGCGCTCATCTCCGGAGCCAGGTCGTAGGTCGCAACCTTCTGCGAGGGCACCAGGATGCGATCTTCTCCGGGAAACGGCTTCTCAATTCCACCGTTGAAGAAGTAGGTCACGTGAGCGTACTTCTCCGTCTCGGCGATGCGCAGATTGCGGAGATTGGCCTGCGCCAGCATGTCGGCCAGGAGGTTCTCCATCGATTCCGGCAGGATGACCATCGGCAGGGAGAACATTTTGTCGTATTGCGTCATGCAGACGTAGTGGAGGCTTCGCGGCACTTCGCTGCGCGGGATCGTGCGGTCGAGATCTTCCGCGCCGGGAAGGCCGCGGCCCTCGTCTTTGCTGAGGCCGCTGTTGCGCGCTAAAACGCGCGTAATCTGGCGTACACGGTCGGCGCGGAAGTTGAAGCAGATGCAGGTGTCCTCGTCCTGAATTCTGCCGACCGGTCGCCCCGCTCCGTCCACGATGACGAAGGGCTCGATGAACTCATCGGTAATGCCGTTGTTGTAGCACTCCTCGACCCGTGCGACAGGGCTCGTGTAGGCTCCGCCCTCGGGCCGGCCGGTCACCATTGCGTCGAAGGCTTTCTTCTCGCGCTCCCAGCGGCGATCGCGGTCCATGGCAAAGTAGCGGCCGCTCACGCTGGCGATCTTTCCAATGCCGGTTTCCTGGATCTGCTGCTCCAGCTTGCGGAGATATCCAGCGCCGCTGGTAGGCAGAGTATCGCGGCCGTCGAGGAAGGCGTGGATGAAGACGCGCTCGACCGCGTGCTGCTTCGCCGCCCGCAAAAGAGCATAGAGATGCTCCTGATGGGAGTGGACGCCACCATCGGAGACCAGGCCGAGCAGATGCACGGCGCGGCCCGCGGCCGCTGCCTGCTGGAACGCGCCGGCCAGGACCGGGTGGCTGGAGAACTCGCCCTTGCGGATAAGGTCGTCGATGCGGGTGATGTCCATGCGTACGATCCGGCCCGCGCCGATATTCAGATGGCCTACCTCGCTGTTGCCCATCTGGCCGTCGGGCAGGCCGACAAAATGATCGGAGGCGTGCAGGAGGGTGTTGGGGTAACCGGCCAGCAGCTTGTCATAGACGGGTTTGCGCGCCAGCGCAATAGCGTTGCCAGTCTGCTCCCGGCGATAACCCCAGCCATCGAGAATGGTCAGCACGAGCGGTTTTTTGAGCGACACGTCATCTCCTGATCAGAGCGGAATTGGTTCGAGCAAGTGCCGCCCTCGCAGCAGCACAGAGTTGGGAGGGATCTCTTACTTTCCCTGCCCGCTTCCCGCAGGCGGAGGAGGAGGAGCGTTCTGCTCCTGGTATTTCCTGGCGGCGTCCTCGATCTCCTGGTGATGGCGCTCGAAGACCTGCCGGGCGATCTCCTCGCCTTTCTTCTGCGCGGCCTCGCCCACGTCCTGAATCAAGTCGGGCAGGACGGAGAGAGTGTGCTGACCGGCGGGCGTTCGATAGAACTCGATGGCCTTGGCCGCATCCTCCTGCGAGAGATACTTCTGATAGACGGGCAGATACACCGGAATGAAATCCGCCTTGGCGAAGGAGGCTTCAAAATCCTGCCAGACATCTTCCGGGATGAACGGCGCCCGCTCGCGCTCCCGCTCCAGCGTGGCGCGCAGGGTGGCCTGCATGGTGGCCTGAAAGTGCATCAGCCGGAACATCTCCTCGGTCTGAGCCAGCGTGATCGGATGGGCGGGTGGCGCAATCCTGGGGGTCTGCTTCGCTTCGCGCTGGCTTTTGGCCGCCGAGGATGCCGGAGGAGAGGCGGGCTGCTGCGCAAAGGCGGGCAAGGCGATCGGCGAGCCCAGAAAGATGACGGACAGCAGGGGAAGAACACATTTCATTCGCATAACCAGTTTCACTCTTCGCAACGTGTGCGCGGATTTCCGCGCCGGCAGAGCGAGGCGATGGAAATCGCACAATCAGGGCAGGTGAGCGAGTCTCTCAGCGGGAGAGAGCCGCTCATCGCGGACCTTTATCAGAGTACAGCAGCCTTCGGATGGGACCGACTTTGGCGGTTCCCCTCCGAAGGCCCGCTGGCCGGCATCGGAGGGGTCGCCTGCTGCTGTTTTCCCGTTGAGCTGGCGTGGCTTCGGGCTTATTCGCCGAAGTTGATTGCTTCCAGCCCAAAGAACTCAGCCGCCTGCCCGAGTTCTTCCTCAATACGAAGCAACTGGTTGTATTTGGCGATGCGATCGGTGCGGGAGGCAGAACCGGTTTTGATCTGACCGGCATTGGAGCCTACGGCGAGATCGGCGATGAACGTGTCCTCGGTCTCGCCGCTGCGGTGAGAGATGATCGAGGTGTATCCATAGCGGCGGGCGAGTTCAATGGCTTCCAGGGTCTCGCTGATCGTCCCAATCTGGTTGACCTTGATCAGAATCGAATTCGCCACGCCTTCCTCAATGCCGCGCTGCAGGCGTTCCGTGTTGGTGACGAAGAGATCGTCGCCGACCAGTTGGATGCGCTCACCGATCTGCTGAGTAAGAAACTGCCAGCCTGCCCAGTCATCTTCAGCCAGGCCATCTTCCAGAGAAACGATGGGATACTGGCGGACCCAGTTCTCCCAGAAGGCGGCCATCTGCTCGCTGCTCTTCTCGCTCTTGTCGCTCTTTTTGAAGACGTAGAGCCCGCGCTCCTTGTCGAAGAACTCGCTGGCGGCGGGATCGAGCGCGATGGCAATATCTTCGCCCGCCTTGTACCCTGCCAGCTCGATGGCCTCCAGGATCACCTCGATCGCTTCCTCATTGGATTTCAACGAGGGAGCAAAACCGCCTTCGTCGCCTACCGCCGTGTTGTAGCCGCGCTTTTTGAGGACGCCCTTCAGGGTGTGGAAGACCTCGGCTCCCCAGCGCAGGGCGTCGGAGAAGCGCTCCGCGCCGACCGGCATCACCATGAATTCCTGAAAGTCGACGTTGTTGTCGGCATGCGCGCCGCCGTTGAGGATGTTCATCATCGGCACGGGCAGAACCGACGCATTCACTCCACCGAGATAACGATACAGTGGCAGACTGAGCGCATTGGCGGAGGCTCGCGCGCAGGCCATGGAGACGGCGAGGATGGCATTGGCGCCGAGGCGGCCCTTGTTGTCTGTGCCGTCGAGCGCGATCATGGTTGCATCGATCAGGCGCTGATTGGCGGCGTCCATGCCGGTCAGCTCCGGCGCGAGCACGCTTTCGACGTTCTCCACCGCGCGAAGGACGCCTTTGCCGAGGTAATGGGACTTATCGCCGTCGCGCAGCTCCACTGCTTCGTGTTCGCCGGTGGAGGCGCCGCTCGGCACGGCCGCCCGGCCCATCGCTCCGTCGGCAAGAACGACGTCTGCCTCAATGGTCGGATTTCCGCGCGAGTCCAGGATCTCGCGCGCGTGAATTTGAGCAATTTCCGTCATGTTACTCCTTGAAATTTTGTGCCGCAGCCGGTCGGCCAACCGCGGGCGGCGATC
>DASYYO010000464.1:0-3176 GCA_035933805.1 Acidobacteriaceae bacterium | reverse complement strand
CGGAGATCATCGCCGGCTACTACATCGAATACTCCGGCTTCAAATTTGCGCTCTTCTTTCTGGGAGAGTATCTCGGCATGTTTGCCATCAGCGGATTGGCAATCACTCTCTTCCTCGGGGGCTGGTCAGCGCCGTTTTCCTTCCTGACCTGGATCCCCTCCTGGATCTGGTTCTTTGCCAAACTGCTGCTGATGATTGCCGGGTTCATCTGGGTGCGCGGCACCATGCCTCGCCTGCGCATGGATCAGTTGATGAGCTTGGCCTGGAAATTCATGCTGCCCATGGCCCTGGTGGTGCTCGTCGCCGCCGGGGCCTGGCGCTTCCTGCCGCAGGGAGTCGTCCGGTGGCTGGTTTGCACCGTGTTTCTCGCTGCCGCGTATTGGCTGCTCGCCCGGGGATTGGGCGGGGAGCACAGAATCGCCAAACGTATCTACCGCTTCGCCGAGTAAAGCAGTGCGCACCACGGCTCGCTGTTCGGTTGTCCAATAAAGAGCCGGAGAAAAGCGACACATCCGGGAAGAACACCGGAAGGTTTACCGCACGGAAAACGATGACCCTGCCTTTCCTGATTCTCGCAGTCCTCACTATCGCCGGCGCATGGGCTGCGATGTCTCTGCGCGGGTTGGTGCACTGCGCCCTGGCCTTGATCGTCGCCTTCGCCGGGCTCGGAGCGCTCTACCTGAATCTCGGCGCTGCGTTCATCGGCTTGGCGCAGTTGCTGGTCTATGTTGGCGCCGTGGGAGTGCTGATCGTCTTCTCCATTCTGCTGACGCGCGGCGCGGAGACAAAGTCCGCGCCCTGGTCACTGTCGCGGTTCCTTTCCCCTTCATGGATCGCCAGCATTCTGACGGCTTCTGCTATATTTGCCACGCTTGCCTGGGCAACGCTCCATAGCTTTGCCGTCCACGCGCCGTCCTCGCCGGCTCCTCAGCCCACTGTCCGGCAGACCGGCCTCGTATTGATGAGCGGTTATCTCCTTCCCCTGGAGGTGATCGGGCTCATGCTCACGGCGGCTCTCATTGGAGCGGTGATTCTTGCAATGAAGGAGAAGCAGAGGCCGGAATGAGTCCATTAACTGGAGCTTTGCTGGTTTCCTCCATCGTCTTTTCCATTGGGCTTGCCGGCGCCCTCACCCGCCGGAACGCAATTCTCGTTCTCGTCGGCATCGAGCTGATGCTGAATGCCGCCAACCTCAACTTCATCGCCTTCTGGCGCTTCGGACACGACCCCCGGTTGCTGACCGGTACGATTTTTGTCCTGTTCTCAATCGCCATTGCCGCGGCGGAGGCCGCCGTTGGCCTCGCGCTCATCCTCGCCGTGTACCGGCACACCAAAACCACGGATGTAAGCCGGTTTGCCGGCACGGAAGAGTAGGACGCGCGGATGCCCCAGATCGTTTGGAACGCTTGGATCGTTCGCTTTCTCTGGCTGATTCCCGCACTGCCGCTCCTCGCCGCCGGTGTCAGCGCGCTGCTCAAACGCCCCCGCAGAGGGCCCGCGGCCGCGCTGGCGATCGGCTCCATGACCGCTTCCTTCCTTCTCTCCGTAGCCGCCTTCCTTCAGGTTCTGGGGCATCCGGAGAGGACCGTGGTCAATTTCCGCTGGATGCAGTTTGGCTCGGAGTGGATCAGGCTGGGCTGGATGCTGGACCCTCTGGCCGCCGTGATGCTGGTGATGGTCACCTTCGTCGGGCTGCTCATCTTCATCTACAGCCTCGGCTACATGCACCACGACGCGAACTTCACCCGCTTTTTCTGCTTCCTCTCCCTCTTCGCGGGGGCCATGCTGGGCCTGATCATCGCCAACAGCCTGATCCTGCTCTTCATGTGTTGGGAGATCGTCGGGCTGACCTCCTACCTGCTGATCGGCTTCTGGTACGAGCGGCCGCAGGCGGCTGCTGCAGCCAAGAAGGCTTTCATCACCACCCGCATCGGAGACCTCGGACTGTTGCTTGGGATGGTCTGGCTCTATGGCGAGACCGGCACGCTGCTGTTTTACGATCATGGAGCCGGCTGCATGGAACACCCCGCGATCGCGCTCCTGACCGCGCACACCGCAGCCTTTGGCGTCGCCGTATCCACGGCGATCGCGCTGCTGATCTTCCTCGGTGCGGCGGGCAAATCCGGCCAGTTGCCGCTCCATGTCTGGCTGCCGGATGCGATGGAGGGCCCCACGCCGGTCAGCGCCCTCATTCACGCGGCCACCATGGTTGCCGCCGGCGTCTACCTGGTCGCGCGGGTCTATCCGCTGATGAGCGCCTCGCCCGCGGCGCAGAGCACTCCTGCCGCGGCCCTTCAGGTGGTGGTCTGGGTAGGGTCGATCACCGCGCTCTTCGCCGCCGTCATCGCCGTCGCGCAAAACGATATCAAGCGCATCCTCGCCTATTCAACCATCTCCCAGCTCGGCTACATGATGATGGGCATCGGCGCGGGCGGCGTGGCCGTGGGCATGTTCCACCTGATCACACATGCCTTTTTCAAATCGCTGCTCTTTCTCGGCGCTGGGTCGGTCATCCACGGCTGCATGGACGAGCAGGACATTCGTAACATGGGCGGCCTTCGCCGCTGGATGCCAATCACCTTCGTCACCTATGCCGCCGGCACCCTGGCTCTCTGCGGCTTCCCCTTGTTCTTCTCCGGCTTCTGGAGCAAGGATGCGATTCTGCATTCGGCCCATCTCTGGTCCGCGTCTCCGTGGCCCTTCTACTTCGGTTCGGCTGGCGCCCTGCTCACGGCCTTCTATATGACCCGCCAGGTCTGCTATGTCTTCTTCGGCCAGCGGCGCATGCCTGCGGCCGCCGGACACGCAGCGCTCCAGGAACCCCCTGCACTGATCGAAGAGCATGGCTCCGGACATGGCGTCGGCGAGCCTCACGAGAGTCCGCGGGTCATGACCGCCCCCCTCGCCATCCTGGCCGCCTTCGCCGTACTCCTTGGCCTGGTCGGAACTCCCGCCTGGCCATGGTTCCAGCAGTTCCTGAGCATGCGGCCCGCCAATTTGGATCTGCATCAGTTCGCCGAGGACGGCTTCTTCCAGCTCATGATTCTCTCCTCCGTGCTGGTCTTCGCGGGACTGGGACTCGGCTGGTTCCTCTATGGGGCCAAGCCGATCGAACACGCCGCGGATCCGGACCCGCTGGAGCGCTGGCAGCCCGGAGTCTTCCGGACGCTGGCGCG
>DASYYO010000443.1:0-2328 GCA_035933805.1 Acidobacteriaceae bacterium | reverse complement strand
AGAGTAGGACGTTTGCCGGCCTGCGGCGGCTCAGCCCATGTAGAGGCCGCCGTTGACATGAAGGATCTCTCCCGTCATAAAGCCGGAGAGCGGGGAGCAGAGGAAGGCAATCACTCCCGCAACATCGGCCGCCGTGCCATGCCGCCCCAGAGTTGTTCGATCGAGAAGATCCTGACCTCGCTGCGCAATCAGGCTCTCCGTCATAGCAGTGGCAATGATGCCCGGGGCCACGGCATTGACGCGTGTGTCCGGGCCGGCTTCCATGGCGAGACTGCGAGCAAAGCTTGTCATGGCCCCTTTCGAGGCCGCGTACGCGGCATGTCCGTGGCTTCCTCGCGCTGCCGCAATCGACGCAAGCAGGACCACCGAGCTGCTTTTCCTCAGGTAGGGCAGCGCCGCGCGGCAGATGAAGAAGGTCCCGTCCAGATTCACTTGTAGCGTGCGGCGCCAGTCTTCGTCGCTGGTGTTCTCAATGAGCGATTCGGGATAGATGCCGGCACAGTGCACCAGAGAGTCGATTCCTCCGAACTTTTCAGCGGCTGCTTCCATCGCTCGGGAACAGGCGTGAGAGGAAGTGACGTCGAGCGGACGGAAAGCGATGGCGTGGCCTGCCGGATCGTGGCTTTGGGCAAACAGGCGCAGAGCCCCTTCATCGAGGTCGGTGAGCATCAACCGGGCGCCATGGCGGAAAAACAGCTCTGCCGTAGCCAGCCCGATGCCGCCGGCCGCGCCGGTTACGAATGCAGTGTGGCCTTCAAAAGAGATCATGAGATGAAAAGAACGCGAGAACGTCTATCTTCCGGCTTATACGGCATCTGTTGTGAATTCCCGATTGTCCTTGCCGGAAATAGTCTGCCGGGTTGAACGTGACCGGCGGCGAAGCCATGCTGATGAGTGGTCCCTTGTTTCTTCGTATATCTCAGGATAGCTCTGCTATGATTTGCTGACAGATTTATCATACAAATATTAGTCCATTCAAGAATCCAGAAATCACCCCGGTGAAGTAGAAATCGTATGCAAATCTCTCGCGTTCTAATCGCCGAGTGCCCCATTCCCCTGCCGCATGTCCTCCGGCTAGGTCCAGTTGAAATCACCACCCGGGACTATCTTGCGATCCGGGTGGAGACACTCTCGGGGATCTTTGGCGAGGCGATCGGATATCCCCGGGGGACGCCCTTGTTTGAAGTGGTGAGTGCGATGGGACGGCGCATCCTGGGCGGCGACGCATCGATGCGCCGTGAGCTCATGAACAAGCTGGAGTATTCCAATATTCCGGCACGCGCGGCGCTCACGCGGGGCCTTAGTCTCATCGATATCGCCTTGTGGGATATCGGGGCGAAGAGTGCGGGACAGCCGCTGTATCAGATCCTGGGGGGATGCCGTAAGCGAGCCGAAGCGACCGTGGTGGCGGGCTACTACATGGATCAGCGCTCGATTCCCGACGTCGTGGACGAAGTCGGAGTTCTCGCCGACGCGGGCTATCGCCGGGTGAAGGTCATGTTGAAGGGAGACGATCCGGTTTTTGACCGGGAGTACGTTTCGGCAGTGTCTGCAAGACTACCGGGCCGGATCGGCGCCGATGCTCATTGGAGCTGGGCAACTCTTACCGAGGCCAAGCGCCTCTGCCGCGAGCTGGACGAGTTGGGATTGAACTTTCTGGAGGATCCCTTTGCGGCCTCTGACTGGCGGCTGACTCACGAGTTGCAGCGGCAACTGGAGACTCCGATCGCCGCAGGGGAAGATGTGTTCGGCACGCGCTCCATCTCCGAGCTGGCCGCCGGCATCGACATTTTGCGCGTCGATGCTACGACCTGTGGAGGCGTGACCGGTGCGATCGAAGCGATCAATATCGCGGCAGCCGCAGGCAAGACGGTGCTTCCTCACGTCTTTGCGCCTCTGCACCTGCAGTTCGCCTGTGCCTTCCCGAACGTAGAAGGCGTGGAGGTGATTCCAGAGGCGTCTGGAGCAGATCCTATCGGGAGGCTGCTGCGCCGGCAGCCGGCCGCTGAGGGAGGCGAGATGCTCGCGAGCGATGAGCCTGGAGTGGGCATCTGCCTGGACTGGGATGCGGTTGAACGGCTGGCGCGCCGCACCGCGGTTGTATCGGCCACCGATTAGCTGACCCAAGCTGGCTGTGCTTCCTTTTTGGTTGCGGCGAGCTTCGCCGCCGGAATTTGATTCATGCCGGACCAGGATCCCATCAACGATTCACCGGAAAGCGCAGCGCCGAAACCGCGTGTGCAATCTGCGCTGCGCACCGTCTCTATCCTTCTGGCAATTGCCGAGAGCAGCAGCGGACTAAAGATCAAAGAGATCATGGAGCAGGTC
>DASYYO010000422.1:0-3800 GCA_035933805.1 Acidobacteriaceae bacterium | reverse complement strand
GTCGGGGCCCATCTGGCCGCCTCGAGGATCGACTTGAGCTGCTTGCCGGAGACTGGCCGGCCGGGATCGAACGCGCCCCGCTCGGAATGACGTTCCTGGATGATCTTGAGAATGTCTCGCATCGCAACTCTCCTCGTTGTTTGCCACAAACAGCATCTCGCAGCGGGAGAGATCATTTCTGTGACACAAATCACAGGAACTACTGTCGCCGGTTGTCAAGCGCCTTCACCTCGGCCGAGCAGACCGACGGGCTTCTTTGCCAGATGGCCTCCCGGCGGGACTTGCGTATGCCAACGAAATCGCGGCACGAACCAGCATTTTGCGCCCGATTGAAGAGGCTTGCGAAGGCGCCGCGCATCCCTGCCAGAAACTCGCATCTCATCTTTTATAGGGACGGCGCAACGGATCTCACCGCTGATAGGAAACCAGCCAAAGCTGCGCTTGACGGCTTCATCGAGCGGCATGGATCGCAATGGCGAGCGCTGAATCCGTTCGGCGGTTGAGAAGCGCGCCGGTCTGCCGACGTAGGGAGTAAAAGCCTTCCTCAAAGCCCGATACAGAGCAACCTCCTGAGGAAGACGTAGGGGGGTCTATGGTCGGATACAAACAGAGCTTGAAAACGATTATGCTCGCGACGGATCTTTCGAGTGCTTCGTGCGGGGCTCTAAACTACGCGCGGCAGTTAGCAAAGCTTTTCTGTGCCAGGCTGCTGGTCGTTCATGTGATTGACCCGAATGCAGCTTGCTCGGGAACGGCTCCGGAAAAGACTCGCATCGCTGAGTTTATGGGACCGGCTGAGGAAAAGCTGCAAAAAATCTCTGCGTCCCTCGCCTATGACTTCATTCGCCATTCGACGATCGTGCGCCATGGGGATATTCGGGAGACGATTCTTCGGCTGGTTCGGGATCGCCAGGTAGATCTGCTCGTGACCGGCGCCCGGGGAGGCTGTGGTAAAGAGGACGATCGGGCGCAGGGATCAGTCGCTGAGATGCTCCTCCGATCCATGCCGTGCCCGGTTATGACCGTCGGGAGCAATGTAAGGCAGGATGCTTTTGAGGGGACCCATCTGCGGCGGGTCCTCCTGCCGACGGATCTCTCAGAAGAGCTGCCCTCCGCGGTAGTCTACGCCGAGCGGCTTACGCAATTCCTTGCCGGGCAGCTGATTCTGATGCATGTCGCGCAGGAGGCACCCGGCCCTGCTGACAACGGCATCTCCGCACAGCTTGAGCCATTCGCATCCGTTCTGAAGAAGATGGAGGATCCCTCGATCGTCGCCGGATATATCAACCGGGAAGGTCCAACGGCAGATGCGATTGTCAGGGTTGCAAATGAAAAACATGTGGATCTTATCGTTCTCGGAGCGTATGAAGGTCGCGAGCCAAGCGGAAGACGAACGCAGCGAGTCGTCTCCAATGTCATCCGCTCGGCAAGGTGTCCTGTGTTTACGGTTTGTCCGAGCGCTCATCTGAGTCCATAAAGAACAGGGCCCTCGCCGGCGCCGGCGCTAAATGCCGGAAGGGAAGGTCTCCGCAGGTTCTCCGGCCCGTTCTTCTCCGATCGCTTCCAGCGGCTCAACCGCTCTGGTTTCGTCGATGTGGATGACGGCGTCGAACTGATCCGAGAGCCGCGCCTGGAAGTAATGGCTGGCGAGCTCGGATTCCGGCAGATAGATCACTCCGATGGCCCGCTCCAGCATCGGAACGCGCAGCCCGCCAGCCACATGCGAGCCGGGCTCGAAGGTGAGCGCGAACGCGGGTATGCCGATTTTATGGAACAGCCCCTCATAGCTGTCGGGCCTCGCCCGGCGTATCCGCTTGCGCTCAGCGGCGCTGTCCCACCTGGATGCCGCGGTCACTGTTCCTGAATAGGTGCTAAAGCCTATGAGCTTGCAATCGTGGCCGTACTTTTCACGGACGAGCTGGCCCACATTCCACTCTCCATCCCGGCCCATTTGCGTGGCGCGAGCATCTCCAAGATGGGAATTGTGAGCCCACACTACCATTTTGGCAGGAGCATGCCGCAGCCCGATATGTTCGATCAAGGCTTCGAGCGTCTCCATCATATGGCGGTCGCGCATGTTCCACGAGGAGACCTGGCCGCGAAACATTGTCCGGTAGTATTGCTCAGCATCCCTGACCAGGCGAGCATTCTGTTGAGCGTCGAAGAAGCGATCTGCAGCGGCCCATCCATCCATGCGGGCATAGTCCAGCGCCCGTCGCTGCAGGTCGATCAGTTGAGCCACTACCTCGGATTCGCAGGTGCGGCTGAGGCCAAACCCTGCGGAATAACCATACGTCTGAGGATCTTCCCCGAAGTTTTCAAAGCATGCATAGCGATAGCGCGCGCGGAGAGCGGCATCGGGATCTACCTTGTCGAGATAATTGAGAACCGCCTCGATGGAGGAGTGAAGGCTGTAGAGGTCCAGTCCGTAAAATCCAACCTTGTGCCCCGATTCGAGCGAGTCGTTGTGCGCACGCAGCCAGCCGACGAAATCGAGCACGTCGGCATTGCGCCACATCCAGGCAGGGAAGCGGCGGAATCCACCGAGAGCGGCGGCTGCATCCGGGTCGATGGCCTCGCCTTGTACGTAGCGATCGACCCTGGAGGCGTCGGGCCAATCGGCCTCCACCGCAATTGCGGAGAAGCCTTTTTCGCGAATCAGGCGCTTTGTAATCTGCGCCCGCTCCCGGTAGAACTCGTGGGTTCCATGGGAGGCCTCACCCAGCAGAACGAGTCGAGCGTCGCCGATGAACGCGAGCAGCGGATCATAGTCCGTCTGTGAGCCGGTGAGTGGGTGGGCAGCCTCTTGGACAACATCGGTGATGATCGAAACGGCGGCAGCATCAAGCATGGTTGCATCTCCGGATTCTCAAGCGGATTCACTGTTGCCTGGCGATCCACCAGATTCCTCCTTCGGCCTTCCTCGAGCCGGGCCGATTCAGCTGATCGTGGGGAACGCACCCTCTTCATCCTTCCAGCCGGATTTCAGCCCGCAACCAAGGCCTGGGGCCGGGCGGCCCATCAACGCGCGCCAGAGACCCTGGTATGGCCGGCTGCTTTCTCCGATCGATCGGGCACAAGATAGCGAGCGAACCAGTCTGAAGCCATGGCTGCCACCTGGTCGAGCTTGCCCGGCTCTTCGAAGAGGTGCGTTGCTCCGGGGATGATGGCGAGATGCTTCACCGGACTCTGCAGTCTGTCCAGAGCATAGCGGTTCAGCGTAATGACCATTTCGTCTTTGCCGCCAACCAGCAGCAGCACAGGGGCGCGAACCTTCCCCAGGGCGTCCGCGGCGAGGTCGGGTCTCCCTCCGCGAGAGACAATTGCGGCAACACGATCGCGAAGGAATGCCGCAGCGGCGAGAGCGGCCGCCGCGCCTGTACTGGCGCCGAAGTATCCGATGGAGAGAGCTGCGGTGGATGCATGTTTCGCAATCCAATGGGTCGCGCCGACCAATCGTTTCGTGAGTAAGTCGATATCGAAGCGCAACTCCGCGCTCTTCTGATCCAGGTCTTCCTCATCCTGGGTAAGCAGATCAAAGAGAAGAGTGGCGAATCCATGCGATTGCAGAATTCCAGCTACCCGCCGGTTTCTTGGGCTATGACGGCTGCTGCCGCTCCCATGAACGAAAAGAATCACTCCTTTCGCCTCTCTAGGAACGGTCAGCGTCCCCTGGAGTGATACACCTCCGGCGTCGATCGAGACCTCATCCTGATCCGCATTCGAGGCCCATTCCGCCGCAGGCAGGGTGCGCCGGGCTGGCTCTCCGCTTCGCTGAAGCAAGTCGATGACTTCCTCAT
>DASYYO010000323.1:0-3692 GCA_035933805.1 Acidobacteriaceae bacterium | reverse complement strand
CAGCACGTTGGTCCAGGACGGCCCGTTGGCATACATCTCAAGGCTGCTGCCGCTCAGCGAGGGCTGGCTTTGAAAAGGCTGCATCCAGTAGTTGCCGGTGGTGTTCGTGCCCGCCGCGCACAGACTGCAAATGCTCCAGTTGGCGGTATCGTTCTGCATCTCCGTCAGCACCTGTGCGTTTGCAGGTGGAGTGGGCAGCACCGTACTGCTCGGCGGCGGCGGTCCAACCTGGATCAACTTCACTTCAGATCTGTTGGAATCGCCCTTAACGTCCGATACAGTTGCCCAGAGAAGATGCTGGCCAGTGGGAATATTAATCCCTTGCGCGATAGACGTCGCAGCGCTCTTTGTCTGATACACGGTCTGATACACGGCTTGACCGTCGAGGCAAACCGTCCACTGGGCGACGGTAGCGGGTCCGTATGCGGTTGCATTCACCTGGACATTGCCTGAATTCTGACCTGGTGAGGGGCTTTGCATCCAAACGCCGGTTATCTGTCCATTTCCGTTGTTGTATCCATATCCCGCACCGCCGCATCCCGAAGAGCTGCTACTCGGCGAACCGCCGCCACTTCCCGAACTGCTGCCGCTGCTGGCGCTACCAGAAACTGTGCTGCTGCTGCCGCACCCGGTTACAAGCAAGATCTGGAGTGCAAATGAGAATGAGCAAAGAAAGTAAAGAAAGCAAAGAAAAAGCCGAAACATCAGGTAACGCCTCACCGCACATGTGAGATGCGGCCTACCCAGCTTTTTCTGTCCCAAATAGACAACCCTGGTCGGGTGAGGCGTGTTCGCAGGCCGGTCCAGGAGGGAGCCATCATTCGTCAGCTTCGCTCTTCCTGCGTCGGAATTGTGTTTTTTCATCTGCGCGTCGGAGCTCTATCAAGATGACGGTCAAAAACATGTATACAGGTAAACTTTACAGACAAACTGTAGATATGAGATATTGATCTGGTGAGCAATCGACAGCCTTCTATTCAGACCGGGCTTGCTTCGGCGCTTGCTGCCGAGATGCGTACGGTATTCCGCAAGCTCAAGCTGCGTCTACGCGAGCATGGGGGACACAGCGATCTGACGCCGTCCCAGATCTCTGTTGTTCTTCGATTGGAGAAGGACGGTTCGGCCACAGTTTCAAGCCTGGCGCGAACGGAAGGGATGCGTCCCCAGTCCATGAGCGCAGTCGTAGCTCCGCTGCAGGAATCGGGCCTTGTGAGAGGCGCACCTGACCCGAGCGACGGACGGCAAACTCTGATGTCTCTCACGCCTAAATGCCTGAAGTGGCTTCAGGAGGGCAGGGCCGCGAGACAAGATTGGCTGACCACGACCATCTCGCAGAAGCTTTCCACTCACGAGCAGGAGAGGCTTCAGGCGGCGCTCGAACTACTTACGCGGCTTGTTGAGGATTGAACCCATCGTGTTCCGCTTCCTAACCATGCCAACTTCGTATTCGAGGAGAAGCACCCGATGCCGCTTACTACTCTAGACCCCGGCACCGCATTGATCGTCATTGACCTGCAGAAGGGCCTGGTCCATGGGAATTTCATTCATCCCATAGGCGGCATCATTGACCGGACGTGCGCGTTAATAGATGTTTTCCGCGCGAAGAAGCTCCCAGTCGCGCTGGTCAATGTGGCAGGACGGGCGCCGGGACGGACGGAAGAGGGTCCGCGCAGCAACCTGTCGTTCTCCGAGGGATGGAGCGACCTTCTGCCCCAGTTGAATCGGCAACCGGGCGATATTGCCGTCACGAAGCGAAGCTGGGGCGCATTCGCAACGACGGATCTGGAACGCCAGCTCAAGGCGCGAGACGTTACCCAGGTGGTTGTGACTGGAGTGGCGACATCCGGCGGCGTTGAGGCAACCGCCCGCCAGGCCTATGAGCAGGGGTTCAATGTGACCATTGCGCTCGATGCAACGACCGATCTTCGGGCGGACGCGCACCAGTACAGCATCAGAAGCGTCTTCCCTCGTATCGGCGAGACAGGGTCTACAGAGGAGATCATTTCGCTGCTGGAAAGAAGGAGCTCCACATCATGAACTGGCTTTCGCTTGTCTCGTACTTCTTCGGGGGCGCTTTTACGGCAAACGCCGTCCCTCACTTTGTCGCCGGCACGATGGGACGCCCCTTTCAAAGTCCATTTGCAAAGCCGCCCGGCCAAGGGCTCTCCTCTGCAACGGTCAACGTTGTCTGGGGATTCTTCAACGCGGTAGTGGGGTATCTGCTGGTCGCGCGGGTCGGCGCTTTTCGTCCGCGCGCGACAAGCCACGCACTTGCGTTCGGCCTGGGCGCGCTGCTCATCAGCATCAGTCTGGCGCGTCACTTCGGCCAGTTCCATGGGGGCAACACGCCCGGGCGCCCATGAGGAATCGAGCGGACGGCATCTTTCGCTCCCTGAGGAGCTTCAACTTCCGCTTATGGACGGCGGGCGCTCTGGTGTCGAACGCGGGCACCGGAATGCAGCGCGTCGCACAGGACTGGCTTGTGCTGACGCAACTGACCCATCACGATGCGTCAGCGCTGGGCATTGTGACGGGTCTGCAGTTCGCCCCGCAACTTCTACTTCTGCCCTGGACGGGATCGGCAGCGGACCGCCTCAATCAGCGCAAGCTCCTGATGCTCACCCAGGCAACGATGGGCGTGCTTGCGCTCCTCCTGGGAGTTCTCACAATCGCAGGCGTCATCCGGTTGTGGCACGTTTACGTGTTCGCCTTTCTGTCTGGGTCCGCCGCTGCGCTGGATGCTCCGGTGAGGCAGACCTTCGTGGCGGAGATGGTTGGCGATGCGGACCTCCCCAATGCCGTGGCATTGAATTCAACCTCGTTCAATGCTGCGCAGATGATTGGTCCGGCTATTGCCGGTTTGCTGATCGCAAAGATTGGCATCGGCTGGGCCTTTCTTCTCAATGGACTCTCATTCGCGGCAGTGCTGCTCTCGATGTCGTTCTTTCGCCTCTCCGAATTGCGTACAACCGTCAGAGCGCATCGCAGTGCCTCTGGATTTCTGGAAGGGTTTCGCTACGTCTGGAGAAGACCGGACCTCAAGGCGATTCTGATCATGTTGCTACTAATTGGCACCTTTGGACTGAACTTCCCGATCTTCATCTCTACGATGGCCGTGAATGCCTTCCACTCCGGCGCGCGTGCTTTCGGCCTGCTCTCCTCCATCACGGCCGTGGGCGCACTTTCTGGAGCGCTGTTTGCTGCTGGCCGAAGGAAACCAGGCTTAGCGTCTCTGTCGATGGGAGCGGCAGTCTTCGGACTGGGCTATACTCTGGCCGCACTCGCGCCGGGATACTGGTGGTTTGCAGCGGCTCTCGCGGTCAGCGGCGCGGCTGCATTGACCGTGACCAACGGCACGAACAGCATCATGCAGCTCTCGACAGAACCATCCATGCGGGGCAGGGTGATGGCGCTCCGGGTCGGCGTTGCGCTGGGGGGAACGACGATCGGAGCGCCGATCGTCGGTTGGGTTGCCAACCACTTCGGCCCGCGCTCGTCGCTCGCAGTGGGCGCCGGGGCGTGCTTCGCCGCTGCCCTGGTCGCAGTCTATGTTCTGGCCCTGCGAAAAGAGCCGCTGCTCGCCGAGGAATCAGTCCTGTGATATTTGAGCGTATTCAGGCAGGAGAAAGGCATAGAGAAGCTGAAATCCATGCGCTGGAATCCGATGAGGCCTGGGTTAGTGAAGAGTTCGG
>DASYYO010000269.1:0-5053 GCA_035933805.1 Acidobacteriaceae bacterium | reverse complement strand
GGCCGCCAAACAGAAAGTTGTCGATCAGGCGCGTGGTTCCGACCGATGCGGCGACTGCGATCAGCGCGCCCTGGCGGAGATCGGCGACGGCCTCGAGCGTATCCGGATCAACGATCGCGAAATAGTCCAGCCGTACCGAGGGCTCCTGGCGGAGCACGCGCAGAGCCTCCTCGCGCAAGGCGGCTGATTCATACTCCCCGGCATGCACTCGTTCGGCTACGGTATTCAGCGTGCGAGAAAGCACCAGGGCGCGCTGCCGTTCCTCTCGGCTCAGATACTGGTTCCGCGAACTCAGCGCCAATCCATCCGGCTCGCGGACGATGGGGCAGACGCGAATCTCGACGGGGAAGGCAAGGTCCCGCACCATCTTCTTCAGGATGGCGACTTGTGCGGCATCCTTCTGCCCGAAGAAGGCGCGATCGGGCGTGACGATATGGAACAGCTTGGCGACCACGGTCGCGACGCCGCGAAAGTGTCCGGGGCGGGATGCTCCGTCGAGGCGGTCGCTCAGCCCGGCAACTTCCACAAAAGTGCTGGCGCCTGCCGGGTACATCTCCGCGACCGAAGGCGCAAAGACGAAGTCGACGCCGGCTGCCTCCAGCAGCCGGCAGTCCTGCTCAAAGCTCCTTGGGTATCGCTCGAAATCTTCGCTGGGCCCGAACTGCGTGGGATTGACGAAGATGGAAGCGCCCACGGCGTCGCAGCTTTCCCGGGCGGAATGGATGAGAGATAGATGCCCTGCGTGCAAGGCGCCCATCGTAGGGACGAGGCCAAGGCTCTTGCCCGCGGTGCGAAAAAGATTGCATGCATGCCGGGTCTCGGCGATGGAGGTCAGGATCCGCACGTCACCATGCCTTGCGGCTCGGCCGTGATTCCTCGAACTCGAGCGCGGCGAGAGTGTCTTTGGGCAGGTGATAGCTCTCCTCTTCGCTGGGGAACTGCCGCTGCTCCACGTCCTTCCGGTACTCGTGGACTGCGCCGGTGATCAGCGCGGCGGCGTCCGCAAAGCGGCGCACGAACTTCGCCGGGGTCGAAAAGGTCAGGTTCAGCAGGTCGTGAAAGACCAGGATCTGCCCATCGCAATCGGGACCGGCCCCGATGCCGATCACCGGAATCTTCAGCGCCGCGGTGATTCGCTGGGCGACCTCGCGCGGCACGCCTTCGAGAACCAGGGAGAATGCGCCGGCAGCCTCCAGCGCAAGCGCATCTTTCATCAGGCGATGAAACGCGGCCATCGTCTTGCCCTGCACCTTGTAGCCGCCCATCCGGTGCACGGATTGCGGCGTGAGGCCGAGATGCGCCATGACGGGGATCTCGGCATTGGCCAGCGCCTCCACCAGTTCGATCCGGTTGGCGCCTCCTTCGATCTTGACCGCTTCGGCGCCGGCTTCCTTCACAAAGCGGGTGGCGTTGGCGACGCCCTCCTGCACACTGGCATGGTAGGAGCCGAAGGGCATGTCGGCGACCAGCATCGCCCGTTTGACCGCGCGCCGCGTGGCGCGCGTGTGGTGGAGCATCTCGTCCACGGTTACGGGAAGCGTGCTCTCGTAGCCCAGGACGACCATGGCCAGAGAGTCGCCGACCAGGATCAGGTCGATCCCCGCCTCATCGACCAGGCGGGCAGTGGCATAGTCATAGGCGGTCAAGGCCGCGATCGGCTGTCCTTGAGCTTTCTTGTCCTGGAGGGTTTGCTGGGTGATCTTCGCGGGGAGGAACGCAGCCGCAGACCGGTCCGCGGTGTGGAAATGGGTAACGCTCATTTGTGGCTCCAGTGCAACTCCCGTGCCGGGATGCTGCCCGTTCAAACGGAACTGAGTATACGCCGCCAGCGCAAAGAGGGGCAAAGGCCGTGGACCGGCTTTTCTTATCGGGAACCGGAGAGCCTCCTGGCCTGGTCGGATATCTTTCGGCCTATCAGCGGGTTGCAATCGGCCGGCCAGCCGTCTGCTCAGGATGGATCTTTTCGGGAACTGGCGGCTGCGAAGGCTCGTATCCTAAATCAGACGGGGCTTCGCCCTGCGTCGGATGTGGCGCATGATTTCATTTCTTCTCTGGTGCTTTCTCCTGATTCTGTGCTGGCCGCTCGCTCTCCTGGCAGCGGTCGCGTTCCCCCTCGTTTGGCTGATTCTGCTGCCTTTCCGGGTGGTGGGGATTGCGGTGCATGGGGTGCTGGCTCTGGTTACGGCAATCATCCTGCTGCCCGTGCGGCTGCTTCGCGCCATCTGAGGGCGAGCCAGGCTCTCCCGGGCGAAACCAAGGGAAAGCTCCGTGCATAAGAAGACAGGCGCCGCTTCGGCCGCGCGATCGCTCAACTCAGATAAAAAATCTTCGAAACATTCAACCAAATGGTTGACACGAGCATTGGCCCGCGCTAGCATTCAACCACATGGTTAAGTCAAACGCCGCGCGGCTCGATTCTGTCTTTCACGCCCTCTCCGACTCCACCCGGCGGTCGATTTTGCGGGATATTGCAGCGAAGGAGAAGACCGTCGGAGAGGTTGCGAAGCCTTACCGTATGTCCCTGGCCGCGGTTTCCAAGCACCTCAAGGTTCTTGAGGAGGCGGAGCTGATCGCGCGGGAGAGACGGGGCAGCTTTCACATCGTGCGGCTGAACGCCGAGACTCTGAAGCCCGCTGAAGACTGGCTGGCTTACTACGAAAAGTTCTGGAACCGTCAACTCGACGCCCTCCAGACCTACCTGGAAGGAGAGGAAGATGATGATTGAAAACGCGACATTGGACGAGCAGGCAGCCGCACAGGATCGCAAGTTGCAGATCGTCCGGGTGATCCGGACGACGCGCCAGAAGGCATTCGACGCATGGACCAGGCCCGAGCTGATGCAGCGGTGGTTTGCTCCTGGAACCATGACGGTTGCCAATGTGAGCGCCGATCTCCGGGTTGGCGGGGCATACCGGGTGGAGATGAAAGGCGCCGACGACTACACCCACGTGGCCGCGGGAGTGTATACGAAGATCATCCCCAACGAGCGGATTGCCTTCACTTGGGGCGGCGCATGCGACCCCAGCAGCGAAACCCTGGTCACCGTCGATTTCAAGGACGTGGAGGGAGGAACGCAGCTGACGCTGACGCACGAGCACTTCCTTACGGCTGAATCCGTAAGCAAGCATGAGCACGGATGGTTTGGGTGCCTTGAAAAGCTTGTCCAGCTTCTTCAAGCCTAGCCGGGGTCATCGAGCCGTTGTGGTCTCCCGTCCGGAGCGGCGCCTGCCAGCAACGGATGGGAGACGCGGCGAGCTGCGATGTACAAAGTCAACCTCAGGAGACCAACTCCAGGCGGATAGACTTCGCACCTGGATCGAGAGCCGCGATGCGGAAGCTGCGAATCTGCCCCGATCGAGCGGGTTCCGGCGCCGGTTTGTTCTGGCCGCCGCCTTTCCAGCGCGCCTGCAGCATGGAGGTCAGCGAAGAGAGGTCCGCCTTTCCGCCCGTTTCGGGAGCTGCGGCGGCACTCCCCTCGGGCAGGCGGCAGATGGCCTCAATTCCTTCTCCCAGCTCGACGCGTCCGGCGCCCGCTGAGACCTCGATCAAGCGCCCGGTGACTAGATCGCCCGGCTTGTGCTCCGCCATATATTCATCCATGCTCACCGGAACCAGCTTTTTGATGCTGAGGCGCAACTGCCGCTTGGCTGGATCCACTTCGAGCACCTGCGCCTTGACCTGCTGGCCGAGCTTGAGCACATCCTGCGGATGGTTGATGCGCTTTTCGGCGCTGATCTCGCTGATGTGAACCATTCCCTGAACCCCTTCGGCGAGCTCGACGAAGGCGCCGAACTTGGTAAAGCCGGCGACTGGCCCCTCGACAACCGAGCCTGCGGGAAACTTCCGCGATGCGTCGGCCCAGGGATCGCCCAGAGCTTGCTTGAGCCCGAGCGAGAGCCGGCGTTCGGCAGTGTTGATGCCGAGAATGACGACTTCGACGGTATCTCCCTGCTTGAGCAGGTCGCTCGGCTTGCGGACTTTCTTGACCCAGGACATCTCGGAGACATGGATCAGGCCTTCCACGCCCGGCTCCAGCTCCACGAAAGCCCCAAAGTCCGCCAGGCGGGTGACGGTTCCGTGAACGCGATCGCCAGTCTTGTATCTGGCCGGCACCGCATCCCAGGGATGCGGCTGCAGCTGCTTGAGCCCGATAGAAACGCGCTGCTTTTCAGCATCGATCTTGAGGATCTTCGCTTCAATCTGCTGGCCGAGAGAGAGGGCGTCGGCGGGTTTGCTGATATGGCTCCAGGAGATATCGCCCACATGCAGCAGCGCGTCCACCCCTCCGATATCGACGAAGGCTCCGTAATCGGTGAGGCTGCGGATCTCCCCATGCACCGTATCGCCCTCGCGCAGCTCGGAGTAGCGGCGGCCCTTGAGGGCGCGTTCTTCCTCCTCGGCGACGGCGCGGCGATCGACGACAACGTCTTCCTCGGTTACCTCCAGTTTGAGAATCCGGCAGCGAATCTGCTGCCCTACCAGCTTCTCCATCTCGGCAGTGTCGCGGACTCCGCTGCGGGAGGCCGGCATAAAGGCTCGAACCCCGATATCGACGCTCAATCCGCCTTTGACGACGGCCGTGACCGTGCCTTCGATGATCTCCTTGTAGGCAAAGGCCCGTTCGAGCGAAGACCAGTCTTTGGGCTGCGCGATTCTCAGGCGAGAGACTTCGTAGTAGCCCTCGGCATCCCTCCCCTTGACCGTGACCATGAGCGTGTCGCCGGGTTTGACCGCCTCTCCGGCAAGCGCCTGCAGGGGCAGGACACCCTCGGTCTTGAAGCCGATATCGAGGAAGACCTGCTCGGCGGAGACGGCGATGACCGTGGCCTGGATCTGCCGGCCGCCATCGTCTGACTTGCGGGAATGGCTCTGCTCGAACTCGGAGAGAAGCGCGCCGAAGGACTTGCCATTTTCAGGATTGGAATTTTCCGGGCTGGGCGAAGAATCAGGAAGGCTTGGGTTGGGCATGATGTGGCCTGAACCCGCTAGGATATCACTCGGGGGAGACGGTCACCCAAAGCGCCGTAGTCTGGCCCCGGCCAAGTCCGGCAGT
>DASYYO010000191.1:0-4375 GCA_035933805.1 Acidobacteriaceae bacterium | reverse complement strand
TATTTCCCCGCGGTGCTTTACTTCGCTGCGAGCAGCCTTCTTTTTGCCGGGCCCGGCATGCAGCGGCTGGCAGCCTCAAACTCCTATTACATGCTCTTCACAGCGGGGAGCCTGACTCTTATTACGGTCTTGAATGTCGTTGGTCTCAATACCGGAAAGTGGGTGAACAACCTGGGCGCAATCGGGACATGCGTGCCGATTGCCGTCCTGATCGCAGTGGGCGCCGCCTCCTGGGACCGCTTCGGCTCCGCCACGCGTTTTACCCTCGTTGGCGTCGTTCCGCACGCAAGCGTCAGGAACATGATCTTCTGGTCCACGATCTTTCTCGCCTTCGCGGGCTGCGAGACCGGCTCCTTCATGGCGGAGGAGATACGCGATGCCCGCCGCACCATTCCGCGGGCTCTCGTCGCCGCCGGGGCACTGATCACCTTCAGCTATATCTGCGGAACGGTCGCCATGCTGATCGCACTGCCCGCCAGCAAAATCAGCGGTCTCAGCGGGTTCATGAGTGCCATCCAGTTCCTTTGCCGCCGCACCGGGTTAAGCAGCATAGTGGCGCCTCTGGCGCTTCTGGTCGTTCTCAGCAGCGTGGGCGGAGCGGGCGCATTCCTCTCCTCCACCTCCCGGCTTCCCTTCGTCGCGGGGATCGACCACTTTCTGCCTTCCGTCTTCGGCCGGGTTCATCCTCGATGGAGAACTCCCTACGTCGCGATCGTTTTCTATGGGATCGCCGGAATCGTCTTCGGCCTGCTTAGCCAGGCTGGGACGAGTGTGAAGGGCGCCTACGACCTGCTTATCAGCATGAGCATCATCACCAATTTCATCCCCTTCCTCTTTCTCTTCGGCTCTGTGATTCGTTTAGAAGAGCGGCCGTTTCCGGCGGGAGCCATCCGTCTGCCGGGGGGACGGCCGGTAGCCGTCGGCCTCGCGTGTCTAGGCTTGGCCTCGACCGTTCTCACGATTGCGCTCTCGCTCTTCCCTGCTGAGGACGAGATACATCCGCTGGCCGCCTTGCTCAAGATTCTGGGGATGACGATCGTCCTGCTGGCTGCCGGCGCGGCGGTCTATGCCTATGGCAAACGGTCAAAGGCTCACGCCGCAATGCTTCAGAAGTGAAGGCGGGTTGCGGGCGGCCCGCTCATTTTCCGGTTGCAGGAGTCATCTTGATCTCAAAGAGCTTTGGCCAAAGCTTTCCCGTGACGAAGAGGCGGCCGCCCTTTGCATCGTAAGCGATGCCATTGAGCACGGCATTGTCATTCTGGAGCTCCGGCTCGGGCAGGATCCCGGTCAGATCAATCCAGCCAAGCACTCTGCCCGTTCGCGGAGAGATGCGCGCAATTCGATTCGTGTTCCAGATATTTGCGTAGATCTCACCGTGGATGTACTCCAGTTCGTTGAGATTCTCCACCGGCTTGTCCTCATCGGTGACGCGAACCCGCCGGACTTCGGCAAATGTCTTTGGATCGAGAAATCGAAGGTCCGGGGTGCCATCGCTGAGAATCAGCGATCTTTCATCGTGGGTAAGGCCCCAGCCCTCACCGGAAAACGCAAAGGAACGCAGCAGCCGGAAGCTGAAGCGGTCATAGACGAAACCTTTGTGCGACTGCCAGGTCAGCTCTACCAGGGTGCTGCCCCAGTCGGTGAGTCCTTCCCCAAAATATTGGCCGGGAAGCTCGTAGTGCTGCAAGACCTTGCCGCTCTTGAGATCGACCATGCGTATCGACGATCTGCCGTTCAGCCCCGTGCCTTCATACAGAAATCCGTCGAGGTAAAGCAGACCTTGCGTGAAAGCTGACGGATCATGGGGATACACATGGACGATCCTGTACCCGCTGACGATGGCGGGACGGTCTGCGGCGGGCGCCGCCGCACCGGCGGAGAAGAGCGGCAAGAACAGGCAGAGGATCTGCAGAAGAAGGAGAGGTCTCGAACGGAAACCGGGGTGCCTGGAGAGCAACATCATGATGAGGCATTCTCAATAAGGGGCCGATCGCCCGCTTTTCTCCGGCGGGCTGTTGAATGGATCGCAACGAGCCTGCCGGCGTAGTTCTCGAACAGAGAATTCCGGAAAAGACTGGCGGTACTCGGGAGATCGCCCCGATCTCAGCTCCGGCACATGGTCAGCGGCGGCGGGCAGGAACGGGGCTGTCTTCTTTGACGGGAGTCTCTTCGATGCGTGTAACACGCTCTCTTAGAGATGACCGTATTTTTCAAGTGCGGCGAGCAAGGGGAGACCGCGCTGGATCTCATCTCTCGAAGTCGTCTCCGTTTTGGCCCATTCGATGACCTTATCGACGACTGTGCTTACGATCTTCTCCGGGATGACAATCACTCCGTCATCATCGGCAACAATCGCGTCGCCGGGATAGACGGTGAGCAATTCGGCCAGGCCGCCGCGCACCTGGACGGGCACCTGTTTGGCGGTTACGCGCCAGCGTCCGATCGCCTGGGCGGGAGTGCGATAGCGGGCGACAATGGGCATCTTGCACTGGCGAAGGAAGGCGATATCACGCACGCCTCCATCGACAACGACGCCGATGCATCCCCGCGCCTGCATCGCACTTGCCAACAGATCGCCGAAACAGCACACTCCCTGGACACCGTTGCCGGCCCACAGCGGAACCACCCCCGCCGGCATCGCGTCAATGGCTCCCAACTTGACTCGATCACCACTGCCGGACCACAGATGATTCTCCCCCGTGACTGTATAGGCCGGCCCAGCAAAACCATGGGAGGCGCCCTTGACGGCGAACAGGCCGGTATCGAGAATCGGCGGCTGCAGTCCGAGCGTGTCGAATACATCCGAAACCACCGCGGTCCCGGCCGCGAGGAGCTGTTTGTACACTTCAGTCATCGAATCTCCTTCTTGCATTCAGCGTTTCTTCCCGCGCTATCACGCGGGCTGCACCCGGGCTAACGAAGCCGCAGAGACAGCAAAGCGAAGGCCGGCGCCGCCACATTGAAATTAAATCACGCTTGGACAATGGAGTGCTTTTTGACACAGGCCGGGTCGATCTCCACGCCCAGTCCGGGCCCGGTCGGTACTTGGATATGGCCGGTTTCATCACTGCGAAGTGTGGACGTGGCACAGGTATGCGGAACACAGGTATACGGAACAACGAATTGGGTCATGCTTTGTTGTCGTCCTCGACTTTACCCGATTTCGCTCGCAACGCCGTTCGCCCGAATCGCATAAACAGGCCCTGGTTCTTTACAAGCTAGGCAGTTCGGCACTTATCGAGACAAGAACTGTTTGAGACGGGCAACGCCGGACTCCAGCTTCTTCCGGTCCGCCGCATAGCACCATCGCAGCCAGCCCTCTCCTTCCGGGCCAAACGCGATGCCTGGAGCCAGTCCTAGACCCACCGCCTGAATCAGCTCCTTGGCAAGGCTGAGGGAGTCATGCTGCCCAACTATCCGCAGGAAGGCATACATTGCGCCATCCGCTTCAGGCAGCTCCACCCCGGCAAGCTCACGCAAGCCGGCACTCAAGTGAGCCTTGGCCAACGCCAGCTCTGCGCGCATGGACGCGACGTAGGGCTCTCCTTCCCGAAGCGCTGTAGCAGCGGCCTGCTGCACGAACTCCGCCACGCATGAGGTGTTGTATTCGATCAGAGGCGCCACCTCCGCAAGCAGCAATGGCGGCACAACCATCCACCCCGCTCGCCAGCCCGTCATCGACCAAGCCTTGGAGAAGCTATTGACCGAGATCACGCGGTCCTGCTCATCCGCCAGGGTCAGAAAAGAGGGCGCGGAATGCATTCCATCGATGTAGACCAGCCGCTCATAGACATCGTCCGCCAGAATCCAAATGCCGCGCGCGCGGCAGTGCTCGAAGACAGCCCGCTGCTCTTCGCGGCTGATCGTCCACCCCGTCGGATTCCCCGGCGAGTTCAGCACGAGCATCCGCGTCTCCGGCGTGAGCGCCCGAAGCAGCTTCTCCATGTGCAGAGCCCATCGCCCCTCTCGCACTTCGAGGGGAACGGGGATCACCTCGGCGCTCATGATCTTCGGCATCTGCACAACGTTTGGCCATATAGGCGTGACAATCACGACGCGGTCGCCCGGCTGCACGATCAACTGATTTGCAATCATTAAAGCCGAGACGCCGGAGGAAGTCACCGCAATCCGTTCGACACCGATCGGCTGCCGATGAAGCGCCGTGAGATAGCCGGAGATCGCCTGACGCAGATAAAGCCGGCCCAGGTTCTCCGTATAGAAGGTTTGCCCTTTCTGGAGCGAGGCAATCGCGGCATCGCGAACAAAGGGCGGCGTAGAACGATCGGATTCGCCGAACCAGAACGGCAGGACATCCGGCCTTCCCATCGCTGAGTTCGCAACCTCGCGAATCAGAGACGCCGAAAACCTCCGCACC
>DASYYO010000139.1:0-26897 GCA_035933805.1 Acidobacteriaceae bacterium | reverse complement strand
GCTAGCGCCTTCACCCCGAAAGTTCAGAATCACGCAGTACTGGCCGCTAGCCACAACAACCTGGCGATCTCGAGCGCGATCCCGATCCCGAGCTGCAACCCGAACGACGGCTGCATCTAGTCCGCGCTTGCGCCTGAGGCTCGCGTCCGTTCCACCGGTTCCAACAAAAGATTCCTGAGGGCTAAGAAATGAAAACTCTGATCCGTGCATCCGTCGTGGCTTTGGTCTTTGCCGGCGCCGTCGCTAGCGCCTTCACCCCGAAAGTTCAGAATCACGCAGTACTGGCCGCTAGCCACAACAACCTGGCGATCTCGAGCGCGATCCCGATCCCGAGCTGCAACCCGAACGACGGCTGCATCTAGTCCGCGCCTGCGCCTGACGGCCGGCTCATCCCGGAGAAGACGGAGAGCAATTCTCTCTCTGTTCCGGTCGGAAGCTGCGAGCCGCCCAAGGACGCTCGGCTTGGGTAGAATGGAAAGATTGGCGTGCCAAGGCCGCCCATGCGGTACTGGCGGAAGACCCGGAAGTACCGAATTGTGTATAACCTAGCACCTTAGTGCTATCTATAACTCATTTCAGGGGTTGAGCCTCACCCGGTTTCGAGCTATTCTCAAGACTCGTAACGGGGTGGTGCTGATGTCCGGCATACTTTTAGATCTCCTCTATTCCGCCGAACCCGTCCTCATGGTAGTGGCGCTGTTCGCGTTATTGCGAGCAAAAGATCGCCGCAGATTCCGCGCGCTCTTCGCGTTCTTGGTTCTGCGGCTGGTTTCGCTCTTCGTCCTTGAGGTCATGCTGCACGCGGGATCTATCTTCGATGTCTCGAAGACGATCGCGTACCGCTGGTACTTCTATTCGTATTGGACGCTGTACATTGCCGGCGCTGTCATCGTCTTCTTCGTCATCCTCGAGCTGTTCAATTATGCACTGGAGCCGCTGCCCGGGCTCAAGCGCCTGGGTTTGATCGCCTTTCGCTGGGTTGCCTGTGTCTCCTGCGTCGCTGCAGCCGCTTCCTTTGTCGAGCCGGGAGGAAAGAGCGGCCAGATGCTCTCTGCATGCGATCAGCTCATGCGCTGCCAGAGCATCTTCCTGCTCAGCCTCTTGTTTTTTCTCATGATCGCCGCCGGAAGGCTTGGACTCTCCTATCGCAGCAGGGTCTTCGGGATCAGCTTCGGTTTCGGCATCATGGCCGCCAGCAATCTCATCGCCTCCGCCCTGCTGCTCAGCTTTAGCAACAGCCACACCACCCATATTGCGACCTCGGCGATCAGCATCATGGATACCGTCGCCAGCCTGCTTACGATTGCAGTGTGGTGCGCCTACTTCCTTCAGAAGGAGCCGGTGCGTCACGCGGCCTCCATTCCGGTCACCTCTCCGTTGTCGCGGTGGAACGAGATTGCCATGGCCCTGGGGCCCGGCGGCAACCGCCTGGCCATTGCCCCCCCAGCCAGCGATTTCTTTCTTCAGGACGTGGAGAAGGTGGTCGACCGCATCTTGACCAAGAACTCGCTCAACGTCGCCAGCTGACGTCGAAGACAGCGCAAGACGAGAAAGGCCCCGAACTCCGGGGCCTTTCTTCTTTGGTGCGCTCCCTTCCTGAGATCGAGGGTCCATTTCCCGCGCGCTTGCGGGCAACCCGCAGGATCTCCCAAACCAATCTAGGATATTTGTGATGCGCGAGATCCTGCTGTTCGTGAATCCGGTCTTTGCAGGGCGCAACGGCCGGATTCTTCCACCCGTTCTGCGCGTCTTTGAACAGGCCGGCGTACGCGTGGATGTTCAGGAGACGGCAGAGAACCGCGCCGCGGGAGCCCAGGCTGCGCTGGCAGTCGAGCGAGGATACGATGCCATCGTCGCCTGCGGAGGCGACGGGACCGCCTTTGACGTGCTTCAGGGGCTCGCCGGTTCGCCGTCTCCTTTGGGAATTCTGCCTCTCGGCACGGGGAATGTGCTGGCGCAAAACCTGAAGATTCCGAGAGACCCGGTTGCAGCGGCACGCTGGCTCCTGACTGCCCGGCCGCGTCCAGTCCAGTTGGGCAAGATTACATGCTGCCTTCCTGGGGGAACCGGGAGCTGGTTCTTCGCCATGTCGGCGGGGATGGGCGTGCACGCCGAGCTGATGGCGGCGGCTCACCGCTCGGGAAAGGCCGCCAGAGGCAGGCTGGCCTATTTTGCAGCGGGATTGGATCTGCTCCTGCATCACCCGCTGCAGCTCTTTGAGATGGAGACAACCTCAACGCAGGGAAAGGTCGATCGCCGCCGGGCCAGCGAAGCGATCGCGTTGCGGGTCGCTGAGTTGAACTTTTGGCGGCCGGGCGGAGGACTGGATCTATCGTTCCTCCGGCTGGCCTCGGTCGAAGAGGGGTCTCGCTGGCGTCTGGCACGAGCCTGCCTGGATGCTGTCTTCCGCTCTCCGGGCGCCCGGAACCGGCATTCTCCGCCGGATGCGCCGGCCAGATATGAGGACGTGCTCCGGGTCGTCTGCCGCCCGATCTCAGGTTTTGACTACCAGGTTCCCCTTGCCATAGAGGCGGATGGAGAGGTGCTCGAAGGGACTTGCGCCGTGATCGAGATGGCCGGCGTCTCTGTGCAGATGCTCTCTGCTGCTCCCTGAGGAGAACAGGGAAGGGGTATCGCCCTTTCGAATGGGAATTGCCGGGTTCACCCGGCCCGCTTGCCCTCGATCATGCCAGGAACGACTCTTGCCGCCTCTGCAACCAGGATCCCCATCTTGGGGTGGGAGGGTTGGAAGTCGGGTGAGATGCCCTGGCGGAGCAGCTCTTCGGTTGTGCTCGGCCCCACGGAGACGATGACCATGCGTTTGAGGCTTTGCAGCAGTCCTTCTCGTTCCCCCATCTCGCCGGCGACACGGCAAAGATGCAGGGCCTGGATGCCGGTCAGGAAGAAGAGGACGTCGAACTCACCGCGCTGCGTGGCCCGGATCACCTCGCGCATCTCCTGAAGGTCGAGCGGGAGCGCCCACTGGTAGACGGGAACAGGCGTTACCAAGGCCCCCCGCTGGCGCAGTCCGTCGAGCAGCGGCAGGTTGGAGGCGCCATATTCCTGGACCGCGATGCGCAGCGCGCGGATGCCCTCTGGATAGGCGGCATCCAGGGCCGCCAGCACCTCGCGCCACGTGCTCGGTTCCTGACTCATGATGCCGGCCGCAAGGCCGAACTCACGCAGCACGGCAGCCGGCTTGGGCCCGCGAACGGCGATCCGTGTCCGCTTGAGTGCGGGGAAGAACGCCTCCGGCGGGTAGCGCGTTTGTACGGCGTGGAAGAGCATTTTGGCGCCGGCGCCGGTCAAAAACAGGACGAGATCGAACTCTCCGGCGATGAGGCTTTGCGCAAACACGAAGGCTTCCTCATTGGATTCAAGGGGAATCTCTCGCATCACGGGCACGACCGTAGGCACGCCGCCGCAGGTTCGAATGAGCGTGGCGATCTCCTTTGCGCGGCGGCTTTCCAGCGCGAGTACGCGCAGGCCGCCAAATCCTGATACTGCCATTGAGACTCTTCCAAGGCAGCCGGTCTTCCCGGACCGGCCGCCGCCCGTCTTTGAACAGCTTCAATCCGCCTCAGCGGGAGCAGCTCCGGTACGGCTCGCGAGAGGCATGCCTAGGGCAAAGATAGCAGCATATTCAGCCTGCTCTGTGGGCCATGTTTTCAGCCAGCTCCTGCCCAGGGCAAGCAATGCGAGGCAAGCTCCGAGGAAGATCGCGGCATACGCGGCGAAGCCAGCGCTGTAGTGGCCGGTCTCGCCGCGAAGATAGCCGAGGCCGAAAGGGATGAGGAAGCCGCCCAATCCTCCGGCCGCGCCGACGATTCCCGTCACCAGCCCCACCTGGCTGGAGAAGCGCAGGGGTACGAGCTGAAAGACAGCCCCATTGCCCATCCCGAGCGTTCCCATGGCAAGGAACAGAAGAACTGTGGCTGTGGCTAAAGAGGGCAGAGCGCTGATGGAGGCAAACCCGGCGGCGGCGGCGCCCAGCAGCAGGAGGAGGAAGCGATAGCCGCCCATCTTATCCGAGACCCAGCCTCCGACCGGACGAAGAAAGCTTCCCGCAACGACCACGATCGTCGTGAAGTCGCCGGCGCGGACATGGGAGAGATGATACTGGTCGGAAAAGAAGAGCGTGAGATAACTGGTGAGCCCCACAAATCCGCCAAAGGTCAGGCTGTAGAAGAGGCACATCCAATAGGTATCGCCCTCGCGCAACACGCCCGCGTACTCGGCGGAAGAGGGCGCCGGCTTGCGCGCCGGATTGTCCCGCGCGAACAAGGCGAAGATCAGCATCACGGCGAGCACGGGCAGTGCAGCGAACGCAAATGCCGCATGGTAGCCGAAGCGCTCGGCGAGCCGCGGGGCAAAGAGGGTAGCCAGCAGGGTTCCTGAGTTGCCTGACCCGGCAATGCCCATCACCAGGCCCTGCTGTTCGGGCGGATACCAGCGGCTGGCGAGCGGGAGCGCGACGCCGAAGCTCGCTCCGGCGATGCCAAGGAGGAAGCCCGCGACATAGAACTGCCAGAGCTGGCTGGTGAATCCCCATCCCAGGATCAACGGAACGAGGCTCACGGTCATGCCGATCAGACCGGCTCTGCGTCCTCCGATGCGATCGCCCAGGGCAGCCATGACGGGACGGAAGAGGGAACCCCCAAGCAGCGGAACCGCGGTCAGGAGCCCTTTCTGCGCAGGCGTGAGCTTCAGTTGCTCGGAGATGAAGGGCGCAAGGGGGCCGAGCAGGACCCATACCATGAAGCTGACGTCGAAGTAGAGCAGGGCCGAGATGAGAGTGGGAAAATGGCCGGACTTGAAAAAGGCTTTACGGTCCATCGCAGTCTCCTGCGGGGTGGATGCCCCGATGCGGAGGATTGCGCGGGTGCTATCCCGCGCAATCGCAGTTATGTTCAACGGCCCTCTGCAGCACTCCGCTCCAGCGGCCGGAAGGAATGGCTCCCGCAGATGGGCTCGCGTTAGAACGAGATGCGCCCGGTTGCGACGATGCCGTGGTCATAGCTATGGAACTGTGAAGTGGCGATCTGGAAACCGCCGCCGAAGATGAAGGCGAGCCGGGAGGTCTCCTCCCGGCTGAGCGCAATCTTGCTGATCATGAGCCCAGGGGTAATGAAGGTCTGCGTCTTGCCGTCGTTCGGGCCGCCATGGAAGAAGGTCGAGTTGAACTCGATCTCGGGCCAGAACACAGAGCCGGGATGATACTGTGCGACCGCGTTCCAGGCGACCGGCCGGCCTATCTTTGCGGTGTGTCCCGTCGGCAGGCTGAGGGTGAGACTCGATTGAACGTCGAATCGGCCGAAGCCTTTGCCGCCATAGAGGGCGGGAGCGACCGAGCCGTCGGAGCTGCCGTTCTTGTAGCTTCCGGTCGGGGCAGTGCCGGCGAGCGAAGCGCTGATGGAGTAGTTTCCTTTTGCGGGACCTGCGGCCAGCAGACGATATTTCAGCAGCAGAAGCCAGTCGCCTGCGCCGTCCCGCAGGCTGCTGTTGTGCTCAAGGTAGGAGGGAAGCCCGATATCCAGCTCTGTCTTGTACCACGGAATCAGGGAGAATCCCTTGCTGTTGCCGTAGTTCCATGAGGTAGTCCGGTTGGAGTTGATCTGACGGACTGCGTCGAAGCGCGAGAGCTGCACCAGGCCGGACGATGGCGTAACCACCGGGACGACCCAGGGCGGCTGCGTGGCGACCGTCTTGCGCACGCGGGCTTCCCAGGAGTTCAGCAAGCCGGACTGCGCTTCAGCGGCGTGCAATGTGCCGAAGAGAGAGAGGAGGCCCAGGAGAAAGAATGCAGGTCGTCTCATGCGTTCCATCCTTTTGTGAAAGAGAGAGGTGAGCCGCGCGCGGATTGCGGGCGCAGGATTCCAGAGATCCTCTGCAGGCGAGCTGCGAGGACGCAGCGCGGTCGCGAAGGAAGACGAAGCAGCGCGAGGACAAACGAGAGCTATGGGAGCGATCGCGGCGGAAGTGCTTGCCGGAAGCTCAAACTAAGTTGTGGGAACGAATTGCGGATGGTGCGCGCGGGGCACAGGGCGCGCGGTCTGACGGCGATTCAGAGGAACAGCACGTCCAGGTGCGGTTCGGGATGGTCCCTGTATGAAAGGGAGATTACCGGACATGACCATGCGAATCAATAGAAATTGTGAACGGCAGGCGGAAAAGCGCTCCGCAGCGTGGATTTGCTATTGTTGAAGATGAAAAGTTGAAGTACCATCTGACCATCAGCCGGGATTTTCCTTATCCGGTAGACTTCGCTGAAAAGACATCGGGCTCCCGGCATCCAAAGTTGCAATGTATGTCCGGAAGCCTGGCTCGAATCTGCTGATGTTTTGCCGCACTCCGACGTGCGCAGCCCAGCGGATGGTTTAAAGGCGCTCCCGGATGAGCGCAGCACGATATCTGGCCAAACCAGGTAGATGAACCAGGCGAACTCTGCGACGAGTTCGGTTCCCTTGCACAGCTCATAGGTAATTTCGCTTGCGCCTGCGGCTCTGCCGCGCGTCGCCTTTTACGACGACTGCCTGGCGCCCGCGAATGCCGCGTGAGCCGGCCCTCTTCCGAACCCGAATCCCCGTCCGGACCTGTCGTATTCGTAACCGACATTGAATCAATTCTCAGCCTCCGGATCTTATCGGGGGCAATCGCTTGAATGCATTTGCGCCGCTGGAGGAAGACAAAGTGGAGCTGCCGCTGCTCGAAAGGTCGACGGAGTCCGGAGAGATGTTTCTCCTTACGACGCATCGCGTCCCGGAGTCCGCGGAGCCTGCTTGCTCCTGTGTCGAGCTTCCGCAGCAGAACCTGACGCCGCTGCGAGCTCCCGGGCCGGGCGAACAGTATCGCTTCCACTTCGACATGACGAAGTGCATTGGCTGCAAGTGCTGCGTGGTGGCGTGCAATGAGCAGAACGGAAACCCCGCGGATATTCAGTGGCGCCGCGTCGGGGACATCGAAGGGGGCGCTTATCCGCAGACGATGCGCAACTATCTTTCGATGGGCTGCAACCACTGCGTGGAGCCCACCTGCCTGGTGGGCTGTCCGGTCGATGCGTATGTGAAGGATGAATCCACCGGCATCGTGCTGCACAACGCCGAGCGGTGCATCGGATGCCAGTACTGCACCTGGAACTGCTCCTATGGAGTGCCGCAATATAATCCCGAGCGCGGAGTCGTGGGCAAGTGCGACATGTGCCACAGCCGCCTGACCGAAGGCGACTCGCCGGCCTGCGTGGATGCCTGCCCGGAGCAGGCGATCCGCATCGAGATCGTGAACATTGAGCAATGGCGGGCAACGTATGCCAGTGCCGCGAATGCTCCCGGCCTTCCTTCCGCCGACGACAGCCTGTCTACCACGCGCATCACCCTCCCGGCGGAGCTGCCGGAAGAGGTCACCAAGGCCGATGCCTTCCGTGTGCGCCCCGAGCAGCCGCATTGGCCGCTGGTGGTGATGACCGTCCTGACGCAGACCTCCGTGGCCGCGCTCGCCAGCCTGCTGGTGGAGCATCTGCTGCGCCCTGCCCAGGCCCTGCGCACGGCCGCGGCCGGAGCGTTGCTGGTGGTGATGATCGCCCTCAGCGCGTCCACCTTCCATCTGGGCCGGCCGGCCTATGCATGGCGCGCGTTGAAGATGTGGCGGCGTTCGTGGCTGAGCCGCGAGGTGTTGTTGTTCAGCCTGTTTGCCGGATGCGGCGCGCTCTACTCGGCCGCGCTTTGGGCGGATCACCGCGCGAGCGACTTTCTCGGCGCGGCGACCGTGCTCTTCGGCGTTGCCGGGATCTTCGCCAGCGCGCGGCTCTACACGGTTGCGGCACGGCCCGCCTGGAACAGCGGTCACACCTTTGTCGAGTTTTATCTCTCAGGCTCGTTGTCGGGGACGCTGTTCGCCGCGCTCTTTCTTCCGGCAGCACGCCAGCAGTTGGACCGGGCGGCTGCAGTGGCCGGGGCGTGCATTCTCTTGCAGCAGATTCTCAAGTTTGCCTGGCTGGCGGGGTCGCGCGTCTTCGAGCTGCGCTCCGCCGGGGCGCTCCTCTGGAATGTGCTTCGGCCGCCATTCCTGCTGCGGGGCGCGGGACTCATCATTCTGGAACTTGTGCTCATCCATGGGGGGCCGGGCAGCCCGATCGCCGTGACGGTCTTCCTTCTCAGCCTCGCGGTGGAGATTCTGGGCCGCTGGCTGTTCTTTGTCAGCGTGGTTCCTAAGAACATGGCTTCCAGCTATCTGCATGCTCAGGAGGCCGCATGAAGAGAGTGCGCTCCCTGCTGGGCTTCGATATAGCGAGAGAAAAGTATGCCTATGGCGAGGACGCCGTCGCCGGACATGTCTCCTCGCAGCGCATTGCCGATCGGTGGGTGAAGACGACCTGCGGGTACTGCTCGGTGGGCTGCGGCATGGTACTGGGCGTCAGAGACGGGAAGGCGGTGACTGCACGCGGCAACGCGGAGCATCCGGTAAATCGCGGCAAGCTATGCCCCAAGGGGCTGGCGGAGCATTACGCGATCACCGCGCCGGGCCGGGCCATGCAGCCTCTGCTCCGCAGGGGCGGCGCGTTCGAGAGTGTTTCCTGGGCTGAGGCGACGCGCACGATGGCCGCGGAGCTGCTCCGGGTGCAGCATCGCTACGGGCGAGAGGCCGTAGGCGTGCTCAGCACCGGGCAGTTGGTGACGGAGGAGTTTTACACGCTGGGCAAGCTGGTGCAGCTCGGTCTCGGTACGCGCCACTTCGACGGCAACACTACGCTCTGCATGTCCACTGCGGTTGCGGGCTACAAGCGCTCCTTCGGCAGCGATGGCCCTCCTGGCTGCTATGAGGATTTCACCGAAGCCGACGTGATCTTCCTCATCGGCGCGAATATCGCAGAGAATCACCCGATCCTCTGCCAGCACCTGGATGCCAATCGCGGCAAGACGCTGATCGTTGCCGATCCGCGGGTTACCAAGACGGCGATGATGGCCGACCTTTATCTCCCGGTCCGGCCGCGCTCCGATCTCGCCTTGCTGAACGGCATTGCCCATCTGCTGATCCGCGAAGGATGGGTCAACCGCAAATACATTGAAGAGCACACCGACGGATACGAAGAACTTGCCCACTCGGTGCAGCGCTACACTCCCGAATACGTCGCAGGGATTACCGGGTTGAGCGCTGCCGTGTTGCACCAGGTGGCTTCCCTTTACGGAAAGGCGGAATGCGCAACGATCGCCTGGACGATGGGCGTCAATCATAGCTCGATCGGCACTGAGACGGTCAACGCGATCAACAATCTTGCGCTTCTCACCGGCAACATCGGCCGGCCTGGCGCGTCCCCGCTCTCGATCACCGGCCAGTGCAACGCAATGGGCACGCGGGAGACCGGCTTTACTTCGGGATTGCCGGGCTACCGCAAGTTCGAGTCGGAAGAGGATCGAAGCGAACTCGCGGCGCTGTGGAATCTTCCTGTCGAGCGCATTCCGGTCAGGCGCGGCCTCGCCTATCCAGACATCATCGAGGCGGTCCTGGCGAAGAAGATCCGCGCGCTCTGGATCATCGCCACGAACCCCATCGTCAGCTTTCCCAATGTCGACGTGCTGCGGCAGGCATTGGCCAACCTCGAATTTCTGGTCGTGCAGGATGGCTTTCATCCGACCCCGACCTCGGAGCTCGCAGACCTGGTCTTGCCGGCGGCGATCTGGGGAGAGAAGGAAGGAACCTACACCAACTCCGAACGGCGTGTCAGCAAGGTGAACGCAGCGGTTGCGCCGCCGGGAGAAGCCAGGAGCGACTTCGATATTTTTCTGGCCCTGGCACGGGAGCTGGGCTGCGAGCAGGAACTCTTTCCCGGATGGATGGAGCCGCGCGACGCTTTTGAGGAGTGGCGGAGGATCTCGGCCGGCAGGCTCTGCGATTACTCCGGCATCTCCTACGAGCTGCTGGCGCGGCACGGCGGCGTGCAATGGCCATATCCCGACGGCTGCGAGGCCGCGCCGCAGGCAGCGCGGCGCTTGTATGGCGACGGCATCTTTGAAACCAGCAACGGACGGGCGCTGCTCATCCCTACTGAGTGGAAGCCTTTTCCCGATCAAGTCTCCGAGCTCTTTCCTCTGGTGCTCAATACCGGGCGTACGGTGGAGCACTGGCACACGCGCACCAAGACAGGAGCTGTGCCCATTCTGCAGAAGATGTCGCCGCGTGCCTGGCTGGAGATGAACCCGCAGGACGCGCGGCAGCTTGCGATGCGTCCGCATGACCTGGTGGACGTGGTGTCGGCGCGGGGCGCGGTTCGCAGAGTGGAGCTGCGCATTACCGAGATCATCGCCCCTGGACAGGTCTTCATGCCCTTCCACTTTGCCGAGTGGAATGCCAACAACATCACGCAGAGCGAATTCGATCCTATTTCCCGCGAACCGAACTACAAGCAATGCGCGGTACGGGTCGAGAAGTCGGCAGCGGCCCGCCGCTGAATTCATTCCCGGAGTTTGAACGATGGAAAAGCTGGTGCTTATCGGAAACGGAATGGCTGGAATCGGCTGCCTGGAGCAGGTTCTCAGACATGACCACAAGTTCGACATCACGGTTTTCGGCGATGAAACGCATGTGAACTACAACCGCATCATGCTTTCTTCGGTTCTCGCCGGGGAAAAGAGTGCGGACGACATCGTGATGAACGGGCTGGACTGGTACCGGCGGCACGGCATTACGCTTCGCCTTGGCAGTCGCATTGTTGGGATCGATAGCGAGCGGCGGCTCGTCAGTGCGGACGACGGCAGCGTCACTCCGTTTGACAAGCTCATTATCGCCACGGGTTCGTCACCGTTCATTCCGCCGATGGATGGCACGCACCGCGACGGCGTTTTTGTCTTCCGCACGCTGGATGACACCCGCGCGCTGCTGGAGCGCAGCGGGCCGGGAGTGAAAGCGGCGGTGATCGGCGGCGGCCTGCTCGGCCTGGAAGCCGCCCGCGGCCTTCAGGTGCAGGGATGCAACGTCACGGTGGTGCACCTGATGAGCAACCTGATGGAGCGCCAGCTCGACACCACGGGCGCCGGGCTGCTGAAGTCGCAGATCGAGCGGCTGGGTGTGAACGTGATGCTCAACCGGAGCGCCAGCCAAATCCTGGGCAACGGCAAGGTGGAAGGCATCTCCTTCAAAGACGGTTCGGGAATTGAAGCCGACCTGGTAATTATCGCCGCCGGGATCAAGCCCAATGTGGAACTCGCGCGCACCGCGGGATTACGCGTGAACCGGGGAATTGTGGTCGACGATTTCATGGAGACCTCGCACCCCGGCATCTACGCGGTGGGAGAGTGCGTGGAGCATCGCGGCGTCTGTTACGGCCTGGTGGCGCCGCTGCTCGATCAGGGAAAGGTGCTTGCCGCTGCGATCACAGGAAATTGCGCGCCGGGGTTTGCGCCGGCGGTTCCGGCGACCAAGCTGAAGATCATGGGCGTCGAGGTCTTCTCCGCAGGCACATGGGACGAGGCGTCCGCCGGCGGCGAGGTCGTGCGCTATGAAGATCCATCCCTGGGCGTCTACAAAAAACTTGTCGTCAAAGAGAACAAGCTGGTGGGCTTCATCCTGGTGGGCGACACGGCAGAGAGCCCGCGCTACCTTGAGATGCTGCGCAGCGGCAAGGACCTCGCGTCGATTCGCAAGCACCTTCTCTTTCCCCCGCCGGCTGAGGATGACGGGCAGCAGGTTGCCGAGATGGCCGACAGCGCTACAGTGTGCGGCTGCATGGGCGTGACCAAGGGAGCCATCCTCGAGGCCATCCAGCAGGAGGGAGTCTGCACGCTGGCGCAGTTGAAGGACGCCACTCGCGCGTCGACCGGCTGCGGAAGCTGCACCGATCTCTGCCGCGGACTGTTGAAGGCGGCAGCGCCGGAGTTTGAGGAAGAATCCGCCAAGGTGCTCTGCGCCTGCGTGCCTTTCGCCGAGGAGCAGCTGCGCGAGATGGTCCGGAGCCAGCGGCTGCGCTCGGTGCAGGACGTGCTGGATATCTATGGCAACGGCGCCGGCTGCGAGAAGTGCAAGCCGGCCTTGAGCTACATCCTCGACGTGATCTGGTGCGGCGATCACCAGGAGGACCGCTCCGCCCGGTTTATCAACGATCGCGTGCACGCCAACATTCAGAAGGATGGAACTTTCTCCGTGGTGCCGCGGATGCGCGGCGGCGTCACCTCTCCCGACGAGCTGCGGCGCATTGCGGATGTCGCGGACAAGTACAGCGTGCGGATGGTGAAGGTGACCGGCAGCCAGCGCCTCGATCTTCTGGGGGTGAAGAAGGCCGATCTTCCGAAGGTATGGGCGGATCTCGGAATGCCTTCCGGCCAGGCCTATACCAAGGGCGTGCGCATGGTGAAGACCTGCGTCGGGACGGAGTTCTGCCGCTTCGGGGTGCAGGATTCGACCGCTACCGGGATCGAGCTGGAGCGCCGGTTGGAGAATCTGTTCACTCCGCACAAGGTGAAGATGGGCGTGGTCGGGTGCCCAAGAAACTGCGCCGAGGCGACGGTGAAAGATATCGGCCTGATCGGACAGGAGGGGAGCTGGCAGGTGGTGGTGGGGGGCGCGGCGGGCAAGACGGTTCGCAAGGCGGATGTATTGGTAACCGTGGAGACTACGGAAAAGGCTCTCGAAGCCGCCTTCATCTTCTTTCAGTACTACCGCGAGCAGGCCAACTACCTGGAGCGAACCTACGACTTTGTGGAGCGGGTGGGAATCGAGCACGTCCGCCGCGAGACCATTTATGCCTCCCCGGCGGTCAAGCAAGGGCTGCTGGATCGCCTGGCGAAATCCAAAGCGCTCTCCTACGATGCGTGGCTGGAAGGCGCAAAGCCGCGCAACACGACGCAGTTTGTAGAAATTCAACCATTGGACAAGGTGACACAATGAGCCGGAAATCCCGCTGGATCCGCATTACTGAAGGCGAAAACATACCAGTCCGTGAAGGGCGCGCCATCGAGGTCGAAGGCCGCGGCCTGGCGGTGTTCAATCTCGGCGACCGCTTTCTGGCTGTCGAAAATCGATGCCCGCATCGCGGAGGGCCGTTGAGCGATGGCATCGTCGCTGGCAGCGTGGTCGTTTGTCCTCTGCACGCATGGAAGGTGTGTCTGGAAGATGGCCAGGTGACCAAGCCTGCCGATCAGACCGCCTGCGTGGCAAGTTATCGCACGCGGGTGGAGGGTGGAGTGATCAGCATCCAGTTTCCGGCGCAGGAACGGGCGGTGAACCCGGCCGCGGCGGAGCTTCTGCCGTTGCCGGCCGGTATGGAAGAACAAGGTTTGAAGTTGGAGCCCGCCGCGGGGTAATCTGCATGCAGAGAGTCCGGCCAGAAATCGAGCTGAGCGCACGCCCGTCCAGTGTGGCAGGCGCATCCCGGCCCCGGCCGGCCACACCGGTTCGCGGTTGCGCACCGGCCGCGACCTGCGCCCCACCTGTAACTGCTGAAGGAGATATGCGGGAGGCGAACTTCAAGGGCCTGCGTGTCCTGGCGCTCGAGACCCGGCGCTCTGCCGAGATAGAGGAACTCGTTCGCAATTACGGCGGAGAGCCCCTCGTCGTCCCGGCAGTTCGCGAGATCCGGCTGGAGTCGCAGGAGCATGCCTTCCTGTTCGCCGGCAGCCTGATGCGCGGCGAGTATGACCTTGTCATTTTCCTTACGGATCCTGGAGTGCGCACGCTGATCGAAGTTCTGCGCCCGCACTACGATCTGGAGGCGTTCCTCGCGGCGCTGCGCAAGGTCAAGATTGCTTCGCGCGGGCCCAAGCCGGCTGCGGCGCTGGCGGAGTATCGCATTCCGATCGCCGTTACCGCTCCGGAACCCTACACGTGGCGCGAGCTGATGGGCGAGATTCAGCGGGAGTTCGGCGACCGCCTGGCCAGGATGCGGATCGCCGTGCAGGAGTACGCCGCCTCCAATCCGGAGTTCCTGCTCTCTCTGGCGGAACGCAGCCTGAGCGTTACCCGGGTTCCCCTGTATGAATGGGCTCTCCCGGAAGACGTCCAGCCGCTGCGCGAGTGCGTTCTCGGGATCGCGAGGAAGTACGTCGATATCGTTCTGTTCACCACCGCGGTCCAGGTGCTCCATCTCTTTCAAGTCGCAACCGGAATGGGTTGCGTGGATTCGATGCGCGCGGGCCTGCAATCCTCCGTCATCCTTTCCATCGGCCCCAGCACTTCGGAGGAGTTGCGGCGTCATGGGCTCGCGCCGGATTTCGAGCCCGCCCACCCCAAGATCCGCTCGCTCCTGCAGGAGGCGGGGCAGCATGTACCTGAGCTGCTGGAGAAAAAGAAGGCTGGCTCTTCCGCTAGTCTGGTGCGTTCGATTCCCGGTCTTCCCAGCCGCTCCACGCGGGTCACGCTGCATCGCACTCTGAACGCGCAGGACCTTCGCATCGGGCGTCCTGTCGATCCCGCGTCCAGGGCCGGAATGGAGTTTCTCCACGAGATCGGCAGCCGCATGGCCGCTGCTGACCCATTTCACGCGGTCCTGGATCGCATCGTGGAGTTTGTCTCCACCATCATTCCCTGCGACTCCTGTTTCATTTATGTGCTGGAGCAGGACCAACTCGTTCTGCGGGCCTCGCGCAATCCGCACGAAAATCTGATCGATCACCTGGCGGTGCAGATTGGCCAGGGCATCACCGGATGGGTGGCCGAGCATCGCCAGCCGGTGTCCATTCCTGCCGAGGCGCTGCGCGATCCGCGCTTCAAGATGTTCCGCGATCTTCCCGAGGATCTGTTTGAGGCGATGCTGGCGGTTCCCATCCAGACGGCAGGGAAGGTGGTAGGCGTGATCAACCTCCAGCATCGAAGGCCATACCAGCACACGCCGGACCAGGTACGGCTGCTCACCATGATCGGCTTTCTGGTGGGCGCTGAGGTTGAGCGCGCGCGCCTGGATACGGAGAACCTGCAGCTCTCCGAGCGGCTGGAGACGCGGCGCGCGATCGACAAGGCGAAGGCCATTTTGCAGCGCGACATGGGGCTCGATGAGCAGGGAGCGTACCACGCTCTGCAGCGGGAGAGCCGGGACCGGCGCAAATCCATGCGCGAGATCGCCGATGCGGTGATCATGACGGACGATCTCCGGCGCAAACTCCTGCCGCAGCCGAGTCGTCCGCAAGAGCGCTGAGCGCAAAAGCAAGGCAAGCAAAAGCAGAAAAGCAAGCCAGAAAACCAAAACCAGGGGGACTGAGTCCGATGAGCAAAGCGGAGCGAGGAACAGTCTATCTTGTGGGAGCGGGGCCGGGAGATCCCGACCTGCTGACACGGCGCGCGGCCTGCCTGCTGGAGCAGACAGACTGCATCCTGCATGATGACCTGGTCTCAGCCGAGGTGCTGCAAGTGGCGTCCAGGGCGGCGATCGTCCGCAACGTGGGCAAACGCTGCGGAGAGAAGGCCATTACCCAGGAGCAGATCAACCAGCTCATGATCGGCCTTGCCCGCCAGAATAAGTCCGTCGTGCGCCTGAAGAGTGGAGATCCGCTCCTCTATGGACGGGCCGGGGAAGAGATCGATGCGCTGCGCGATGCGGGCATTCCATTCGAGATTGTTCCGGGAATCACGGCGGCGTTTGCCGCAGCCGCGACTGCGGGCGCTTCGCTGACTGACCGGCGTGGAGCCTCCCGCCTCGTCTTTGCCACGGGACACCACTCCCGCGAGGTGCATCACGGAGACGGGCATCTTGCAGCGAACGCAACCGTCGCCCTCTACATGCCGGGAAGAGACCATGCCGGCATACGCTCTGGACTGTTGCAGGACGGTTGGGCGGAGGATACGCCGTGTGTGCTTGTCTCCTGTGCGAGCTGGAAGTCGCAGCGGGCCCAGCGGACGACGGTTGGCGAACTGGAGAGTGTGCTCCCTCTTCCGCCGCCATCCATCCTTTTGATCGGGCCGTCCGTGCACAGACCGGCGTTGCCCTATCGCGGAACATCGGCATCGAAGGCGCCGGTCTCGATCGTGTCTCCGTGTTTCATCTGAACGAAGATGCGGTACTTTCCCGGGGTGGGGAAGCCGTAAGGGAAGGTCACGCGATTGGGCAAGCGGCCCGGATCGCCGCTCATCGGCATGCTCATCCCGTTCATGCTTCCGTCGCTTTGCCGGGCGAGCATCATTGCCGCCATGGCGGGACTTCCCGAGGGATGGATGTGCGCAAAGACGGCGCCGTCGGAGCGGACGAAAGCCGCGTGACCGAGCATGCCCATATACAGAGCCATGTCCGCAGGCGGCTTGCCTTGAGGGTCGAGCAGATAGAAGGCAAAGAGCTCCGGCCGCCGCGCTCGGAGAACGGGCGGCCGCGCCCAGACCATCATGTAGCCGTCAGGGAGCCGGAAGGCCGTCTGTTCCTCGCTAGCCTGGCTGAGAGGCGGGGCGGTTCCTTCGGCGTCATCGCCCGCGAGAGGACGGCCCTGGATCGCCGGGAGCCCGATGCTCGTCACCAGAGTCTCCGGGAAGCCGTCTGCGTGAACCACGTCAGCGTAGAGCCGGTAGCTTCCGGCGGGCATCTGCGGGAGGTTGAGGAGGAAGTCGCCGGACGGCGCGAACGTTGGATGAAGATGGAAGACAACATCCATCTGCGGTTCCCGGATCATGTACAGGTGCATCAGATGGTCGTGGTCGAGGATGAAGTCATCCAACTTGCGCAGATGCATCCAGCCTGCGGGACCTGTGCTCGGGTTGCTCAGCTTGAGATCCAGCACATTGCCCGGGGTCAGCACCGCTTGCATGGCCAGCGGCTTGTAGACGTTGTTGGCATAGCCGGCTGCCTCCGCGTTCCACCACCTTCCGCCCAGCCAGACGGCGAGCAACAAGACGGCCGCGGCTGCGGCGGTCACCCAGCGCGCGCGCAGACGCTGGCCCCCCGGCGGTAGAGATCCCGGCGCGAGCTGCGCATCGCGAACAGCTGCCCCGGCGATCCCGGCCATCCCCAAAACCAGGAACAGACCGAGGAGGGCGAGGCCGGCGCCCATCCAGGGCTGCATCTTGAGCGTAGCGATCGGAGTCGCCGCCACGGGAATGGACAGCTCCCCGGCGCCCTGCTTACCGCTGACCTGGAAGCGAACCTGCCAGGAGCCGCTGGACATGATCCAGAGACTTCCGCTGTAGAACTCGGGATCTTCGGGGGAGTGGCGCATCAGGTCGGCGACCGGCGGATGGCGGGAGGCATCTCCCGTCAGGGGCATGGGCGCCATGCGTATCCCGTCGAGGCGCGGAGCGCTGGTCCGCACCTCGACCTGGGCGACTCCGGGGATGACCATCGGCGGGCGGATGGTCACAAAGAGCTTGTAGGGGCCGGCATCCCCTTCGGCATAGACATCCGGGCTGCCCACGTGGGCGCGGGCCGGGACGGCGCAGAGGAAGACCAGCCAGGCCAGAATCGCCGGCAGCGCTCTTGCGGATCGCGTTAGAGCGGGAAGACCGGCCGACGGGCGGAGGCTGTTCGGATTCCGCAACGGCATAGAAGGCAATCCACAAAGCCGCTCCTCGTCGGGCCGGAGCAGGAGGAAGATGATTCGAGGCTACCACGGGTGGGAGGGAGCGCCGGAAAGCCGCAGAAGTTCGGGGCGATTTCCTGGAAGTGCCGAGTGAAGCTGCTGCTCGACACCCACCTGCTGCTGTGGGCGGCCGGTCAGCCCGAACGGCTCTCCTCAACTGCTCACAGCCTTTTATATCTGTTTCATCGGCCTCATATAGCTTAGTTCACTGAACTTAGTTCAGCTCCAGGCATCTGTGAATCAGTAGAATGGAATGCTTCCATTCCGTCAGTGGCAGGATGGGTTCTCTCCCCCGGTTTTCTCTCCCGGGCTGACTCCTATAAGTTAAGAAAGAGGCGCAGGTCCGCGGCGCAAGCCTTCGGCCATCTGTCCCTGGAGAACCATACGCATGACGTACTGCCTTGGCATCATGACCCATCAAGGTTTGGTGATGGCGTCGGACTCAAGAACCAACGCCGGCTTCGATCAGGTCAACGTCTGCCGCAAGATGCACACCTTTGTGGAGCCGGGGGAGCGGGCCTTCGTTGTGCTCACGAGCGGAAGCTTGTCTTTGACCCAGTCCATCATCACGATGCTGCGCGACGGCTTCGACGCTGGCGAGGGGTTGGCGAAAGCGCAATCAGTCTACGCGGCCTCACGGATCGTGGGGCAGGCTGTGCGTTCGATCTCCGAACTGGATCGCGCCGCACTCGAAAAGGACCGGTTCAGCTTCAACGTCCATCTTCTGCTGGGCGGCCAGGTGAAGGGAGAAGCACCCAGTCTCTACCTGATCTATCCCCAGGGAAATCCGCTCAATGCGACCCGTGAGTCGCCTTATCTGCAGATTGGTGAGGCGAAGTACGGGAGGCCGATTCTGGATCGTGGTGTGGTGTACGGCGAGACGACGCTGGAGCTGGCAGCCACGTATGCGCTGCTCTCCTTCGACGCGACCATGCGGTCGAATCTCACGGTTGGGCCGCCTGTGGAGGTCCTCCTGTATGAGAACGACACACTGGAGTTCAACCGGTACAGGCGTTTTCCCGCCGAAGATCCGGAGTTGAACATGATCCACGCGCTATGGGAGCATGCGCTGCGCAGGACTGTGGAGGACCTGCCGTCGGTGGCTTTTGACGAACGGGTGCCGGAGTTTTAGTTCGACAGGATGGGTAAAAATCCGGAAGACCGGCGCTGGTAAGTTATGGTCAACACCGTTCCGGAGAGGGAGCCGCGGTAGGAATTGACTCAGGATGGATAGCGCATCGGAAGCTACCCTGAATCAACCCACGTACTGCCGCCTTCGGCGGACGAACGCAGGGCACGCTACTCCGGGAATCGGCGCGAAGGCGAAGGCCTGACTACAACTAATACCTGGGCACCGCCGGGTCTACCTTTTCGCTCCAGGCCTGGATGCCGCCGGCCAGGTTCTGCACTTTCTTGAAGCCGAGCTTCTGCAGCGCTTCCGCCGCCTGCTGGCTGCGCCCGCCCATCTTGCAGTGAACGACGATCTCGCGGCTGGTATCGAGCTCGCTGACGCGCTTTTGAATCTCGCCCAGCGGAATCAGATACCCTCCGAGATTGGCGATCTTGAACTCATGCGGTTCGCGCACATCGAGCAGGAAGTAGTCCTTGCCGGCGTCGCGCTGCTGCTTGAATTCGGTCACCGAGATCTGGGGCACGCCATTGATCAGCGCGGCTCCGGGCTGCACCGCGGGAGGAATGCCGCAGAACTGCTCATAGTCGATCAACTCGGTGACGGTGGGATGCGTGCCGCAGGCCGGGCAGTCGGGATTCTTTCTGAGCTTGAGCTCGCGGAAGCGCATGTTGAGGGAGTCGACCAGCAGCAAACGTCCGATGAGCGGCTCGCCCTGGCCGAGGATCAGCTTGATGACCTCGGTCGCCTGCATCACGCCTACCAGTCCGGGCAGAATGCCGAGCACCCCGCCTTCCGCGCAGGAGGGAACAAGGCCCGGCGGAGGCGGCTCAGGATACAGGCAGCGGTAGCATGGCCCCTCTTCCGTGGCAAAGATGCTGGCCTGCCCTTCAAAGCGAAAGATGGAGCCGTAGACGTTGGGCTTTCCGCTCAGGACGCAGGCGTCATTGACCAGGTAGCGGGTCGGGAAGTTGTCCGTACCGTCGGCGACGATATCAAAATCCTTGAAGATCTCCAGTGCATTCGCGCTCGACAGCAGCGTGTTGTACTTAACGATCTTCATGTAAGGATTCAGCGCCAGCAGCTTCTCCTCAGCGGAGTCGATCTTCAGACGGCCGACATCCTTTGTGCTGTGGATGATCTGACGCTGCAGATTGCTGGAGTCGACCACGTCAAAATCGACCAGGCCCAGAGTCCCGATGCCCGCGGCCGCAAGGTAGAAAGCCATGGGCGAGCCCAGCCCGCCGGTACCGACACAGAGCACCCTGGCCGCCTTGAGTTTCTGCTGCCCTTCCATCCCGACTTCGGGGAGAAGCAGGTGGCGCGAGTAGCGTGCGATCTCTTCATTGCTCAGCGACGGGAGCGCCGTCACGGGTCCTTCAGTCATGGTTGCCATTTCTTAATCCTTTTGAAGCGAGTCCAGCCGGCCGCCGGCGATGGATGGAATGATCGACAGGCTGTCGCTATCCTTGACCGGAGTCTCTTCCCTGGCGGCCAGATAGCGGATGTCCTCGTCGTTCAGATATACGTTCACGAAGGCGCGCAGTTTGCCCTCTTCCGAGTACAGGTGCTTCTTCAATTCCGGATGGCCGTTGGTCAGGGCATGCAAGGCTTGTCCGACAGTCGCGGCCTCTACCGTCACGGTGGCCTGTCTGTCCACGTATTGGCGGAGAGGGGTGGGGATGTGAATCTTCATCTCGTCAGAATCTCACTTTCTCATCTCATCGAAAACGTTCGGCGTGCCGTCCAGGACGCGCCAAGATCCTCTAGCATCCCGCGACTGCGGAACAGACGTGGATCTCTTCATCCTCAAACCTCTTGTCGTCCTCGCCGGTTCCGGCGAGCAGAAACGAGTTGGTCTGACCTGCGACTCCCCGGTTGACTCCGGTAATGACATACGAACAGCCGACCCAATGCGCTTCAGCAAAGTCGGTGAGCGACCACTGCGCAGGATGATCGGGATGGGAGTGGTAGAAGCCGACGATGTCGAGGTTGCGCTGCCGCGCCTCGCGCTGAATCCGCACCAGCTCCTGCGGAGCGATCTGATACCGGTTATGAGCCGAGTCTGTCCGTGTGTTGCCGGCGCGTACGATGGCTTCCACCTCGTTGCCGTCGCCGGCAGCCGAGCCCAGGAGCACGCCGCAGCACTCGTGAGGATAGGTTTCCTCTCCGTGCCTGCGCATCTCGTCGAAGTCCGCCTCGCTGATCTTCAGCATCATTCCTCCCAGAACCGTTCGCTCAGATACTTGTCTGCCGAGTCACAAAGTATGGTGACGATAACCGCGGAGTTTCCCCGGGCTGCTTCTTCTTCCGCAATCTTCAAGCTCGCCGCGACCGCAGCAGCAGAGGAGATCCCGACGAGCAGGCCCTCGGTGCGGCCCAACCTTTTGGCCATGTCATAGGCGCCCTCGGTGGACTGTTCGAGATTGCGGTCTGCCAGCCCTGCGTCATAGATCGGCGGAACAATGGCCGTGGGCATATGCTTGAGCCCTTCGAGGCCGTTGAAGGGAGAATCCGGCTGCATGGAGATGCATTGAATGTGCGGATTGAGCTCTTTCAGCCGGCGAGTGACGCCGATAAAGGTTCCGCTGGTGCCCAGGCCGGCGACAAAATGGGTGATCTGCCCCTCGGTCTGCCGCCAGATCTCATTCGCCGTTCCGTGATAGTGGGCCTTCCAGTTGGCCTCATTCGAGTATTGATCGGCATAGAAGTAGCGGCTCTTGTCCCTGGCCAGCTCGCGCGCCTGCCGGATCGCTCCGTCAGAGCCGTCGGCCGGATCGGTCCAGACGATATTCGCCCCGTAGGCGGAGAGAATCCGCTTCCGCTCCAGGGAGACGTTTGAGGGCATACAGAGGGTGACGGGGAAGCCCTGGGCGGCGCCGAGCATCGCGTAGGCGATCCCGGTGTTTCCGCTGGTTGCATCCAGCAGATGGCGCCCGGCCAGCAGGCCCGTGGCCTCCGCGGCGGCCACAATGGCAGAAGCAGCCCGGTCCTTCACCGATCCCCCGGGATTGACCCACTCGGCCTTGCCAAGCAGTTGGATGCCCGGCAGGTGGGCGGCGACCCGCTCCAGGCGGATCAGGGGAGTGTTCCCAATCCGTTCGAGGAGGCTGGCGCCGAGCGGGCGAGGTTCCAGAGCGGCCGAGGATTTTGCTGATAAATGCGATGCTGACGTAGTGGCGTTTGCCATGATCTTTCGCGCGTTCTCCGAAGAATGTGAGACTCGCTCTCCACTGGCCTTCGCGTTGCCGCGATTACCGCCAATGTGCGACATTGGAAGAGGGCGAGGGCGTTGCCTTCAGTGTAGCGTTCCCGCCGACAGGCTCACCGGATCACCGGATCACAGGCAACATCGGAAAATGCGAACGAAAGTCCAATCCATAAGCTTTGAGCAGATCGTCACTTCTCTGCGCCGTCTCCAGTTTGATGTTCAAGAACTCGCTGGAGTCGCAAAACCGGCCGGGACGGACGCCATTCTTGTAAAAAAGTACGGCGCCGGAGCGATTCTGGCCCGCCGGCCCAAAACAAACCACTCTGAGAAGAATGTACCGCAACACGCAGCTTTATGGGTCCATCATCCCGGTTTTTTGGTGTCCGGAGAGGTCGGAACCCTGCTGGATCGCGGTTACCAAAAGTTCTGGAAGGTCACTGGCCTGGAGATTCCCGCGACGGCCGACTCCTTGAAGGCGGTCCATCGTTTCTCGGAGGAAGTACGTGAAACCATTGGGGAACCAAGCCTGTATAACGAATCGCTGGGAACCACGAGCGACGTTTACCTCTATGACCGGGTCAAGGGGCGTGATCTGCCGGTCGCAGAGCGCCCGAAACCGGCATGGGAGCTGCCGCCAGAGACCGGCGCGAAGTAGCCGTGCGCCTTCCTAGGACTGAGGTCTGGCTCCTTTGCTCCCTAAGGCCTTTGCCTGCTGCAGTTCGCGGTAGGCCTCGCTCTTCGAGAGGCCGCGTTCGCGCGCCGCGCGCTTGAGCGCATCCTTCTGATCGAGTCCCTCATTCCGCATCAGTTCTCCGACCCGATCCGCGAGGGGGGACGCTGTCTCCCGGTTGGATACTGTGCGCTCGGCCTGGACCAGCAGGACGATCTCTCCCCGCACGCGCTCCCGGGAGGCAAGACCGGCTCGCACTTTTTGGACAGAACCTCGCAGAAACTCCTCGTGAAGCTTGGTGAGTTCGCGGGCGACGACGACCTGCGTCTCCGGGCCCCAGGTTCGTTCGACATCTTCCAGGGTCTCCAGGATGCGGTGCGGAGCCTCATAGAGGACCAGAGTCAGAGTCTCTCCTTCGCGCAGGCGGGAGGAGATCTCCGCCAGCTCCGCTCGGCGCGCTCCGGCCTTGGAGGAGAGGAAGCCGGCGAACAGGAACCGGCCCGTCTCCAGACCGGAGGCGACCAGAGCGGCGAGCGCGGCGTTGGCCCCGGGCACCGGGATCACACGAATTCCCGCATCGACCGCGGCCCGGGCGAGATGCATTCCCGGATCGGAGATGCCCGGCGTGCCGGCGTCGCTGACGACTGCGACACGGCCGCCTTGCTGAAGCAGCGCCAGCAGCTCCTCGGTCCGCGCCCGCTCATTGTGCTCATGGCAGCTGATGGTGGGGGTGGTGATGCCGAAGCGATTGAGCAGCTTTTGCGTCAGGCGGGTATCTTCGCAGGCGATGCGGTCGGCGGAGTGGAGAACGCGCAGGGCGCGCAGAGTGATGTCCTCCAGGTTGCCGATGGGCGTGGCCACCAGGTAGAGGCCGGGCTCGAGCGGGCCGCGGTCCGGCTCCCCGGCTCCGGGCAACGGCAAGTCATCCTGCTCGGACAAGGCTTATTCCTGGCTCTGCTGACGCAGCCTGCGGCTCTCGGAGAGGAGGCCCATCGAGTGCATCAGGTTCTGCAGCGTGACAATGCCTACGATGCGGTCCCCCTGGGTGACCGGGACCATGGAGAGCCCGCGGCCGCCGAAGCGGCTGATAGTCGTTCCCAGCGAGTCCTCCGGCTGGGCCACATGGAAGCTCCTCGACATGACAGCCTGCACGTAGCCGTTGCCCTCGCTGCGCAGCGCATCCAGAATGCTCTGCCGGGAGATGATGCCGACCAGGCTGTTGCCGCGCACCACGGGGAAGTCGTCCTGCAGAGTATGGATGGCTTTGTAGAGAGCGTCTTCCAGCGTATCGGAGGGAGCGAGCATGGAGAACTCCGTCAGCATGACATCGGCCATGTGGACGGTATCGACGACGTTCTGAAAGAGCACGCCTTGATCTTCCAGTTGAGCGCCGATCAAGATGAAGAAGCCGGCCATCAGCAGCCACATATTCATGGTTACGACTCCGGCGACGATTGAGACCATGGCCAGAATCTGTCCCAGGCCGGCAGAGACGCGGGTGCCCTGGGCATTTCCCCGGGCCTTGGTGAACCCTCCGCGCACCACCCTGCCGCCGTCCAGCGGATAGGCGGGCAGGACATTCAGAATCCCGAGAAAGATATTCATCCAGACGATGCTGCGGATCAGATGGGCGGGTGTGATCCAGGGCCGCTCCAGCAGGTTGACGGCGGGCGCCATGCCGGCGACCAGGAGGGCGACGACCAGAGCAAAGCTCAGGTTGGCTGCCGGTCCGGTGAGCGCCATCCTCCACTGCACTTTGCTATCCGCCGCACGCTCCGCGCTCTCGGCGTTGGCGTAGGACATGAGCCCGCCGATCGGCAGCAGGAGAATATTTCTCAGCCGCAGCCCGGAGTAGGCGGCCACAATCACCCGCGCCAGCTCGCGCACCGCGACCGCAATGACGAGGACGAGCCAGAGTCCGATGCCACGGGCAATGGAGAGGTGAGTGCTTTCGGTATAGGCCAGGCACACGCCGAGCAGCAGGAGAAAGAAGGTATGAATGCGCAGCTCGACACCTGTCCATCGTCCCAGGGGAAATGACCATCCACGCATTCCTACCGTCCTTGCCGCTCGTGAAAATTTTGGTCGAAGTTTGTCTTCGACCGGCCGGACCGCTCCGGAGAACACCCGGCCGATGAGCCCGCCGGCTCCTGCAATCATTGTAGAGGTTGAGCGCTGCGGCGCGCCCTTCCTCCGCTTCGGCTACCATCGAAATCGCATGCGCGTGATCGCCGGTACATACCGCTCCAGGCTGCTCCAGGCGCCTCGTGGACTTATCAGCCGGCCAACCAGCGACCGGCTGCGCGAGACCCTCTTCAACGTGCTGGCTCCGCGCATGGAAGGAGCGGTCTTCGCCGATCTTTACGCCGGGTCGGGGGCGGTGGGCATTGAGGCCCTCAGCCGGGGGGCGAAGCACGCGTTCTTTGCCGAGAAGGCGCCGGCTGCAGTTGCGGCGATTCGGGCCAATCTCGCGGCGCTCCAGATCCGGTCGGGGTTCCACGTGGAAGCGCGGGGTGTTGCGGCGGCGCTTCGCCAGGCCGCCGCGCCGTTCTGGGACCTGGTGTTTCTCGACCCTCCCTATGAGGATGCCGAGGCGTATTTGAGCACCCTGACGGGGCTCGGACGACCCGCGGCCGGCTTGCTCGCCCCGGGTGCGATGGTCATCGCGGAGCACCAGCGGAGAACCAGTCTGGCGGAGAGCTACGGTGGGCTCCAGCGCATCCGCGTTCTTGAGCAAGGGGACGCCGCGCTGAGCTTCTATGTGCCTGCGAGTTAGATCCGGTTTGGGCTACTCTCCTAATCCGCCCGACTTCAGCGGGATTCTATTCGAGGCTTAGCGTTTGCTCTCCGTCGCTGGCAGCGCAAACGCCATATACCCCTTGGAGGTCTCGGGAGTCGAGACGCCGCCGGGCGGGATGTAGGCTCCCTCCGGGTACTGCGTGCCCCCGCCGCTCACGGCGAGCAGAATGTATTCCCGTCCGTTGACCTCATACACCGCGGGCACGCCCTGCGAGCCGTTCGGCAAATCTTTGCTGAAGATCAGTTTGCCGGTGGCGCTGTTCAGCGCGTAGAGCTTCGAGTCATTGCCGGCAAAGAGGATCAGTCCTCCGGCGGTGATCACCATCCCGCTCTTCGGATAGGCATTTCCTCGCATCGTGTCGCTCGGGCCTGCCTGCGGAATATCGCCGTAAGGCGTCTTCCATTTGATTTTGCCGGTATTCAGGTCGTAGGCGGTGATGGTGCTCCAGGGCGGGGTGATCACATACGGTTCGTTTCCATAGCCGGTCTTGTAACGGGATGGAGGCCCCTCGACATCCTCAGGGTAAGGCGGCTCAGAAAATGACTTGACCAGGGCCTGCGTCGCAGCCGAAGGCGCCGAACCCGGGGGCGCCAGGTCGGGCTGCTTGAGAAACGCCATCAATTGATTCATGGATTGGTCCGGCAGCGAGGCAAACGAGGGCATAGCCGATCTGCCGTTGGTGATTGTGTTGCGGGTCGCTTCCACGCCCAGACGGCTCACCGCCGTGTCGATTTCAGGCCCACGATCTCCCTTCAGTTCCGGGCCGTGGCACATCTGGCAGTTCTGTTCATACACGGCGCGTCCCATTTCCTCCTGTGTCGGAAAGCCTGGTCTGGCTCGCCGCACTGCAGGATTGCGCGAGCGGGCCGGAATTAAGTCGCCCGCGTTTGGGGTGGTGGACTCCCCGGCCGGCACGAGCTTGACGATCGACGGCATATCTTTCGACAGAACGTAAACGGTGCCGTTCGTCGGATCCGCACCGGTGCCAAAGAATAAGGCGCCGCCATTCACGCTCGGAAGGTTGATCGTATCGATTCCAACCGAAGGCGGTGTATAAAAACCGGTTCTCGCCTTCGACAGGCGGTCTTTCCACCAGGCGATCTCGTCCGGCTTCATGAACCCTGTGTACATGTCCTTCACGGTCATGCCCTGGCGTCCAAAGGGGGGCACGACTGTTGGGAAAGGCTGCGTCTTCGAAGTGACTTCACCCGGTACGTCGCTCGCCGGAACGGGGCGCTCCACGATCGGCCATAGCGGCTTCCCCGTGACGCGGTCGAAGACATACAGAAAGCTGTTCTTCGAGGCGAGCGCCACCGCGTCCACCATCCTGCCATCATGCTTCACGGTCACGAGCTGGGGGGCCGCATCCGGGTCGTAATCCCACACATCGTGATGAATGGTCTGGAAATGCCAGAGCTGCTTCCCGGTGCGGGCGTCCAAAGCCAGGATGCAATCGGCGTAGAGATTGTCGCCGGGCCGGTCTCCGCCATAAAGTTCGTACTTCGCGGACGCTACGGGGAAATAGGCGATGCCGCGCTTCTCGTCGATGGTGATCTCGCCCCACACATCCACGCCGCCCATGTATTTGTAGGCATCTTTGGGCCACGTGT
>DASYYO010000098.1:0-3042 GCA_035933805.1 Acidobacteriaceae bacterium | reverse complement strand
AGGAGCAGACAAATGAGATTTGCAGAAGGGACCGGCCTGAAGATCGCGGCCGCACAACGCGAATACTTCCGCTACACCGGGTCCTCGGCCGAGCTCGAGCGCCGCGGCATGGGAACATCGCGTCCTGAGTTGGCTTGGTCGCGTCGCCTCGCACAGCAGGAATCGAATCGGGAAGGTGAGCTGAGCGAGATCAGGGAAGACGACTACTCAAACCAATAATCCAGCGTGTAGCCACTTGGATCGCATCCGCCCTCGCCGCGAATTCCCTCCAGCCCCTCTGCTCCCGAGCCGGGAATGATGCGCCACTGCGAATTCAGCATGCCATTCTGCAAGCTTCCCGAATTCTGCAAAATGAACGAGCCCGACCGCTCGCCAACCTTGCCCAGGAACCGCTCCATCCCCGTAAAGTGCGCGGCGCCCTCCGGCTCATTCACCATGATGAAGCGCACCGATCCCACTCCGACCAGTTCGCCGGCGAACTCCTCAGTCACGTGGACCTCTGAAATCGAAAACGCGCCTGCGTCATCGTAGGGCTGCGCCTCAAAGCTGGTCACATTGATGTGTCCGGCCGCGCGATGTTTCGAGATCTCCATCACTGTGCCGCCGTTTTTGGCGTAGCCGCCGCCTGCGTGTCCACTTTGGGTGGATCGGTAACGAATTCGTCGCCCGTCCGCGCCAGGATCTGTTGCCGCCGGTCCATCAGCAGCTTCACCTGTTTGTTCAAATCAATGAATTCCTGTTTCTGTTCCGCCGTCATCTGTGCGCCGTTCTGCGTGGCCTTGTTCAGGTCATCCAGCTTCCCCTGCAGCTTTGGCAACTTGCGATCGATCAGCACCGGATGAATATTCGGCGTCTTCGCTTTCCCTGCCGCGATCGCATTCCGGTTGTTCTCGCCCCAAACCGGCAGCATGCCTACATGCCCCAACTCCACCTTTACGCCAGCCGGACCGTAGTCGTTCTTCACCGCTGAAAACAGCCCGATCATCGAGTCGCGCGGATCGCCGTCTTTATCGGGCATCAGCCCATCCACATAGTTCCGCGATTGGTTGGAGAGAAAATTCCCCAGCGAATAGAAGATGACCGCCACCCGTCCGTCCGCCGTGGTGTACGTCTCGATCGACTGCAGCACGTGCGGATGGTGGCCCACAATCACGGATGCCCCAGCGTCAAGCATCTTGTGCGCCAGATCCACGTCTTCCGGCCGCGGAGCAGGAGCGTACTCCGTCCCCCAATGCACGGAAATCACCAGCATGTCGCACTGGGCCTTCGCGGCCTTCACTGCGTCAAGCACCCTGGTCTCATCGGCTCCCGGAGCACCTCCCGCCTCGCCCGGGTAAGGAAAGAAGTTCACCTGCGGCTGGTCATCCTTGTCCGGATTCTTATTGCCATTCAGCCACCGGGTCATGCCCAGCCAGCCGACCTTGATTCCGTTCGCCTCCAGGATCAAAGGTTGCCACGTCTGCGCGGCCGTATCCCCCGAGCCCACGAACTGAAGCCCGATCTCCTTCAGGTGATCCCGCGTCTCTGCAAAGCCGGCCCAGCCCTGGTCCATCACGTGGTTATTGGCGAACGATACGATCTTGATACCGTCCGCTTTCAGCGCCTCGGGCAGTGCCGGCGGTGCATCGAACATGAACGGCTTCGAGCCCTTGGAGTGCGCCGGGGCCACCGGCGTCTCCAGGTTCACAAACCCGAAGTCGGCTCCCTTGAAGACATCATCCACATCGTCCAGCAGCGAACTCCATCCCTGCTCGCCGCCGCCGGCCGCCTCAGCCGACGCCCGTACCGGCTCATGCGGAATTACGTCGCCGGCAACGGCAAAGCTCACCCTGGCTAGCTCATGGGGATAGGGTGCAGTCGCCACGGCGGGTCGCAGATGGCCCGGAAATCCAGTGAAGTAGGCGGTTACGGCCACCAGAGCCAACAGGATCATCACCGCAAGGGCAGCCGTTCGCGGGCTGAGACCCAGCCAGTTGCCGGGTTCGCCCTCTCTGGCCGGAGGAACGCCTTCGCCGCCGGATTCCATCCATTTTGCCGTTTCGTCCATGGGGAGATGCCAGACTCAGTCCAGCATACCCCTCGCAAAAGACTTGGGTTACCTGTGAAACGAACTTAAGTACTCTTGTCGCCAAGCCAGCCGTAAAGTCCCTCGCACAACTCGCGAGCGATTCCCACTGAGAATACGTCTATGATATGAGCGAAACTGTTACCCTTGAACAGGAAAGCGGGCGGCGCCCTTATCTATGGCAGAGTTTGTCATCAAGCTGGCCGATGAACGCGGCCGCGTACAGGAGCAGGTGCAGACTGCGTCCAGCGCAGACGAACTTCGTGCGCGCTTCTTGCACGCGGGCTATCATGTCTTCTCCGTAAAGGCGCGCTCCGGTCTGGTGGGCACCTCCCGCCGCAAGGTCAAGCTCGAGCCATTCCTCATCTTCAACCAGCAGTTTCTTACCCTTATTCGCGCCGGGCTGCCCATCCTGGGCTCCCTGCAGATGCTCGGCAAGATCCAGAAAAGCGCCCATTTCCGCAGCCAGCTCGACGACATCGCCAATCGCGTCAAGACCGGCGAAGCGATCTCCTCCGCATTTGAAGCCCAGACCGGCATCCCGGTGATGTACACCACCACCCTGCTGGCCGGCGAGCGCTCTGGAAACCTGCAGGAGGTCCTCGATCGCTACATCAGCTTCCAGCGCGTCTCCTTAACCTTCCGCAAAAAGCTGACCGCCTCGCTCATCTATCCCGGCCTGCTGCTCACCATCGTGAGCTGCCTGCTCGTCTTCATGTTTACAGTCGTCATTCCCCAGTTCGCCCAGCTCTATGACCAGATGGGCTCGAAGCTACCGAGTCTCACCATCGGGCTTCTAACTTTTGGGAAATGGACGCAGCACAATATTCTCTGGATTCTGCTCACGGTCATCGTCGTAGCCGTCGGCCTCTGGCGCTTTTCCATTACCGAAAAGGGCCGCGACACGGTAGACGGAATCCGCGTAAGCTTGCCCGTCTTCGGCAAGATATGGCTCAAGTACCAGGTAGCGCTCTTTG
>DASYYO010000311.1:0-4354 GCA_035933805.1 Acidobacteriaceae bacterium | reverse complement strand
CGACGCCTTCGCTTTCAGGCGGATCGGCGGCGCCCCAGTGCCATGTCGCGCACCTGATTGAGAAACATCGAACGCTGCAGCGAGTCCAGCTGTGCGATGTAGGGCGCAATCTCAGCCAGGAAAGGATCGCCTAAGACTGCGTTCGCCTCCTCGTGCCGGCGGCTGCGTGCGTCGCGCAGCAGGTCGCAGATATCGATTTCGAGGGCTGAGGAAAGGCGCTCCAGGGAAGACAGGGTCGGCATGGCTTTGCCGTTTTCGATCTTCGAGATGTACGTCCGCGGCACCTGCATGCGGCCTGCGAGCTGGCGCTGGCTCAGGTTGCGAGCCCGGCGAATCTCGCGCACAGCACGAGCCACATGGATTCCGTTGCCGTCGTCCACCGCCTCCTCTTGAACTCCGACGAGCTGTGGAGCCTGCGGCTCCGGTTCGTCGACTTCCAGGGGTTTGTGGCAGCGTCTGCACAGTGAGTTCGAGGTGCGAAACTGAACCAAGGTGCAGTGTTCGCACCGCAGCACCTCACGCGCCGGGATAGTAGCTAAGGTAGTTGCCATATTGTATGAAACGGAGCGCCAGAGCGGGCAGCCCCCGGCGGGAACCATCGCATCTCCGCCCTTAGCACAAGAATCGCTGTCAGTGCGGAACCGCGGCGGTACTCGCCTTGATTCATGACTACAGTGATCCAGGGTATCTCTATTGTCAAGTGAAAAAATATGGCCAACCCGAAAAAAACCGGTTGAAGGCCCGAAGAAACCCAAAAAAACTCGAACCCACCCAATTACTACAACAAAAGGAACAGGATGAACGAAAAGAAACATACACGGCAACAAGCCTGGGAGTTGCTCCACGAGTACACCCAATCGATAAGCCTGCTGAAGCACGCGCTCGGGGTTGAGACCTGCATGCGGGCCTACGGAGAGGCGGAGGCAGCGCGGCGAGCACTGTCGGGAAGGGAAGCTGAGGAGTTCGTCGAAACCTATGCCATCACTGGATTGCTGCACGATTTCGACTACGAGAAGTATCCTTCCGCCGAGCAGCATCCCTTCACCGGCAACCGCATCCTGACCGAGCAGGGATGGCCGGAGGAGATTCGGGAAGCGATCCTGGGGCACGCCGAGTATTCCGGGGTTCCCAGAGTCTCGCACCTGGCGAGGACTCTCTTCGCCTGCGATGAACTGGCGGGCTTTTTGACCGCCGTTTCGCTGGTCAAGCCGGGCAAATCGATTCGCGAAGTCGAGGTCTCAAGTGTGCGCAGAAAGATGAAGGACAAAGCATTCGCACGCACCGTTCACCGAAAAGATATCGTTCAGGGTGCGGAAGAACTCGGCGTCGATCTGGATGCCCACATCGCCTTCTGCATTCAAGCCATGCAGCGGAATGCCGAGGCATTGGGTCTTGATGGCTCCGCCGCGGGATGAGCGAGGAGCGATCTCCCGCGGTCTTCGGATGGATCTGATCGAGCGGACGGTACTGGATCAGCGGCCGCCGGCCATATCCGAGCGAACGGCCCGGAGATTCTCCTGCGCCTCAGGATCGACGGCGAAGTCGTAGATCTCGTCCAGGGCAGCGCCCGGGGTGTTGGGCCGCGGCACCATCACGTATTCCCCGGCGCCGAGCGGCTGGGCCGCCCAGAGCCGGTACCAGTCGGTCTCGCCGATCCTTTCCTGACTTAGCTCGATGATATTTGCGGCGGAGAGATCTTTGCCTTTGTGCTTCGAGTTGATCGCGCTCCATGCGTCTTTGGCGGCTTCCCGGTTGCGGCCGTGCACCGTCACTGGAACCAGCACGAAATCGGAGCGTGTCTCGGCGTCGCTGCCGGTCACCCCGCGCAAAAAGATCTGCGGATTGTCCCGGTGCAGACGAATGGATGCCGCTTCGCCCTTCACTTCGATGACGTGCCGTCCTTCGAGTGAGAATCCGCTGCCGGTTGCAGCTTCATCGGGACGGTGGAGCTGGACCAGTTCCTGCACGCCCTTCCAGGAGTCGAGCACCCAGACGTGGCCGTAGGAGGGAAGCTGCAGTCCATCCGCGACGGTTATGTCATCGGAAGAGACCGCGGAGGCCGATGAAACCTGTGCGCCTGAGGATGGAAGGCAGCTCAGTGCAAGGATACAGACGGCAAGCCCGCAGAGCGGCCCGCTCCGTGCTTTGGATGATCGTGGCCTGCATACGCCCGGCCCAATTCCAGCGGCCATGCCAAGAAACCTTCTCTGCGAATCACGATACATCGGCGAGGTTGACTCCGCACGGACTGGCGGCGATTCCAATTGCGGAAGCCTCGATGCATCGCTTCCTGAGAGGACGTTCCAGAGGGGAAAAGGGTGACGTGGACGGGCAAAAAATGGCTGGCGATTCCGTTCCGGTTTCGCCGGACCGGGTGGCCGATCCCAGGAAAGGAGCCTAAAACAAGGCGGGCGGGAAGGGTTCGAACAATGCGGGAGATCAGAAAGTGAAGAGCACGTATCCGGCGACCAGCCCAAAAAGAGCCATCACAAGAATTGCTTCAAGCTTTTCGTAATTGGAGTCAGCGCCGCAAAAGGTGTATCGCCCAGGTTTTTTGGGATTGTATTGGATGGTCAGAGACTCGCCGACGCTATAAGGAGCGACTTCGCGGCAGCCAGGGCAGGAAAAGCAACCGCGATGTGGCTCAACCGAGCCTTCGCACTTGTACATGAACGAAACATGGTAGTGGCCCGAAACGATGCCCAGGTTGTCGCGCTCTTCGATCCAGGAGCAGGAATCGACGGTCGCCTGGGCCAAGGGCCATTTGCCTATACGGGCCTGGTGGATCCGGCGGAATGGATTTACAACCATCGTGCGGTTACCATCCGATCTTTTCCTTCTATCGTGACTATCTTTCGGCCATTCTTTCTGGCCAAAAGATAGCCTGTCGGCAGTATCCCACCTTTGGGGGATGTTGAAAGAAGATTTTTTGAGTCTTTCTGCTTTGTCAAACGAAAGGACCGGCAGATGCTATGCTGGCGAGTCTCGCATGCGCATTCCCGACCAGAACGCAGCTTCCTCTCAGGCGGACGAGCCGGCAGGAGATCTGAGCCGGACTCTGCCTTCCCGCTTGAATCCGGCGAGCACGAGGCTCCGGGCCAACACGGAGGGCATGCTCTCCTTGCTGGATGCGCTGCGGCGGCAGGAGGCAGCAATCCGGCAGGGTGGCGGCGCGAAGGCTATCGAAGCCCAGCACGGCAAAAACCGTCTGACCGTTCGTGAGCGCCTGGAGCTGTTGCTCGACCCCGGCCAGGAGTTTTTCGAGCTCGGCCTCTTTGCTGCGTTTGAGATGTATGAGGAGTGGGGCGGTGCGCCCGGGGCCGGGGTGGTTACTGGGCTGGGATACGTTGCCGGACGCATGGTGATGGTGATTGCGAACGACGCAACGGTGAAGGCAGGCGCTTTCTTCCCCATGACGGCCAAGAAGGTGATCCGGGCCCAGACGATCGCCATGGATAACCGCATCCCGGTTCTCTATCTGGTGGATTCGGCGGGAGTGTTTCTTCCGCTCCAGGAGGATGTCTTTCCCGACCAGGACGATTTTGGCCGCATCTTCCGCAACAACGCCGTCATGAGCGCCGCCGGCATTCCGCAGATGACGGCCATCCTCGGAATGTGCGTGGCCGGCGGCGCGTATCTGCCGGTGATGACCGACCACGTCCTGATGACGGAAGGCAGCGGGCTCTTTTTGGCTGGACCGGCACTGGTACAGGCGGCCATAGGGCAGAAGTACTCCGCCGAAGAGCTGGGCGGCGCAGCGATGCACTCTGAGATCTCCGGGACCGTGGACTTCAAGGAGCCGGATGATCCGGCTTGCCTGGCCCGCCTGCGCTCCCTGGTGGACAAGATGGGCCACCCCGAGCGGGCGCGCTTTGACCGGGTCAGCTATGACGTTATGAAGGATGCGCCAAGATACCCGGCCGAGGATCTCTATGCCCTCCTTGATCCCGATCCGGCGAAGTCGCCGGCGAACAGCTATGACATGCACGAGGTGATCGCCCGGCTGCTGGACCGCTCCGAGTTCGATGAATACAAGCGGGAGTATGGAAAGACAGTCCTCTGCGGGTATGGCCGGATCGGCGGTTACGCCGTCGGAATCGTGGCCAATCAGAAGACACACCAGTCCCAGACCGGCCATGCGGGAGAAAAGCGCATTGAATTCGGAGGGGTGATCTACGCCGAGAGCGCGGAGAAGGCGGCCCGCTTCATCATGGACTGCAACCAGAACCTGATTCCCTTGATCTTTTTACATGACGTGAACGGCTTCATGGTCGGCCGGGACGCGGAGTGGAGCGGCATTATCCGGGCGGGAGCGAAGATGGTCTCGGCTGTCTCGAATTCGACGGTTCCCAAG
>DASYYO010000083.1:0-4703 GCA_035933805.1 Acidobacteriaceae bacterium | reverse complement strand
GTCTCCGCCGCCGAGAATGCTGCGCGGATTCACATCTTCAAATTTGGAGAATACGTCGACAGGCGAGCGGCCGATGGTGTTGACCATCACGTTCAGGCGGCCTCGATGACTCATGCCCATCATCGATTGCACGGTTCCATGCTCGGCCCCGCGATTCAACATCTCATCCAGAAAAGGGATGAGAACGGTGACCCCTTCGAGCGAGAAGCGCTTGGTCCCGAGATAGCGGGACTGGATCACCTGTTCGAAGACGTCGGCCTCGAGGAGGCGCTCCAGGATCTCCTGCTGGTCCACCGGCGCAGGCGCCTGCTCCATGCGCTCCTGGATCCACTGCCTCTTGCGCATCTCAGGGATATGCATGAACTCCGCGCCGATCGTCGAGCAGTAGTAGCCCCGAGCCTCTTCGGTGAACTCGTTCGTCTCCTTAAGTTCGGGGAGATCTTCGGGCAGCAGGTATTGCTCCAGAGGGTCCAGCCTGGCTTGCAGATAACCCCAACGGCGGTAGGAATCAAAGACCTGTTCGCGCTGTGAAGCCGACGGATCGCCGGACGGACGATCCGATTGCAGGATTTTCGTGGCCATGAGCACCTGTTCCCTATCCATTATATGTTTGGCACTGCGTTCCAGAATCCGGCGAAGCGGCGTTTGCCTTGCGGTCAGCTTGCGTGCAGAGGATTACTCGGTAGCCAGGGGCTTGAGCCTGCGCCAGTGCTCTACGAGGAAGTTGTCCGTCATGCCCGCGACATAGTCGGCGACCACCCTCGGCAAACCATCCTCCGCAGCCGCGGAGACGTACCCCTGCGGCAGCTGGTCCGGGTTCCTGACCCAGTGACGGAACATCCCTCCAACCGCGTCTTCCGCCAGCTGGTGATTGGCTTGAATCCGCTCGGAGACATACAAGTGTGCGTGCAGATAGCTCTTGGCCTGCGCGCGCTCCGCCTCGATTTGCGGCGAGAGCGCGGCCAGACGTTCGGGATGCCGGCGGACCTCTTCGAGCGTTGAAACTTCCGCCTCCTGCACCCGCCGGGCAGTCTCGCGGATGAGGTCTCCGGTCAATGTATTGAGCATCCGCGTGAGGGCCCCGGCAAGCAGCAAGCGGCCGGCAGCCCTGGGATGCTCCTCCAGCATACGCAGATAGGAGCGCTCGAAGAGGGAGACGTGGACACGCACATCAGCAAGTTCGAGAACGCCGGCCTCAATCCCGTCGTCAAAATCGGCAGTGAGATAGGAGATTTCGTCGGCAAGGTCGATCAACTGCGCCTCCAGGGGAGGGCGCTGGTCGAGCAGGTAATCCTGCAAATCCGGATGCTCCTCCGCAAGATAATCCCTGGAGTGCTTGACGATGCCCTCGCGTACCCCGAGGGTTAAATTGAGCCCGGGATGCGCGGCGTAGCGCTGTTCAAAATGCTCCACAATGCGCAAGGCGTGCAGGTTGTGATCGAAGCTCAGCCCGTGTTCTCGCATCGCTCGATCCAGAGTCCGCTCGCCGGCGTGGCCGAAGGGAGGGTGCCCGATGTCATGCACCAGGGCAAGCGCCTCGGCAAGCTCTTGATTGAGCCCCAGGGCCCCGGTGACGGTGCGGGCGATCTGGGCGACCTCAAGGGTGTGGGTCAGCCGGCTGCGGAAGTGGTCCGAGTAGCGATCGGTGAAGACCTGCGTCTTGCCCGCCATTCGGCGGAAGGCGCGGGCGTGGATAATCCGCCCGCGATCGCGCTCGAAGGCGGAGCGATAGGCGTGTACATTCTCCGGATAATGGCGGACCGTCAGCGGGTCGTCCTCGCCTCCGTGTACCGCGAAGGCGGCCAGGGGGGCCGAACCCCTGCTCGTCTTCTTGACTCGCTCGATCGACACACATCCAGTTTACTGTGTCTCCCGCTCTCCTTTCTCCCAGCCGGCCGCTAACCGATCGATCAGCAGTCCCTCGCTAGCAATCCATCGATCAGCAGTTGCGCGCAGCCCGCTGCTTAATTAGCATCTCGCTGGTAGATTTTCTCGGAGCGATATGTCTTATAAACCGAACCGCCGCAGCTTTCTTATGGCAGCCGGAGCCACCGCGCTTGCCTCGACCAGGGTTCTTGGCGCCAATGACACTCTCCGAGTGGGAGTCATCGGAGCGGGAGGACGCATGAAAAGTCTTCTCAGCGCAGCGGACAAGTCCGGCCCATACCAGATCGTGGCCGTGAGCGACGTGTACGGTCCGCGAAGGGACGCAGTCAAGGAGCGATCGAATGGCCTGGCCACCACTCACGTCGACTATCACGAAGTGCTGGAGAAGGACGTGGATGCGGTCTTGATCGCGGCTCCGGACCACTGGCACGTCCCCATGGCGGTCGACGCCCTGAGTGCAGGCAAAGACGTTTACCTGGAAAAGCCGGTCACCCATAGCCTAGAACAAGGAAGCACGCTGACGCATGCAGTGCGCTCCGGCAAGCAGATCCTGCAGTGCGGAATGCAGCAGCGGAGTTGGATGCACTTCCGCGATGCGGTCGACCTGATCCAGGGCGGCGCCCTGGGCAGGATCACCCAGGTGCGCACCTACTGGTGGCAGAACTACTCTCGCGACTGGGCCCCGAAACCGGTCGACATGCAGCAACTGGACTGGAAACGCTGGCTCGGGTCGGCTCCCGACCAGCCCTTTACCCCGGAAAAGTTCGCCCATTGGCGCTGGTTCTGGGACTTTGGCGGCGGCGCCATGACCGATCTCTTCGCACATTGGATCGACGTCGTGCATTGGGCATTGAAGTCTCCCGAGCCGCAGCGCGCGCAGATGCTCGGCGACAACTACATCTTCGAACAGTGGCAGTGCCCGGACACGATCCAGGCCGCATTCCGGTACCCGGGCTTTGACGTCGTGTATGAAGGAATGATGAGTTCGTCGATCGACGACGGCGGACTGGAATTCCGGGGAACGGAGGCCACCCTCAAGATCGATCGCAGCGCTTTCTCGCTCTATCGGGAAGGCGTCTCCAGCAAGGAGAACCCGGTTCTGACGGAGCGGAGCTTCCGTGATGGAACCATCACCCACATGCAGAACTTCTTCGAGTGCGTGAAGACCCGGAAGGAGCCGAATGCACCCGTAGAAACCGGCGTTGCGGCGGCCAGGGCAGGACAGATTGGCAACCTGGCCTATCTACACGGCGGCCAGACGAACTGGCCCGTCAAGGCCTGAGGCCGGAGAGTCGGGCAGGCCGCGGCATCCCACACATCGAAGTCGACGCCGCTTCCTGCCCCCGCATCGGGCGCCGCGGAGCCGTCTGCGGAAAATGCCCAGGCTGTGAGCGCGCCTCCCCGGCCGAGCGCCAGGCCTCAATTTGCCACTGTTATCATTTCCTTATCGTTTTCTTTTGTCACAGTCACGCATTCACTGAAACTTTTGTGTGATTGAAGAGCGTTCGAAATGCAACTATCGTAAGGCACACCCGAGAAATCTCCGGCTCGGCCGTCCCGTCTTTCGGCCGAAGAGTTGAGACCACAGCGAACGGCTGGGACCCTGCGAACGCTTTCATTGCACCTATAGGAGACCTGGAACAATCATGGGCAAGGAGAATTCCACGCCTGTTCCCCATCCGGTTGCATTGGCCCATGACTGGCTGACAGGAATGCGCGGGGGCGAGAAAGTCCTGGAACTCTTGTGCAGACGCTTTCCCGAAGCGCCGCTTTGGACGCTCATCCATAACGCCGGCTCCGTCAGTTCCACGATCACCTGCCGTCCGATCCATACGAGTCTTCTGCAAAGGCTGCCCTTCTCCAGCAAGAAATATCGTCATTACCTCCCGCTCTTCCCTCTCTTCGCAGAGACGAACAAGGTCCGCCACGCAGGGACGGTCATCTCCACCTCGCATGCAGTTGCAAAGTCGATGGTCAAGCGGGGCCGGAGGCATTGCCGGCTGCATCTCTGCTATATCCACACGCCGATGCGCTATGCCTGGGATCTCTTCGATGAGTACTTCGGCCCAGAGCGGGTGGGGTGGCTGAAATCGCAGCTCTTCTTCCGGCCCATCCTGCGCTGCATCCAGTGGTACGACCGTGCGACCGTCCGGCGCGTTGATCTTTTCATTGCGAACTCTCATTACGTCGCCGAGCGCGTCCGGGCATGTTACGGCCGGGAGGCGGCAGTGCTCCCTCCTCCGGTCGATCTGAGCCGCTTTTCGGATGCTCGCCGGGAGCCGGAGGACTGGTTTCTGGTCGTCTCCGCCCTGGTTCCATACAAGCGTGTGGACCACGCTATCCTGGCGTGCGCCAGGTTAGGACGTCCGCTCAAAATTGTCGGCTCCGGCCCGGAGATGGAACGATTGAAGATGCTCGCGACGGAGCTGGGCGCCGAGGTCGAGTTCGCCGGCTTTGCCAGCGACGAGACGCTCGTTGAGTACTACCGCTGCGCCAGAGCGCTACTGTTCCCCGGCGTCGAAGACTTCGGCATCGTACCGGTCGAAGCGATCGCAGCCGGATGCCCGGTGATCGCCTTCAAAAAGGGCGGCGTGCTCGATTCCATGACGGAAGAGACGGCAACCTTCTATCAGCAGCAGAGTGCTGAAGGGTTGGCCGGAGCAATCGCGGAGTTCGAAGCAACCCGCGGGCGCTTCGACGAGGATGTCCTTCGCAATCGAGCCGCACGCTTCAGCGAGGCGGAATTTTTGAGAGGCTTCGAGGAGATTTTCCAGGCAGCGCTGCGGGAGACGCGGCCGGAGACCGGCCTTCCGGAA
>DASYYO010000061.1:0-4810 GCA_035933805.1 Acidobacteriaceae bacterium | reverse complement strand
GATTTCCGGCTCCGACCTTTGCGACCGCGGCGGGAAGCGCGCCGGGGAATAACTACAACTTCAGCGAGACGCGCCAGGAGACGATGAACGAGGAGTCTCTGCGGATTGACCACAAGCTTACAGACCAGGACTCGATCTTCGGCACCTGGAACTACTTCCGCGATCCAGCGTTTGAACCCTCCAATACGCTGTGCGGCTCCTCCGTGCTGCCAAAATTTGGATGCTTTTCGAACCAGTTTTCGACGTTGGCCAACGTTACTTACGACCGCATCTTCTCCGCCAACCTGTTGAACGAAGTGCGCTTCGGATTTGACCGCCTGGTGCAGCCCCGGGTGACGGAGGATAATACCGCGATCGGCACGGCATTCGGGGGCCTTCCGGGCGCGTTTACCCAGCCCAACTATGCCAATAACCTGGGACTGCCGAATACGACGGTGCTGGGCTACTCCACGGTCGGAGGGGCCACGAACCTGCCGCAAAAACGCTGGGATGACCACTATCAGATCGTTGACGAACTGACCTGGAACCACGGGCCCCACACGGTAAAGGCGGGGGCGGATCTGTTTCTCGTAAGAACGACTGATCTGATCACTACCGCCGGCCGGGGCGCACTGACATTCAATCCGGCTTTGCTCAAGCAGGACAATAACAACACGACCTTCGGCACAACGGGCGATGCGATGGCGGATATGCTGCTCGGGCTCCCTGCCACCACGTCGAACACTCCGACTGCCCCCATGGTCTATATGAACTTCCAGAGCTATGACTTCTTCGGCCAGGATGACTGGAAGATCACGCCCTCCTTGACCTTGAACCTGGGGTTGCGCTGGGAGATGGATCTTCCCGTTTACTCCCCGCACAACACATTCTCCAATTTTCAGCTGGCCTCACAGTCCTACCTGGTGGCGGGTCCCAATACGTACCAGCACCTATATCACTACGACTACAACAATTTTGCGCCCCGTGTTGGATTCGCGTATCAGCCGTTTCACAAGGAGACTACGGTCATCAAGGGGGCGTTCGGAATCTACTATGACACCCCATTGCTGTATAACGAGTTCCTCGGCGTAGGCACACAGTATCCCTTCAGGGTCTCGCAGACCTACACCCCAGGACCCTATGCGCAGAGCAAGCAGATCACGCTGGGCAATCCGTTTCCTGCCGGGAGCACCGGCAAACCGCTGTGCGCAACAGGCGCCGCAACGGATTGCGCCTCGAATCTCTCGCCCTTGTCGATCAATCCGAACTATGCGACGCCCTATATTACGGAGTGGAGCCTGGGCGTACAGCGTGCGCTTTCCAGCAACCTTCTGCTGGAGGTCACCTACTTTGGAACAAAGGGAACCAGACTGCCCTTTGGCCTGAACGTCAACACAATCGCCCCAAACACGATGGGCAACGCTGCCGCACAGTCATCGCGCCCGTATCCGAACTTTCTGGGGGTCACCAACGACAATACGGTGTCAGATTCCTCCTATAACTCGCTTCAGGTAAAGCTGCAGCGAAGCTATGCAAATGGGGTCTCCTATCTGGTGGCATATACCTATGGGCGTTCGATCGACGACGGGGGAGGAATCGGAACCGGCAGCAACTCCTCCGGACCGGTGCAGAACCCGAACAACCTTGCGGCAGAGCGTGGCCCATCGGACTTCAATGTGCAGCAGAGGATTGTTGCCAGCCCGGTTGCGCAACTCCCCTTTGGCCAAGGCAAGCCTTTCTTGAGCAACGGACTGATGTCCCACGTCTTCGGCGGATGGTCCCTGATGGGAATTATCAGTGCGCAGACGGGACGCCCATTCAGCGTAGTAGACGCGTCCACGAACAACAGCGGCTCGTTCGCCCTTGGAGACCGCCCTAACCTGGTTCCAGGACAGAATCCGAACGGACGGGATGCGGTCACGGGAAACCCGACGAAAACAGTGAAGGAATGGTTCAATACGCACGCTTTCACCCTTGCCCCGAAAGGCCAATTTGGCAACGTAGGGCGAAATACGATCACCGGGCCCGGCTATGTGGATGTGGACGCGACGGTGGCTCGCAGCTTTGACATCTACGAGCGGCTGAGCGGCCAGTTCCGGCTGGAGACGTTCAATCTTCTGAATCACCCGAACTTTTTCAATCCTCTCAGTCAAGGCATGCAGTACGGGACGGGCGCCTTTGGCTCGATTACGCAGGCGAACAACAACCGGGAGCTGCAAGGGGTCGTCCGCTTCATCTTCTGATCGGCAAATAGGAGATGCAGAGGAATGCCCATCAAGGTCCTGGATGAAGTCGATAGCGTCAGGAAGCACCCACGCCTCGGGCCGGCTCCGGCCGCCTGGAGGCGTGGGTCTCACGCTGTGAAGCAGGATCAATCGTTGTTTCGCATAAAGCAGATGGTCCAGAGAGCACATTTCCGAGCCACTCCAAAGGCTATCGCGGCCGGAGTGCTCCTGCTCGCAGCCGCATGCGGCCGTGAGCCCGTGCGGACTGTAGACGCATCCTTGCAGCCGGGCGTGCGGCAATACCTTCGTCTGGCTGTCGCGCTGGGGGAGCGCGATCCCGATTCACTGGATTATTTCTATGGGCCACTAGAACTGGTAGCAGATATCAGAAAGCAGCCGCCCACATTCGGAGAGATTAAGCGGGAAGCAGATCATCTCATTTCGGAACTGAGATCCCGCAAAAGTGACCGCAGCGAAGGCGACGGCGCCGAAGATGAGCGGCGGGTCGACTATCTGATTGGTCAACTGCGGGCGATCTCCAGCCGGGTCGGGGTCGTGACCGGAGCCCCGCTCACCTTCGATCAGGAGACGGAGGCGGTCTTCGGGATCACGATACCGGAGAAGTACGGCGCTCCGCAGCCGATTGAGGCGAAAGCCACGCTACAGGCTCTTCTTCCCGGCCGAGGCTCTCTTGCCGCCCGATACGCGGCATTCGACGGGAGGTTTCTGATTCCGGGAAAAAAGATCCCGCTGGTGATGGAGCGGGCAATCGCCGCGTGTCGAGCTGAGACTCTCGCTCATGTCGAGATGCCGCGGGGGGAGAAGGTCGAGCTCCGGTTTGTGCACAACAAACCATGGAGCGGCTACAGCTATTACCAGGGAAATTACCGCAGCCTGGTCGAGATCAATCTGGACTATGGGCTGACAGTGGACCGTGCGCTTCAGTTGGCCTGTCATGAGAGCTATCCGGGACATCACCTCTATAACTCGCTGCAGGACGAAAAGCTGGTGCGCGGCGCGCAGATGGATGAGCTCGCGGTGCAGCCATCTTACAGCCCCCAATCGCTTGCATCGGAGGCATCCGCAACTCTGGCCGCCGATTTGGCTTTTCCGCGTGCGAAGCGTTTGGCTCTGGAGCGCGACGTCCTCTTTCCGCTGGCGGGGCTCGACGGCAGGAAGGCTGCCCGTTACCTCAGGGTGGAAGGGCTGGTGGATGAGTTGTATCCGGCGGAGTTCGCGATCGCGCGCGACTACCTTGATGGAAAGCTGGAATTTGAGCGCGCCAATACGGCTCTGGAAGAGCGGGCTCTGATGGCGCACGCCGAACCGGCTCTGAAATATATCAACGAGTACCGGAGCTATGTTGCGACTTATACCTACGGAAGAGATCTGGCGGCAAGATACCTCGCGGGTCCAAACGGAGAGCTGAGGTGGGCACGTTATCTGAGGCGCCTGACAAGCTATCCCGTCTGGTTGGCCGGAGGGGACATGGATCCGGTGCGCCCGGAAGGCGGCAGTGGCCAGACGTACATGGTAGGGCGAAGGGATGGCCCTGCACCCGGGATTGAAGCGGGACCGGACGCAGGTCAACCGGCAAGACCAGTTCTTTAATCATCAGGAGAGTGCATGCGAGGGAAAGTATTACTGCTAGTGGTATTGGGAGCGTTGAGCGGCGGCCTCGGGTGCCAAAGCAAATCAGACAATGCAAACGTACAGACTGCCCGGCAGGATGAACCGAAGCTGGGAATCCGTCCCCATGGAGACGAGACGGTTCATCCGGATATGAGCAAGGTACCGCCGGACCTGCAAAAGGTGTTCGCTTACATCGATGCGCACATCGATGAGCATGTCGATAATCTCCAGAAATGGATTCGACAGCCGAGCATCTCGAACAGCGGCGAGGGCATTCCCGAGAGCGCGGAGATGGTAAAAGGCTTCTTCGATAAGCTGGGGTGCCAGCAGACGCGAGTCTATGACGTCGGTATCACGGAGTATGGTTCCCCGGGCAATCCGGTGGTGTATGCGCATTGCGATGAGGGCGCGCCTCATACCCTGGTGATCTATTGGCAGTACGACACAATGCCGGTAACTCAGCCGGAGAACTGGGTTGCGCCCCCGTTTGAGGCCAGGATCGTCGACGGCAAGACGGCGCGCATCAATCCTGCCTTCAAGAAAGTTCTGATCGGCCGCGGTGCAACCAACTCCAAGGGGCCGGAGATGGCTGAGCTGAACGCCATCTCTTCGATGAAAGCCGTGATGGGCAAGCTTCCGGTAAACCTCATCTTTGTCGCCGAGGGGGATGAGGAACGCATGGACATAGGGCTCAGGCAGTTCATGAAGCTGCACTCGGACCTGTTCAAGGATGGCGATGCCATGCTTGGCGGGGGCGGGTCAGAAGGCTGCGTGTACGTCGAGCTGACGACGAGCGGAACGAACTGGGGGCGTGGGCCCACGGTTTCAGATATTCACGGCGTTTACAAGCGGACCACGGACAGCCCGGCGTGGAGACACATTCAGATGCTCGCCTCGCTCACCTCCAAAGACGGCAACACGCCCCTCATCAAGGGATTTTTCGATGACTATGTGCCGCCTACCCCGGAAGAGGT
>DASYYO010000056.1:0-2861 GCA_035933805.1 Acidobacteriaceae bacterium | reverse complement strand
GGCCATCTTCAATCGAACAAGGCCTCGCGCGCCGCCGAACTCTTTTCCTCTATCGACTCCGTGGACTCTCTGCGCCTGGCCGAGCGGCTCAATGACGCCGCACTCCGGCTCGGCCGGCGTTTGCCCGTTCTGCTGGAGATCAAGCTCAGCGCCGAGGAGGAGAAGACGGGTCTTCTGCCCTGCTCGCATGAGTTGAGCGCTCTGCTGGAGCGTCTTCCCGATCTCTCCGCACTCGATCCGCAAGGGATGATGACGATCCCTCCCTACAACGACGATCCCGAGCAGGCACGCCCTTATTTCGCCCGCCTGCGTGATCTTCACGAGCAACTCGCCGCCAGCCATCCGCGCGTTGCCCTACCTGGTCTCTCCATGGGAATGTCGCACGACTTTGCCGTCGCCATTGAGGAAGGTTCGACACAGGTGCGCATCGGGACGGCCCTCTTCGGAGACCGTGTTGCAGACACCCGCCCCTGACTCGAACAGACCTTGCGCGGCTCGACGCCTCTCCCCCACCCGCGGATTGAGCCTGCTACACAAAGTTTTCCTGTACATCAGGCTGCCGGACGCGCCACCATGATGGAGGCTGCATGGGTAGTCTGAGGCCTGCTTGCGGAGCTCTCCGATGAGCCTGCCGATCGACATTCGCGATTCCTCCCTTGGCGCCACCTTTCCGGTGCGCGTCCATCCACGCGCCGGCAGGACAGCGATCACGGGGACCATCGACGGCGCTCTCAAGCTTGCCCTCTCCGCACCGCCCACGGAGGGCCGCGCGAATGAGGCGCTCGCAGAGTTCTTTTCCGGTCTATTTCGCGTTCCACGCTCGGCGGTTCAGATCGTGACCGGCGGCCGCAGCCGGACCAAAATCATTCGCATTGCCGGCCAGACCGCGAGTTCCCTGAGCCTGGCGCTGCGCAGTCATTTCACCGTTTAAGCATGCGGCTGCTGCATTCGTGCCTCTTGCCGCGCGAAATGCTCCACGGCATTCCACAGATCCGAAGGAGCACAGGTACACTATCGCCAAGCGCAACGGAGCCGGCACGCCCAGGGAGTTCATGTCCGCATTTCACGCACCGAGTCATGCCGCGTACGCTTGGGTACTGGCCGTCATCGTTCTTGCGCTGCTCACTGTCTCGCTCTCGCGCCTGAAGAGGACCAAAACGAAGGCGGACTATCTGGTCGCCGGCCGCTCCCTGCCGGCGTTCGTGCTGGTCTTTACGCTCCTGTCTTCCTGGATTGGCTCGGGCTCTCTGCTGGGCGGGGCTGAAAACGCCTACCAGCATGGCTTTGCAGCGCTCTGGCAAGCCGGCGGCGGGTGGGCAGGGTTGCTGCTGATCTACTTCATCGCACCCAGGGCCCGCCGGTTTGCGCAATTCACCATTCCCGACCTGCTTGAAGCCCGCTACAGCCAGACGGCGCGCATCCTGGGCGTGATCTCGATTCTGTTCGCCTACACCGCGATCACCAGCTATCAGTTGATCGGGGGCGGGGACATTCTGCACCTGATCTTCCCCACCGTCATTACGGCTGATTTGGGAAAATATCTGATTGCGACGTTCGTGATTGTCTTTACAGCCATTGCCGGAATGTCTTCCGTGGCCTACATGGATGTCGTGATCGGGCTGCTCGCGACCGTCAGCCTGGTGCTGGCGCTCCCGTTTCTGCTGCACGGCGCCGGCGGATGGAGAGGCGTCACCCAGGCATTGCCGGCGAGCCACTTCCAGGTCCTGGGAGATCTCTCACTCATCCAGGCCTTCGAACTCTTTCTGCCCACCATGTTGCTGATGCTGGGCAACCAGTCCATGTACCAGAAATTTTTCTCGGCACGATCAGAGAAAGACGCGCGGCGCGCGGTGATTGGATGGATCACCGGCACCATTGTTCTTGAAACTGTGATCGTGGCTCTGGCAGTCGTCGGCTCGGTGCTCTTTCCCTCGGGCGAGGTGCATAGCAGGCCGAGAGAGATCATCGCCTACACTGCGCTCCATGCCCTACCTGTCTGGCTGGGAGCGATGCTGATGGGCGCCGTCTTCGCCAAGATCATTTCGACGGCAAATAACTATCTCTTCTCCCCGGCAACGAACCTGGTGAACGATATCTTTTCCCGCTATATCGAGCCGGAGGCGTCCAACCGAAGGACTCTCATCGTCTCCCGCCTGGTCGTTGTCTTCCTCGGGCTCTGGGCGCTTTATCAGGCGCTCAATACCCAATCAGTGCTGGCCAAGACGCTCTACGCCTACACGATCTATGCCGCGGCGCTTACGCCCGTCGTGCTGGCGGCCTTCTATTCGCGGCGGGCGAATGCCTACGGTGCGGTGAGCGCGATCAGCGCCGGCACGCTGGTGACCGTCTTATGGGACACGGATCTGGCCAAGCATCACCTGCCTGCTGCGCTTGCCGCGCGCGATGCCATCTTCCCGGCACTGATTGCGGCGACGCTCTGTCTTGTCCTGGTCAGCGCGTTCACCCCGCCGCCACGCGCGGAGCAGATCGCCCTGTTTTCAGGGGCGACGGAGCCTCAGCGGGAGGCTTCCTCATTCAGGGAGAATCGAAGCTAGAGCGGAACTTCGGGCCACTGTGATTGGTAGGTCCGACGGATGCCGTCGATGAGACTCGTACTGGCCCGCCATCCCAGCTGCTCCATCCGGCTGACATCCAGGAGCTTTTGCGGAGTGCCGTCGGGGCGGGTAGTGTCGAAGACCAGTTCCCCCTTGAATCCGAGCGCGGCGCCCACGGTCTCAGCGAGTTCGCGAATCGTGAGATCGCGGCCTGCGCCGATGTTGATCAGTGGCGGACGATCCTTCGATAACATCGCCGAGTATGCGTCTTCCGGCAGGTTCAACAAAAAGACGCATGCTTCTGCG
>DASYYO010000013.1:0-3286 GCA_035933805.1 Acidobacteriaceae bacterium | reverse complement strand
TATCTTTCTTACAAAGAACTGGTGTCCTTGAGTGACGTTCATGGTCACATCGACCAGGTCCTCGTGTCCTTCTTCCGCCTCTTGAAAAAGGTTAATTTCAGCATTGTCATAGCCGTGCCGCAGATAGTAGGTAAGAACCAGATCGCGGTCATCGTCGATATTGACGGCCGAGTATGGCTGGCCAGGCTCTGTGTTCAGGTAAGGCTTGAATTCGGCGATCTGTGCGTCCGTTGCGCCCATGATCTGATACTTTCCGATCCGCTGTTGTACGCCCTCCTGGATCTGGTAGATCACTTTTAGATGAGCCAGCTTGCCACTGCCTTCGTGTCCTCTGCCGAGATCGATCACTTTCGGAGTCACGGTGGCGTGGCTAAAGCCGTTACTCTCATAGAGCGCCTTGATGTTGCCGGCATCCTGGTTCATCAATTGCTGACTGAAGGACCCGTGCCGGTCCACCAGATCGGCGGGACGAACACTGATTCTCTGGTCGATCAGCGCGCGGCTGAAGTAGGCATTACCGGTCACCTGGACCGAGTCCACCACGTGCAGCGCTCCCAGGTTGACGGTATAGAGCACCGTCACGTGTTGCGGATCCGTCCTGACGGGCCGGTGGGCGACCTGAACGTCGAAGTATCCCTGCGACTGATAGTAGCTGCGAAGATTCTGCGCTCCTTCATTCAGCAGGTCCAGGTCCACCGTGCCTTCCTCGTAGACGGGGACCAGCTTCTGGATCTGCCCTTTGCTGATTTTGGCCCCCTCAACCCGGACGGTCACAATCGGCCCTTCCTGTGCGAGGAAGTCGAAATTCAGGCGATTCTGCGCCGCAGCATACTGCTTCGAGGTAACGCTGATGGTCGCAGCCAAACGCTCCTTCTTGACATAGTTCTTCCGCAGCCTGGTAAGCGCGCGGTTGATGGTGTCGCGGGTGACCTTGGAGTTCCGCTTCAATTTCGCGCGCTTACGGAACTCGCGCTCCGTCAACCCGCTGTTTCCCTGGATGTGAATGTCCCCTACTCTCGCGGAGGGCCCGGTCGTGACGTTGTAGTTCAGGTCGACGAGGGAGTCCGGCTCGTCGATGGAAGTGCTGCCGGCGACCTTCCCCTTGTAATATCCGTTGTTCTGCAGCGCCTCGGCGAGAGCCGCGTTCGCCTCGGTGACCCTCGATGGCGAGTAGCGCGTCCCAGGCTCCAGTTGCGTGGAGCTTTGCAGCACCGCAGCGAGACGATCGTTGTTCACGCCGGCGACATTCACACGCCGGATGAAAAGGCGCGGGTCGCCGGAGAAAACCAGAGTTATCCCGCCGCCCTCTCGAAAACCAGCAACCTGGATCGTCTGATACAGACCGGTCGCATACAGACGCCGGAGACTGTCGCGAATCTTCGCCGGGTCGAGCGGCTTGTCCGGCTGCTGGGCAAGCTGGTCCGGCAAAGGCTGCAGCGTGGATGCCGGAACCCCCTCAAACTGGACCCTGACCACCCGCAATCCGGCCCATGCAGCGAGATTCCCTTGAGGGAAATCCGGCAGAAAGGCGACTGGCTCGAGGGTCCGCTGCTCGCTGTCCGGCGGCTCCTGACCGGCCTGAGAAGCGGCATTTGGGGATGGAGAGTTCCCGCTCTGGGCGATGGCCGGAATGGAGAATCCAACGCCCACGCTCAACCCCAGGAGAAGACCGAGACTGACGCCGACGCGCTCCCATGATGCTTTCAATACCGGCAAATATCCTCTCAAATGCGCGTCCTTCGCCCCGGAGCGGACGGAACGGAAGTGAGCTGCACGTTCTCCGTACGCGAGCCTTCGGTGCAGGTCTCAGCGCGATCACTCTATCGGGGCGTGCGCTTGTACCCTTTAAACTTATAGGACAGGAGCAGCCGGGAGCCAGTTTCGCGAGTGCTGCTTTCAATCCTGCTCAATCTTTTTATAGAACCGCACTGTCGAAGGCCGCCTTCGCTCGTCTTCAAGGAGAGGCCGAATCGCTGGGAGGAGCCATGGGCCTGGGGCAGCTAACCCCATTAAGGAGAACAGGCTCTAGTCTGCGACTAGAATGTTACAGGTGTCTCAAATAGATTCAAACGCCGAGCGATACTCACGCCAGGTGCTCTTCGAGGGCATCGGCCGGACCGGCCAGCAGGAACTGGCACGCGGGCACGTTGCCGTAGTTGGGTGCGGTGCCACCGGAGCCGCCGCCGCAACTCTCCTGGCGAGGGCCGGCGTGGGAACCCTGACGCTGATCGACCGGGATTTCGTCGAGGAGAGCAATCTGCAGCGGCAAATCCTGTTCGACGAGGAGGATGCGCGCGAAGCCCTTCCCAAAGCCGAAGCCGCACGGAGAAAGATCAGCCTCTTCAATAGCGCCACCCGGGTTCTCTCCCACGTGGCCGACGTTGTGCCGGCGAATATTCACGGCCTTCTTGAGGGCGCCGTCATCGTCCTGGACGCGACGGACAACTTTGAGACACGTTACCTGCTGAACGACTATTGCGTCGAACAAGGGAAGCCGTGGATCTATGCAGCGGCGCTGGGCGCCTATGCGGTCACCATGAATATCCTGCCGGGTGAGACGGCATGCCTCTCCTGCATTTTTCCCAAGGCTCCGGGGGGTACGGTGGAGACCTGCGACACGGCGGGCATTCTGAACACAACCGTGAACTTCGCGGCTTCGATTCAGGTGACTGAGACCCTCAAGTTTCTCGTTGGGGCGCGCAGCAGGATGCGCCGAACGCTGCTTTCGCGCGATCTATGGACAAGTGAACAATCGGAGCTTACCGCCGCCTTTCCCGTGCCCAATTGCCGGGTTTGCGGAGAACGGGACTTCTCCCATCTGCGCGGCGAGGGCCGGCCCCAGATCACTCTTTGCGGGCGGAATTCGGTCCAGATCCATGAGCACCGCCGGCCGCTGGACTTTGCCGCCCTGCAGCGCCGGTTGGAGCCCCTGGGCACGGTCAAGTTCAATCGCATGCTGCTTCGCTTCGAGCATGGCTGCCATACCATTACATTGTTTGAGGATGGGCGGGCCCTGGTCCAGGGCACCACCGACATCGCGCTGGCGCGAAGCTTGTACGCGCGGTTCATCGGCGCTTAAGAACGGCGCCGCAAGGCAACTCTCCGGGCACAATCAGTCTCTAATCCCCATCGATACATTGGTTTTGAGGATTATTTTCAAGTGTCCACGATCTCCGTCTCCCCCAACCTGCCAGTCCATACCATTGGCGGTGGGATTTCATTCAAAAAGGAACCGATGTCAACCACTGAGAATGATCTATCGTTTTCCCCCGGGCCGACTGCTCCC
>DASYYO010000012.1:0-3014 GCA_035933805.1 Acidobacteriaceae bacterium | reverse complement strand
ATCACGGGATCGAAAGGGAAAGGGCTTTCGGATCTGGAAGATGCCGGAGAACGCGGCGTGATCACATCGGTCGAAGCCCGCACCGCACTCGCGCTCTTTCTAAGGCGAGAGGCCAAATATGGAGACGCGATCTCTGTCATGCAGTCACTCCGAAATGAATATCCGCGAGATTTTTTGTTTTGCCTGGAGGTCGCCAATTTGACCAAGGACGACGGGGATGGTCCGGAGGCAATCCAGGAGTATCGCTTGCTTCTTGATCAGGCCAGAAGGGCCGGATATTTCCCCTCGGCTCACTTGGAGTTGGCCTGGTTCGGTCTGGGCGAGAGTCTCCGCGGACAGAAAAGTTACTCTGAGGCTGCGAAAGCCTACGAGCAAGCTGTCGAGCAGCCCACTGCCAGCGGCGAGTTGAGGGGCCGATGCGAGCTCAACGCTGGGGAGATGTATGACATTCTGCATGAGAGAGAGAAGGCCGAACAGCGATATCAGGCTGTCTTGCAGAACGAGCCCGGTTCGGCACAGGCAGAATCTGCAAGGAAGTATCTCAAGTATCCTTTCAGCCAGCGCTAATCCTTCGGACCTCGACTCCTTCCCGTCCGCGAGAGATCGACCAGCCTGCTTCGAACTCGAAGACCTTTGGGAATCCTGCGCGCTCGGCAGCCAGGATAAAATCCCACAAAGATCGCAGGAGCATAACCCTCAGCCATTCGCGTCACATCATATTGAACAGCACCCGCGTAGAATCAGCTATAGGTAAAACAGGCTATATGCATCTATGGCTAAACGGATTATCGGCATTCTGCGTATATATATGAAGGACCCGGGCGGTCCAAGCCCAATTCAGACTGCCCGCGTTCGAGCAATCTGGAGGTGAGGAATGGCTCTTTATTGTCCGAGTTGTGGTAAGTCGTTGGGAGACGACGCCGCCTTTTGCAGCGCCTGCGGGAAGGCCGTACCGAATGCCTCGGCTCCCGGAGTCTTTCGCCCGCGGTTGATGCGCGCGCGAAATGGAAGAAAGATCGCCGGGGTGTGCCAGGGGCTGGCCAACTATCTTGGCTGGGATGTCACTCTCTTGCGGGTAGTCGCCGTGCTGCTCGCGGTCATAACCTTTCCTGTCGGTATCATCATCTATCTTGTGTTCTGGCTGATGGTTCCCGAGGAGCCGTTGGCGCTCCCGATCGCAAAACCTGTTGATTCCGCGATTTAGGAGCGGACAGCTATGCATTTTCGCTCCTCGGGCTCGCGGCTTTTTGCCGAGACGCTGGGCGCCGGCCGGGACTTGGTTCTGCTTCACCCGACGCCTCTGGATCACGCCTTCTGGGGGCCGGTCGCTCGGGAGCTGGACGGCCGATACCGGCTCGTGCTCCCGGACCTGCGGGGACATGGCCGATCGGAGGCTGGCGAGGGGATCTTAGGGATGGCGCGGTTCGCCGGCGACATCGAGGAACTCCTGAAGCACCTGAGCATTGAGCGTGCTCTCTTTGCCGGTTGTTCGATTGGCGGCTATGTACTCTACGAGCTCTGGCGGAGGGCGCCGGAGACGATCGGCGCGCTGGCGTTTTGCTGCAGCAAGCCCCAGCCGGATGCCGCGTCCAACCGGGCGAAACGCCAGCAGACGATCGAGGGCATCCGGCTTCATGGAGCCGCGGAGTTCTTCGACCAGACATTGGATTTCCTGGTCACGGCGGGCTTCCGCAGCCGCGAGCCTGCGAAAACCTCAGCTTTGCGCCGAATGATGGACTCTATGAGCGCCGAGGCAGCGATCGCGATCCAGCAGGGCTTGATGGACCGCCCCGACTCCGTGGGCACTCTTCCGTCAATTTCGGTTCCCGTGCTGGCGCTCGCCGGCTCGGACGACCCGGCGAGCAGCCCGCAGGAGATGCAGGTGATTCCTCAACTCCTTCCGACAGCCGAGTACCATCTGCTCCCGGGGGCCGGGCACTTCGCGCCTTATGAGCAGCCACGCGAGGTAGCCGGCCTCCTGGATGAGTTCTTCTCCCGGGTGGAAGGCTAGAGCCGCCATCTCTCCTTATATATAGGATCGTCCCGGAGCTGCGATCCCGGCCGTCCTCCCTCAGGCCACACTTCTTCCCGGAGAGGAAAAGGGGATGCGGTCCACCAAAGTGTTACGCACCGTATCTCTTTGGAGATGTTTGTCTCTCTGTCAGAAACTGTTACTGTCTACGGCATGAAGCAACCTCTCCGGTTACGCCATCGCCGGCCCATGCGGTCCGGAGAATCTGCGCATCCTTTGAGGAGTGCTTCGTCGCTTATTCCTGGTGCGGCTCATTTCTGCCGCCCTCCTTCTTCACTTTTCTGATCTCTCTTCAAGGTCCGAGTCAAACGAGAGATCGTACAAACCGCAGCAAGCAGCCTGGGGAGAGGCGCCAATGACGATCTCTTTCACAAAGTCGCCATTCGCGCTCCACTCTTCGAGGTCATTTCCAAGCCAGCCCGTGGTAAAGAAATGGGCGCCATCGAAAGCAATGCCGTTGGGAGTCAGCGCTCCCTGCGATGTGATTGGAGAGGGGTAGAGAGATGCCGGATCGATGAAGCCTTCGGTGACAAGATTCCCGGAGAGATCGTAGAGGTCGTACGGTCCTTTCTGGAGTCCACGATTCGCAACCAGGTAGCCCCGATGGCCTCTTTCGAAGTATTCGAGGCCGGAGCAGGATGCTTCACAGAGCGAGAGCTCTATCGTATCCAGCAGATCTCCCCTGAGGGAGTATTTGTAAACCCTGCCGCTGACTCCGCTGTCATCGGTAATGTAGAAGTTTGTCCCGTCAAACGCCATGGCTGAGAGACCGTTGGCAACGCTGAATAATGCTCCGTTGTTCTGGTGCGTGCGCAGGTTATAGGAGTAGACGAACGCCGGAGTATTGGGTGGCGTGTAGGACACGAGGCATAAAACGGCGCAGCTATCCAGAACTGCCGTGTAGTACATGGTATCGCCGACGACAGCAACACCGCGTCCGCTGTAGCCGCTCAGATTTGTGTAGATATCTGTGATCGCGCCG
>DASYYO010000462.1:0-22318 GCA_035933805.1 Acidobacteriaceae bacterium | reverse complement strand
GTGTCCATCCAGTCCCCGGTTCCTACTGTGAAGGAGTAGGAAGCCTTCCGCGCTGCAAGCACCGATTTGTCCGGCGTTGTTGTCTTGATCATTTCAACCGCAGGATGCGCCGGGGCCGCGGAGGCGGCCGGTGCTGCGCCGACTTGCAGTGTCCATCCAGCAGCCCCTCCGCGGGCCGGAGCCAGAGAGAAGACAGCGGATAGCAGCAGGAAAAAACCAGTGCGTTGCATGGAAGGATACCGGCACTTCATAGATGCCGAGAGGCCCGGAGCAGAGCGGGCCTTCGAGGGGAACCACTCCGAAAGGCAGCCCGCTCGGCGCATCTCCATATTTTCTCAGATGGCTGAAATGCAAACTCGGATCATCGCATGGTCCGTGAGATGCTGTGGAAACTTGAACGAGACGCCGCAGCGCGATCATGCCGGGAAAAAGATCGGGCCGCCTATGGAAAAAGATGGCGGCCCGCCTGGAAGGCTTCCCGCGTGACGCGGGAGGATATAGATCGAAATCAGTAGCGGTAGTGCTCGGCCTTGAATGGTCCTTCAACCGGCACTCCGAGATAGTCGGCCTGACGGGGAGTCAACGTCGTCAGCTTGACGCCAATCTTCTCCAGGTGCAGACGGGCCACCTCTTCATCGAGCTTTTTGGGGAGGGTGTAAACGTCTTTCTCGTAGGAGTCCTTGTTCTTCCACAGGTCAATCTGCGCCAGCGTCTGGTTGGAGAAGCTGTTGCTCATGACGAAGCTTGGGTGACCCGTGGCACAGCCCAGATTCACCAGACGCCCTTCGGCGAGAACAAAGATGCTGTGTGCGGGCTTGCCGCCCTCCGCCGGAAATGTGTACTGGTCCACCTGAGGCTTGACGTTGATCTTCTGCACGCCTGGAGCGCTGTTCAAGCGATCCATCTGAATCTCGTTGTCGAAGTGGCCGATGTTGCAGACGATCGCCTGATCCTTCATATGCTGCATGTCTTCGAAAGTAATAATGTCCACGTTTCCCGTGCAGGTTACGTAGATATCTCCTCGGCCCAGCGTCTCCTGAAGAGTGGTCACTTCAAAGCCCTCCATGGCCGCCTGCAAGGCATTGATGGGATCGATCTCGGTGACTACGACGCGCGCGCCCATGCCGCGCAGCGAATGCGCCGAGCCCTTTCCTACATCTCCATATCCGCAAATCACCGCGACTTTGCCGGCTACCATCACGTCCGTCGCCCGTTTAATGCCGTCTGCCAGCGACTCCCGGCAGCCGTAGAGGTTGTCGAATTTGGACTTGGTCACCGAATCATTCACGTTGATCGCCGGAACCAGCAGCTTGCCTTGCTCTTTCATCTTGTAAAGCCGGTGCACTCCGGTGGTCGTCTCTTCCGAGACTCCCCTCCACTCTGCGGCGACCTTGTGCCAGTGCTGCGGGTCTTCCGCATAGACCTTCTTCAAAAGATCCTTGATCACCTGCTCTTCATGATTGGAGGAGGCAGAATCGACCCACCGGTCTCCTGCCTCCAACTCGTAGCCTTTGTGGATCAGCAAAGTAACGTCACCACCGTCATCTACTACCAGCTCGGGTCCTTTTCCTTTACCGTGATTCAGCGCCTGATAGGTGCACCACCAGTACTCCTCAAGCGTCTCCCCTTTCCAGGCGAAGACCGGAACTCCGGCGGCCGCAATCGCAGCAGCGGCATGGTCCTGCGTGGAAAAAATATTGCAGCTCGCCCAGCGAACATCGGCGCCAAGGTCCACCAGCGTCTCGATGAGAACCGCGGTCTGAATCGTCATGTGGAGAGAACCGGTGACCCGTACGCCGGCCAGAGGCCGCTCGGCGGCGTAGTTGCGGCGAATGGACATCAGTCCGGGCATCTCATGCTCGGCGATGGATATCTCCTTGCGGCCCCAATCGGCGAGAGACATATCGGCGACTTTGTAATCAGCGTTGGAGGCGGTGCGGGTTAGCGTTGCGGTAGCCATCATTGACCTCATATCGAAGAATCAGGATATCTTGATATATTAGAGACCTATGACGCCGCCGTCAATCGTCAAATCGCTGCGCGTCCTCGCCGATGCGAGCCGCTTGCGAATGCTGCTCATGCTTCAGCAGGAGGAGTTGTCCGTCGCCGAATTACAGGACATTCTCCTCATGGGACAGAGCACGATTTCCACTCATCTGTCGCAGATGAAGCATGCAGGACTGGTAGAGGATCGGCGCGCCGGCAAAAATATCCTCTACCGCTCCAAGCGTCCGGATAAGGGAAACGACAGCGCCGGTGAGCTGCTCCCTCAACTCGCTCCTTTATTGGAGCAGGCGGCGCGCGAGATTCCTGAGGCTGCCGTGGATCAGGCCGCTCTGCAGATTGCGCTGAGCAAGCGGCGGGACAAGACGCGGGCCTTCTTTGACGAGATGGCAGGCCGCCTGGGACGCGAATACGTACCGGGCCGATCATGGAAGAGCATTGCGGAGACGCTGCTCCAGCTTCTGCCTCCCATGGTGATCGCCGATCTCGGAGCCGGGGAGGGCGCCCTTTCTCTCTTGCTGGCGCAGAGCGCCACGCAGGTGATTGCGGTGGATAATTCGGACCGGATGGTCGAGTTGGGCGCGGAGCTAGCCGCGCGCGAGGGTGCCGGAAGCCTGGAATACCGTAAGGGCGACATGGAAGATGTACCGATCGCGAATAGCTCTGTCGATCTGGCGTTGTTCAGCCAATCGCTGCACCACGCCATTCACCCGGAGCGGGCGGTTCACGAGGCGTGGCGAATTCTGAAGCCGGGCGGCCGAATTGCGGTGCTGGACCTGGTCAAACACCGGTTTGAAGAGGCGCGCGAGCTCTATGCAGACCTATGGCTTGGCTTCAGCGAGGTGGAGTTGCAAAGCCTTCTGAGCAAAGCCGGGTTCGCAGGCATCCATACTTCGGTGGTACATAAGGAAACGGAGGCGCCGCACTTCCAGACGGTGCTGGCGATGGGACGCAAGCAAGAAGACTGATGCCGGAGGACCCGCGCGCCAAAAACTTAAGGGCACGGATGAATCCGTGCCCTCGCCGAGATTCCTGAGGCCAATCACGCCAAAACTTCTATTTCGCTGCACCGGCCAGGCGCGATGCTGAACGCTCGCCCGCCTGCTCGCGCAAGGACTGCGCCTTGTCGGTCGCCTCCCAGGTAAACGCAGGGTCATTGCGGCCAAAGTGTCCATAAGCTGAGGTCTTGCGGTAGATGGGGCGGCGAAGATCCAGGCTGTCGATGATCCCCTGGGGCGTGAGCTTGAAGTTGTCGCGCACCAACTGCTGCAGCCGCTGCTCGTCCACCTTCCCGGTTCCGAAGGTATCCACCTTTACGCTGACCGGCTCAGCTACGCCGATCGCATAGGCCAGCTGCACCTCGCAGCGCTTTGCCAAACCGGCGGCCACGATGTTTTTTGCGATGTAACGCGCCATGTATGCAGCTGAGCGATCCACCTTTGTCGGATCCTTTCCGCTGAAGGCGCCGCCGCCGTGCCGTCCCATGCCGCCGTAGGTATCCACGATGATCTTGCGGCCGGTCAACCCGGTATCGCCCATCGGACCGCCGATGACGAACCGTCCGGTGGGGTTGATGTGGTACTTGGTATCGGCATCGAGCAGCTTGGCTGGAAGCACCGCCTGGATGACATGCTTGAGGATCGCGGCGCGCAGCTCTTCAGAGGAGACCGTCTCGGCGTGCTGGCTTGAGATCACCACCGCATCGATGCGTACAGGATTGTGGTTCTCGTCGTACTCCACCGTCACCTGGCTCTTGCCATCCGGCCGCAGATAACTGAGGAGACCGCTCTTCCGGACCTCCGTCAGGCGGCGGGTCAGCTTGTGCGCCAGTGAAATGGGCGTAGGCAGCAGTTCCTCATTCTCATCCGAGGCATAGCCGAACATCATCCCCTGGTCGCCGGCGCCTCCTGTGTCCACTCCCATGGCGATATCGCCTGACTGCTTGTTGATGCTGGAGATGACGGCACAGGTATTCGAATCAAAGCCATACAGAGCATTGTCATAGCCGATGGCTGCCACGACTCCCCGAACCAGAGACTGAAAGTCGACGTAGGCTTTGGTCGTAATCTCGCCTGCAATGACCACCAGGCCAGTTGCGGTCAGAGTCTCGCACGCCACGCGGCTATAGGGATCCTGCTCCAGACAGGCGTCGAGGATGGCGTCTGAAATCTGGTCGGCGATCTTATCGGGATGTCCTTCGGTCACCGACTCCGAGGTGAATAAAATCTTGTCTCGTCCTGACAATCCGCTTCCTCCTCCGCGTGAATGGTCCGCGGTTGAACTCCGTTTCTACAACGTTACCAGACGGATGGGGCGGGGTCTAACCGGTTCTCAGTCGCGGCCCGGCAAGCGGGGTGTGACGGGAGCCGTCTGCGGCGCCGAGGGAGTGTGCAAGGCTTTTCTGTGGATATAGTTCCAGGCAAACCAGCTCAGCCCAGCAAGCAGCAGGAGCAGCAGGACGATTCCGGCCCAACGGAGGCGCATGTCCGGACGCCTTCCCTGGGAAGCCTCCCTGGCTTTGCTGGCATTCTCGGCAAACTGGGTCCAACCGGTCTCTTCGTCGGGAGCGGCTCCGCTCGAGCGATAGGCGGACATGTACCGCTCCACCCACTCCTCTTCGTTCAGACCGACGACCCGCGCGTAGCTGCGCACGATGCCCTTGTTAAAAACGCCGCCCGGAAGAGCCTGAAACTGCTCCCGCTCCAGAGCCAAAAGATGGCGGTTGCTGATCTTCGTGACTTTGGTGATAGCCTCCAGCGCGACCCCGCGGGCCTCCCGCTCTCTGCGCAATGTCTCGCCAAATCCGCTCATAAGAGTGCGCTAATGTTCCCCTTGCTACCAGGTTCGATCCGGAGCGCCCGGCCATTTCCCGGGGTCGCGGGAAGACGCTGCAGGCGGCAACCGTTGAGAAATGCCGATATCTCCCCTGCCTGCTATCAGATCGCAGCTAACACAAACCTCCACTTTCCAACATATCGGCGCTGTTTTCCACAGTCAAAGCAAATTCCCCGCCGCGCCTTCCTTTTGTCACGCCGACAGCATCCATTGAGTTAACATCTGCGACCGACCGACGCCAAACTCCTCCAAAGAGATGTTCCAGTCGTCCCCGGGGATGCAGCCGGCCCGAGTCCACCGGGAGGAGCGTATAGACTGAGTCTCAGCGATGAACAGAATGGTGATCGGGAACTTATTGCACCGGCCGCTGCGCTCGGCGATCAGTGTGCTCGCAGTGGGCATTGAGGTCATCATGATCCTGTCCATTGTGGCCATCATGACTGGCCAGATCGAGGGCTCGCGAAGGCAAACCAGCGGGGTTGGCGCGGACCTGATCGTCCGGCCACCAAACGCGAGTTTTTTAACCGGGGTGAGCGGCGCTCCGGTGCCCGCGAAGGTGGCGGGTGTTCTGGCAAAGCTGCCGCACGTCGCCGTCGCCGCGCCGGTCATTCAGCACCTCTCGACCGAAGGCGCCGTTGAGACAATATGGGGAATCGATTATCCCAGCTTCAACGCTCTGCGGCCCTTTGTCTTCCTCTCTGGAGGTCCGTTCCAGGGTCCTGACGACGCCATTGTCGATGACGTCTTTGCGCGCAGCGGCAAGGGTGTGCGGCTCGGGGATGACATCACGATCCTGAATCACCGGTTCCACATCTGCGGAATCGTGGAGCACGGCAAGGGCGCCCGCAAATTTCTGCCCATCAAGACTCTGGGCGAGATGCTTGGGACGCCGGACAATGCCAGCCTCTTCTTCGTGAAGAGCGACGAACCGGCATACATTAACCAAGTCCAGCAGGAGATCCACCATACACCGGGAATGTCACAATACCAGGTGCAGACGCTCGAAGACTTCCTCTCCGTCATGACTCCCGAACACCTTCCCGCCTTCAACATCGGCCTGCGCGTCGTGATCAGCATTGCCGTGATTGTCGGCTTCATCGTCATCTTCCAGGCGATGTACACCGCGGTGCTGGAGCGAACGCGGGAGATCGGCATCCTCAAGTCCCTGGGAGCCTCCCAGCTTTACATCGTCAATGTGGTTCTGCGGGAGACAGCGTTTCTCGCCCTCATCGGCATCGCGCTGGGAATCGGTCTGACCTTCGCCCTGAGAGCCGCGATGGACATTTACTTCCCCACCCTTCCCTTCCCGATTTCGCCGATGTGGATTTTGCGCGCGATCCTCATCTCACTCTGCGGTGCGCTTGCGGGTGCGAGTTACCCTGCTCTGAAAGCCGCGAAGAAAGACCCCATCGAGGCTCTGGCCTACGAATAGAGCCGGCCAGAACCGGGCGGACGGGTCCGGGATTGCGCCCAGTCCGAGCGGCGGCAGAGCCGACTTACACCGGTAGCAACTCGACGATCTCCTGGTAGCCTCGTTCCGAGGCATACTGGCGCGGGGTCTTTCCCTGGTCGCATAACCTGGCAGGATCGGCGCCGGCCGCGAGCAGCAGCTCCACTAGATCCCGGCGTCCGGCCGCGGCAGCCTGGTGCAGTGGGGTGTAGCCCCCCGCCTGCGCGGCATTGACATCCGCTCCCTGGTCGAGCAGCAGGCGGACTGTGTCCAAGTCCCGGCTGAGAGCGATGCACGCGTGCAACGGCTGATTATGCATCGGGTTGCGGGAAGACTGGTGGACGTGCGCCCCATGAGCCAGGAGCAGCGCCGCGGCCTCTCGCCCTCCAAACGCAGCAGCCAAATGGAGAGGACTCCACCCATCCGCCGAGGTCTGGTAGACCCAGACGGCGTTCTCTTTCAGCAGAGTGGCAAGCCGGCTGCAATCCCCAACCGCGGAAGCCTCAAAGAAGTCGATCTCGTTCAGGCGGGTCAACAGGAAGTCCCGGATAAGGGGCTGGCCGGCATAGACCGACCACAAGAGGGCGGAGATACCCTGGGCATCCCGGCTGGCGACAACCGAACTGTCTTCTTCGGCGATGGCGGCGACTTCTGCTGTCTCGCCTTTTCGGATGAGGTTAAGAAAGCGCTGGCTCACCGCCCTATTGTAGTGCTGGGAAGAGTGCTGCGTGCGGCGCGGATCGCCCCATATGCAGGAACTGTAAGCTGCAGGCGGAGCCTTGCCACAGCCCGTTTCCCGTGGCTGCAAAGGACGATTAGTGACTGGGCTTAGAGGAATCCGATTCCCAGGCGGAGGCGACGACTTCGGTCTGCTTGGAGCCCTTGACGACAGAGCCAGGTTTTGTCCGGTTGGAGTAGATCCGGAAGGTGACGACCATGTCGATCACCACCGGAACCGGTTTCCCGTCCTGAGTCGCGGGCTGGAAGTGGGAGGCCTTAATGGCATCGATCGCCTTTTCGTCCAGCCCGAAGCCGATGGGCCGGGCGATCGCGATCTCCGTAGGCTTGCCCTGGGCATCGACGACCGTGCGGAACATGGCCAGCCCGGCGACGCCGAACTTCTGCGCATACTGGTTCGAACTCGGATCGATGCTGTTCAGAACCTTAGGGGCGGTCACATTGCCGCCCACCTGCAGAACGTGCGGGTCGGAAGGGACAAAGGCCTGATGACTACGCTCGCTCTTGAAGTATTGCTGCCAGTATCCCGGCAAATGCGCCAGCATTCCGTCATCGATGTCTGTCGCGAGCACCTTGTCGAGCGCAGCGCTCAACATCATGGCGCTATGGGCCGGCGAGGTTGTGCTTCCTGGCGGCAGAGCGGGGCTCGGGGGAGGAACTGGCGCGGCGGAAGCCGTCGACAAGGTATCCGAAGCGGTGGCGGATTGGGGCGCAGGTTTGACTCCGGCGTTGGCTTTCGGTTTGTCCTTCACCTTCTGCTTTTTGGTCTTGAGTACAACGACGAGCTCGCGGTCGATCGTGATGCGAACCGGCTTCTTCGAGATCTTGACCTTATCGAACGCTTTGGAGTCGTCCTGAGACGGCAGTGCACCGGTAAAGTGCAGGGCGTACCGGTCCGCTTCGATCTGCAGCTTCTTCTTCGAGAGATCTACCTTGCGCACCTCAAGGGCGTCGAGGGTAAAAGAGGTGGTTGCCGGCGAACCAACGATCTGCCCATCCACGTCGAAGGAGAGTTCATCGGCAGCGTAGAAGCCGCGAACAAAGACCATCTTCCCGACGAAACGCTTGCGAAGAACCTCTTCATTGAGGAGCGGTGCAATGGGGCCTTTATTCCCCGGGGTGGCGCTCTGCGTGGCAGGGGCCGGGGGAGGCGCCGCAGCGGTCTGCTGAGCTGGCGATGCTGCCGTCAGCGCCGCGCCTGCCAGCGCCGCAGCCAGAAACGAAGAATAGCCATTGCGAAGCTTCATACATCTCCTCATCTTCCGAACGACGGAAGCACGGGGCCCTCTATGGACAGCCTCGGCAGCTGCTCGATGGCAACAATTCACCTGGGGCGACTGCCGGGCAAAGCGGCAGAGCCGGGTTGCCGAAGCGGCAGCCCAAGGAGGTCCGAGGACTGGTCTCCCTGGAAGGCTGCGGCACGATCCACCGCCGGCGTTCTTGGAGCGTGACGAGCCATCTGGAAGAGGTCACCGTGTGCATCTCGCGCGCCGGCCGCCGGGGCGAGAGGTTGGGCCTGGCTTTTCTCAGCCATGAGCATGATGACAAGAGCCAGCAGCAATCCTATGCGGATCAGTGCGGCAACGAGTGAACGGAAGACGCGGGGTGACATAGGGGGGAGCCTCCGGGTTGGCGCCATGGAGAGCGTAAGCTGTTGTGGTCCGTCGGGAAATGCCTCTTTGGTGAAAGAACCTCTCCCCGCAAGGGTTTATGTGCTTGATTTGCGTTGACTCAGAGGACCGATTGCGATAGTCTTGAATCCTTGCGCAGGGCTGCGTGTGCCTGCTTGCGTTGGTCCACCAGATTGATTTGATCTTCGGGCTGAGCGGATCGAGCGAGCCAAAGCAGACCGGCTGGATGTTCCATCAAAAGAGCCTGGTCGATTTCTCTGCGCCACTCACACGATTTTGAATTTGTCGTATGTGGGGATGGATCGCGAATTCGCGTGCAATGTCCTCGCGTGATTATTGAACTGGTTACCGGATCTTCCGGGGGATAGGAAACGATGTCGACATATATTCCAAGCTCGCATGAGATTACCCGCAAATGGTTTGTTGTGGACGCCAGCGGTCAGACGCTGGGGCGCCTGGCGACCGAGGCGGCGAACGTGCTGAGCGGCAAGCGGAATCCCAAGTACACGCCTTACATCGACATGGGCGATCATGTCATCGTGATCAACGCAGCGAAGGTATCGCTGACCGGGTTGAAGAGCGAACAGAAGGTCTACCGCCGCTACACCGGGTTTCCGGGTGGATTGCGGGAGGAGTCGTTCGTGCGCCTGCTCGCCCGCAGGCCGGAGAAGATCCTGGAAGAGGCGATCAAGGGAATGCTGCCCAAGAGCAAGATGGGCCGCCAGATGGCAACCAAGCTGAAGGTCTACCGGGATGACAAGCATCCCCATGCTGCCCAGCAGCCGGAAGTGCTTCAGCTGGCTGGGCGCTAAACGCGCTTCAGCTTTGAGTCGTCTGCGGACGGACGCTGGCGGCAAAAAAGCAGTGCAGGGCAAAGAGAACAGACAGGACGGACATGGCAGATTTAGTGCAGTACTACGGAACCGGGCGTCGCAAGTCGAGTGTGGCTCGCGTCTTCCTGCGGCCGGGCAGCGGCAATTTCGTCGTCAACGACAAGCCTTACGAGGTTTACTTTGTCACCGAACAGCAGCGGGTCTCAGCCAAGCGGCCGCTGGCGCTCACCGAGCTGGCGTCAAGCTTTGACGTTCTGACCACTGTGAGCGGAGGCGGCGTCAGTGCTCAGGCGGATGCGGTCAAGATGGGCATCGCCCGCGCCCTGCTCGAGTTCAACGCCGAGCTGCGTAAAACTCTCAAGGCCGATGGCCTGCTCTCGCGCGATGCGCGCATCAAGGAGCGCAAGAAGTATGGACAGAAGGGCGCCCGCAAGCGGTTCCAGTTCAGCAAGCGGTAGTCTGCCCGTCGCAGGTTTTCTTAATCTTCCCTTGGCCGGCTGGAGAGGCCGAGGGAATCAATCCCGGATAAGGCTCCGGGATGCAATCTACGAGGAGGTCGTTTGGCCACAATTACCATGAAGGAGCTGCTCGAAGCTGGCGTTCACTTCGGGCATCAGACAAAACGCTGGAACCCTCGCATGAAGGAGTACATCTTCGGCGAGCGCAACGGCATTTACATCATCGATCTGCAGAAGACCTTGAAGATGTTCAAGGAAGCCAGCAAGTTCGTGACTGACCTGACGTCGCAAGGCAAGGTAGTTCTGTTCGTAGGCACCAAGAGACAGGCACAGGACGCGATCGCCGAAGAGGCGAACCGTTGCGGGATGTTCTATATCAACCAGCGCTGGCTGGGCGGCCTTCTCACCAACTGGGTTACCGTTCAAAAGTCGGTGAAGCGTCTCCAGGAACTGGACGACATGGCCACCGACGGACGTTATGATCTGCTGACCAAAAAAGAAGTCATCCGTCTCGAGCGCGAGCGCAAGCATCTGCAGGCAAATCTCGCCGGAATCAAGAACATGCGCCGCTTGCCCGACTCCCTCTTTGTGGTCGATTCCAATAACGAAGCGATCGCCGTCAAGGAAGCCCGCAAGCTCGGAATTCCCGTCGTCGCCGTCGTTGACACGAACTGCGATCCGACGGTTGTCGACTATATTATTCCCGGCAATGATGACGCGCTCCGCGCGATTCGCCTGTTTACCTCCAAGGTCGCCGATTCCATCATCGAAGGCGTCCAGGCTGCTGGAGAAAAACGCTCCAGCGATGCCGGCGTGACCGCCGACGCGCAGCTTGAAGCTGCACCCGTCTCCGCGGACGCCGCTCAGTCCGTCTCGGATGGATCGCCTGCCGAAGGAGAGGACGTCGATCTAGAGACTGCGCTCGGCGGAGGCATCCGCAAGGCTCCCGGAGTGATCACATCCGTCGACGAAGCGGAAGTTGCCGAAGGAACGGTCTAAGAACTTTGAGTCCTGCGGATCTCCCGGAAATCCGCAGGACCATCGCTCTGTCCGTAAGCGGGCATGGGCGCTCTGTGACCGGGCTACACGCTTCAACAAGCACCGCTTGCGGGATGGATTGCAGTCATCTTCAGGAAGGCCCCCTCTTCCTCCCCTCCTCGCTGCGCACTCTATACAGAAGGATTTATTAAAGGGATGTCAACCGTGACCGAAAATATCTCCGCCGCACAGGTGAAGGAGCTTCGCGAGAAAACTGGCGCGCCCATGATGGACTGCCGCAATGCGCTGCAGGAAGCAAAGGGTGATTTGGAGCAGGCGGTCGTCGTCCTCCGCAAACGAGGCATGGCGTCTGCGGCCAAAAAAGCATCGCGCACCACTACCGAAGGCGCTGTCGGGACTTATATCCATGCCGGCGGCAAGATCGGCGTTCTGATCGAAGTCAACTGCGAGAGCGATTTCGTCGCCCGCACTGAGGACTTCCAGGAACTGCTCAAGGATATTGCGATGCACATCGCTGCGACCGACCCGCGCTATATCCGCCGCGAAGATGTCACCGCGGAAGATCTGGACCGCGAGAAGGATATCTACCGGACGCAGGCCGCGGCGACCGGCAAGCCGCCGCAAGTCGTAGAGAAGATCGTTGAAGGCAAGATGAGCAAGTTCTATGAGGAGGTTTGCCTGCTCGACCAGCCCTTCATCAAGGACCAGTCTTTCGCCATCAAGGACCTGATTGCGCAAAAAGTGGGCAAGCTGGGCGAGAACATTGTGGTCCGCCGCTTTGCCCGCTTCAAGGTGGGCGATGCCTCCTGGACTGTGGCTCAGACCAAGCTCAGCGCTCAGGAGTAGCTCGCCGAAACTCTCTCTGCTTCCCTGAAAGGCCCGGAAAATCTCCGGGCCTTTTTGCTTTCCCTCGCCGAAAAAACCTGTTCTCGGTAACGGGCACCTCGCGGCGAGCGGCCACGCCCCTCCGTGAGGATTGCCGTTCGTTAGACCATGCGCTCCCGGATCGAACTCATGGACGAGATCCCCGGCGCCGATGCCGTAAATTAGTTCCGGAGACTGTCTCATGACCAGGCTGGCATTGTATTGGCTGCTGCTAGGCGTCGCTCTGCACAACGCCGCTGCTCCTCCGCCTCTTCTCTTCGCGGCGACGCCCTCCGGCAGCTTGAAAATCATCCACGGGGTCGGCTACTCGCGCAGCTACCCCGGTTCTACTCTGGATGTTCGAGTGAATGCCTGCATTGTGGACGCGGAGACGAGAGCCAACGGGAACACCAGCGGGATCTGTGATTCTTCGGGAGAGGGGGGAACGCAAACCATCGCCGGACATATCGACGTTGGGGACTCCGCAAACGATACGGTCACTTGGCTGCTGCCCGCTGCCTGCTCCTGGAACGTGACCAGCGTAGGAGCGACTTCCAATGCGGCAATCAACCAGCATCCCAACACGGCGATCGTTGGCCCATCGATCAACTGGCTCAACTGCACTGTGATCAACAAGGCCGGCAATGGCGCAATCCATGCGCTGTACCAGACGATGGGCTCAGGGTATTACCGCGCCGAGGGCTTTGATCTTGCAAACTATAGCTATCAGACGGTCAGCAACGCTGTCATGTTGATCACCGGGGCCATCGACACCAGCTTCTACCACAACATCGCCGTGCAGGCGTACAACGGAGGCCGGCAGACGGGTCTTCTGGTCGGCAACAACACGAACAATATCTGCTGTTCGACCTCCTTCGACAGGCTGCAGATCAACATGAACAGCAGCGGAGGCATTCCGTTGGAGATTGAAGGGGGAGATAAGGGAGAGCCAATCGAGATCGCCTTCTACAACTCCACGTTTACCCATGCCGGAAGAGGACTGCCGGAGATTCAATGCAAGGACAACGCGACCCATAAGTCCTCCGCGGTCAACTTCTACAACACCTACATCGAGACCAATTCCAGCGACCTCACAACCTCCCCCGTGCAGATCACTGGATGTGGTTCCGTAGGATTCTACGGACTGGACATCACGGACCCGGACGCCGCTTCGTCGGCAACCGGAATCTCTATGGGCGCCGCTACGGCCAGCTCGCTGGTGGTGAATGGAATGACGCAGTACGCCGGCTTTAGACAGCCGGCGACAGCCGTCGCGAACGCCTTGACCGGGGCGAAGATCAGGACCGATCAGAACGGGCATTTAAACAGTTACAACAGCGACACGTCCTATGCAAATGACCTCGTTGTTGCAAATACGTTGAAGGCCGGAAGTCTTGCTGCGAAAAGATACCGGGTATCCGCGCTCCCCTCCGCGTCCGTCCTCGGAGCAGGAACGCAGGTCATCGTGACGGATGCAACCACGTTCACTCCCGGCAGGTGCATCGGCGGGGGCGGGGATACGATGATCGCCGTGTCCGATGGATCATCATGGAGTTGCCACTAAAGCCAATGCGTGGCGGGCGCCCTGGTCTAACGCCGTTAGAACTGTAATCGGGCGAAAAACTCGAGCACGCGGCCCGCATCCGCACCCGGTGAAAGCCCAAACAAGCTGTTTTCAATGGTCGCCTCCGGCGCTCCGAAGGTGATCGGCTGCAGATTCGTCTTATTAAAAATGTTGTAGAAATTGGCCTGAAATCGCACTTGAACCGGGTGGTCCATAATCTCGAAGGATTGCTCTTTCGCGAAGCTCATGTCCGTATCCATGTAGCAGGGCCCATTGAAGGAGTTCCGGCCGATTCCCGGCCCTTCCGTCGGATAGTTGCGCGTTGTGCGAAAGTATTTCAGCCCTCCCGACTGTCCCGTGGCGCCGCGATTTGGGAAATTGGTGCTTCCCGGGAATCCGTTGCCGTTGATGAAGCTGCTGTTGGAGCAGCCGTTCGATGCTCCACCAAAATACTGGAAGGGACGGATAGGAGCGATGGTGGCCGCGCTTTGCACAACCGCGACGCTCGGTTGTCCGGTAACCGGCGTCCAGGGAAAGCCCGTGTGCCAGGTATAGATTCCATTGGCCTGCCACCCGCTCAAGAGCTGGCCGATCAAGCCCTTTCCTTCGCGAAGCTTCGGCAGGTCCCACAAACCGTCGATTACGAATCGATGACGCACATCGAAATCTGAGGGACCGTACTCTGTGGCCGGATGAGCTGGGTCTGTCTGATTCGAGAGCGCACCCGGCCCCTCATTGGAGCCTTGGTCCAGGCTCTTTGAGTAGGTATAGACGGCATCCAGGTTAAACCCATGGTTGTAGCGTTTGGAAACGTGAACGTTGGCGCCGTTGTAGTTAGTAAAAACATCGGTCGTCGGTAGATAAGCATTGTTGAAAGGACTCTGATTGATCCCGGGCTGGCAGTTGGCGCCTGTAGCCAGACAGCTTCCCGTTTGCGTGGGATAGAGGAAATTCTGGTCTACCAGCCGCGGGAAGTGGTGACCGATGCTTCCCTGATATCCGAGCGAGAGCACGAGGTCGCGAGAGAGCTCGTATTGAGTTTCCAGAGAGAAGACATAGAGGATAGGCTGGGGCGTTCTTGGATTGGAGCCATAGATCTCGATCTCCGGTGTCGAGCCGCCGATGTTGTTCGGCGTTCCCGTCAAAGGATTCACGCCGGTCTTCAGGGCTGGATTCGGAGCGAAGCTGAAGGGAGAGTCGCTGCTCCCCAATCCAAACTGAATACCGGCAGTTTTGGCGGATGCCGCCGAGGTGCCGCAGCACAGCCCGAACTGGAAGTAGCCCGGTCCATTTTCGAAGCTGTTGGTGAAGAGGCCGTCATCGATACGGTCGTAGGAGACGCCGAACCCCCCGCGTAAAACCATCCTGTTTTCCAACTGCGCCGGAGTCCAGGCGAAGCCGAACTTCGGCCCCCAATTGTTGAAGTTCGAGTTGTAGATATGGTTCACTGGCACGAGCCTCGCGTTGATCAGATAGGTAGACGGCGTATTGCCGAAGACCGGCTGGTTGATCTTGAACCCTTTGTTGCGAAGGGGTTCGAAGTACTCGTAGCGAAGACCCATATTCAGTGTGAGATTGGTGCTCACCTTCCAATCATGCTGGACGAATCCGGCGATATCGTTGTCTCTGTAGTAGCGCTGCGCATTTGCCACGCCGCCGGTATCAGGATTGGCCGCTACCTGCTCGAAGATGGGCGCGTCGTTCGCATATTGCCAGATCTGCTGGAATACATAGTCCGGCCGGGATAAGCCGCTGAGGTTGTCGTTATCCTGCTCAAGGCGCAACTGCCCGCCTATCCTCAGCGTGTGGGTGCCGAACGTCCTGGTCAGGGTGTCCCTCACCTCGTAGGTATTTTCCGCGAAGATGCCCGGAGTATTCGTAGAGCTCGCGACCCCGGAGTAGAGCCTTCCGAAAGGAAAGCCCTGGACTTCAAAGCGCGGAATGCCGAAGTTCACAGTTCCCTTCGAGTCGGCAACCTGGTTGTCTGCAAAGCGGGTGTAATTGGCGCGCGCCTCGTTGATGAGCGAGGGGCTGAACGTATGGATATACACCAGGGTTCCGGACGAATTGAACGGCTTGAATGGAACAGCCGAGATCGGCTGCGCGCCCGTCCCCGCATCTCCCTGCCGCTGGTCGAGCTTCACAAAGAATGCGCTCAAAGTAAAACGGTCTCTGGCGTTCGGAACCCAATCGACGCGCCCCATGAACTGATTGCCGCGGACGGTTGCCGGATTTTTGACATCGGCATACAGGATGTCGGGAATCCCATCCAGACCTCCTCCCGTCAGTAGATTTGCCACATTTGGAGTTGCCGAATGGAAGGCTGGGAGATAGGTCCCAACGGCTCCCGCCAGGGAGCCAATGTCCAGCCCATTCCCGGCGTTCCGGCATACGGGGACTCCTCCATTCGGCGTGGGCTGAACATTCGAACAGGAGGGCGGTAAGATCTGCACGACGTTTGGCGACGCGCCTGGACTCGTGAGGACACTTGCTACAATTCCTCCCTTGCGATCCGCCGATAGCCCTTGAATAAATTGCGGCGAGGGCACGTATTCCTGGGCAAAGGTCGGATTCGTGCCAGTCAACCCTTCGTAGGAGGCGAAGAGAAAGAGCTTGTCTTTGAGAATGGGACCGCCGATGCTGGCGGCATATTCCCGCTGCTTATTGTTGACGCGCTGTGGCAGAGCGTAGCTTCCGGGAGTCGAAGTCGGTCCCCCGAAGTACTGGTATGCATTCAAGCCGGGCTCGTCATATTGGAAGAACAAGCTGCCGTGATAGCTGTCCGTGCCGCTCTTCGTGACAGTTTTGATCTGCGCGCCGACGTTTCTCCCTTCCGTCGCGTCATACGACGAGGATGTGATGCTGACCTGTGCGACCGATTCAGGGTTCGGGGTGATGATGGCCGAACCGCCGTGAATAAGACTGTCTACGCTCACACCATCGATCAAATAGGTATTCGAAGTAACGCGCTGTCCGGAAGCCGAAATCTGAACCTGGTTTTCCGTTTGGAAGACGCCATAGTTCGACTGGCCGGGCCCCTGTCCATTCGGAAGGAAGACACCCCCTCCCGTCCCGTTCCGGGCTCCATCTCCACTCGTTCCGACCGCGGTACGAAGCAACTCGTACGGATCGCGGCCAAAAATAGGCAGCCGGGTGATCTCAGCTGACGTGACGGTGCTGCCGATGCTGGCATCCGCCGTCTGCAACAGAGGAACTTCGTCGCCGCGAACCGTCACGGTTTCTGCTGAGGCGCCCGGGGTCAGTCGGACATCAAGGTCGCGCGGGGTCTCGGCGGCGAGGGCCACTGGAATGACCGCTTTCTTGAAGCTGGCGGCCTCGACTGTAAGGGTGTAAGCGCCCGGCCCGAGTTCGCTGAAGCGGTAAAAGCCCTGCGGACCGCTGGTTGTGGATTGCGATACGTGTGTAGCCGTGTTTTCAAGGGAAAGAGCGGCTCCCGGAACGACTGCACCTGCATTGTCCTCTACCGTTCCGGAGAGGCTCGAGTTGAATTGTGCGCTTGCCGGAAGCGTAAGAGCCGGCAGAACAAGGGAGAGAAATAGATATGTAGAAGAATGCGACCAGCGCATAACGGCCCCCCAGAAGGATCGTTCGCGGAGTCGACGGTCTCTCGCTTTCCGGCCCGATACCGGGAAGACAAACTCCCTAGGTTCAGCGTTCGACTGCCTGATGGCCGGTTGCCTTGTGGGAAACTCGGGCCGGGGCTCGTTGCCCCATTCCTGGCCGCAAGGCGCAAGGAAACACGCTGCTGCATCTCTTTCTTCTTGCGAGAATCCGGATAGAACGCAGCAGCCGCACGATCCCCGAACATAGATCGATCGACTTCCGTACAGAGGATGTCGAGATTGGCCGGCAGGATGCCATGGGCCATCGCAACCCGTCTGATCCCTCTCTCGCGAGGTCTCCCGATAGCTGCGTGGCAGCGATTGGAAGCACGATTCCTCCAGGAGATCCGCAAGCGTCCGCTTCCACGATTTCAACGGATTGAATATGAAAGAGATGCAGCGGAGTTCACTGCCCTTCCGGCCATCCGGGAAAACCGCGCCGAGGGATTAAGCCGCCGGAGCCTGCCCTCCCAAGGGAGTTCTAAGAACCGCGGCGCCAATCTCTCCCCAGAAGTTTCAGAAAACCGCCATTCTCGTCAGCCGATTCAGCATCCAACAATCGGGCAGTCTCTTCCGGAGAATTTCTTTGCCAATCAACTTGGATTCTTCGCCCTTTCCCGAACGGGGAAATGCGGTCCGGGGAGTGCATGTGCGATACTTTTTTTGAATGTACAAGCGAGTTCTCCTCAAATTGTCCGGCGAAGCATTGGCCGCAGGCCGCGGTTTCGGCGTAGATGGCGCCAGAGCCCATGAGATTTCGCAGGAGATTTCAGCGATTCAGGACATGGGCGTCGAGGTCGCAATCGTCGTCGGCGGAGGCAATTTTTTTCGCGGCGTCGCCGAGCAGGCCCGAAGCATGGATCGCGTCTCAGCAGATCACATGGGCATGCTCGCTACTGTGATCAACTCTCTCGCCCTGCAGGATGCACTGGAAAAGTGCAACGTGCAGACGCGCGTCATGTCGGCGATCGAGATGAACCAGGTTGCCGAACCCTACATCCGCCGGCGCGCCATCCGGCACCTGGAGAAAGGGCGCGTGGTCATCTTCGCTGCGGGCATAGGCAATCCTTACTTCTCCACGGATACCGCGGCCTCTCTGCGGGCCATGGAGATCAAGGCCGATGTGCTGCTGAAAGCGACCAAGGTGGAAGGGATCTACGATGCCGATCCCGTTCTATCGAAAGACGCCGTGAAATTTGAGCAGATTACCTACATGGAAATTCTGCGGCTCGGGTTAAAGGTAATGGACACGACAGCAGTGAGTCTCTGCAAGGACAACAATCTGCCCATGATCATCTTCAACATGAATCAGCCAGGCAATATCCTGCGAGTTGTGAGCGGGGAAAAGGTCGGTTCATTGGTTACCGCCTGAGGTGATTCCCTGAGTTCCGCGAGCACCGCCGTCCCCGTCGTCTCCGCGCCCGCCCGGCTAGCGGTGGAACAGAAGCAGAGACGCCAGCAACTGCCCGCCCTGACCGGCATCCGGTGTTTTGCTGCGCTCAATCTGGTTTTCTTTCATTTCTCCAATCCGCAGTGGTTTGGCCCCTTCGCCCCGATCGTGAACGGCGGCTATGTCTCAGTCAGCTTTTTCCTTCTGCTCTCGGGCTTTATCCTTACCTACAACTATGCGGAGCGCGCCGAACAGGGAAAGCTGAGTGCGCGCAGCTTTTGGCAAGCACGCTTTTCCAGGCTTTATCCCGTCTACATCTTTAGCCTGGTGCTCTCGGCAGGGATGCTTGTCCAGGAATTTCATGCCCAGACCCGGCCCGACTTCGCCGCGGGTCTGCTTTTAACCCCCTTGCTTCTGCAAGGCTGGCATCCGGCGCTCTCAACGTTCTGGAATACGCCTGCGTGGACGATGTCCACGGAGGCATTCTTCTACGTTCTCTTCCCTTGGCTCATCACCCTCCGCAGGCCTCGCACGGGACGGAGCATTTTGCTGCTCATGTTGGGGCTCTGGGGCCTGGGTCTGGTGCTGCCTCTCCTCTATATCCATTTCAATCCGGACGGCGATGCCAACGTCGGGCGCTACTCCTCCGGGATCTGGCTGCGCGCCCTCAAGTTCATGCCGATGCAGCATGTCCCGTCCTTCCTATTTGGCATGGCATTGGCATTTCTCAATGATCTGATCCCCAGAGAAAGCCGAAAGCGGCTGGCGGCGGGCGCTTTTGCCTTTGCGGCTCTCTATCTGATCCTTTTCTTCAGCGATCACGTCCCGTATGTCCTGCTTCACGACGGCCTATTGATGCCCCTCTATGCAGGGGTGATTTTGTGCCTCGCGGGCACCAACTCGGTCTCCCGAATCTTTGGTTTTCTCCCCTTCATCGCGATCGGCGAAGCCAGCTATTGCCTCTACCTGCTGCACTTCAATCTATGGAATATGCTGCACGATTCGCATTTTCTGGAGAAGAGCGGGCTGATTGCATTCGATCCTTGGATCTCCTACCTCCTGCTGATCGTTGCCGCGCTGCTCACCAAGCGGCTCATTGAGCGCCCGGCGAGGAATTGGATCTCGCGGCAGTTTCGCGCCAGCAGTTCCTCCGCGTAGGACTCATTCCAGGCTCCAGAAGGGATCCTCCCGGCCGGGTCCTGCGACCCGATGCCGAGGACAGATCGGCCGCGGCAGAGCGGGAATCCGCAACCAGGCAGGCTGCCGCGGAGCGTCCATTCCGATCTCTGATCTCTCCAATCCTCCCAGAGGATCTTCACCGGGAGAGGCGAAGATCCCAAAGCAGGAAGGCCCGCCGGAGCGGGCCTTCTTGCTTTGGCGCTCGTGAGGAGCTATCCCTGCACGTGCTGAATCGAGTGATTTCCGTGTGTGATGGCAGCGGAACAGGTTGGCTGTCCTGCGGCACGGAAGGGAGAATTCTGTGTTCCGGAGAGTGCCCCCGAGAACGGATTCAAGTAAAGACCGGTCACCGTGTTGTCCAGGAAGTTGGAGGTATAGACGTACCGACCGAGTGCGGGCTCGATCAAAACGCATGTCGGACCGGCTCCCCCCAGCGCATAGGTGGGTGTTGTCGCGTTGGTGGAGAGGTTCCCCGTGCTCTGGTTGATGGAATAAGCGGTCACTGTGTTCGAGTTGTAGTTGGCAACCAGCACATACTGGCCCCGTTGATCCGCGGCGATTGCATCCGGGAAGATCCCTGTGCTAAAGGGTATCTGCATCGGAATCAGGGTGCCGTTGGTCTGGATCAAGAACCCTACGACCTGGTTTGAAGCTCCATCCGTGACGTAGAGGAACCGGTTCGTAGGATCGGTAGCGACTGCGTTGGGCGAGACGCCTATCTTATAGGTTCCGACCGTAGAAACGCTGCCGTTCGACGCGATCTGAAGCGCCTGTACGGTCGCATCATTTTCATTCACAACGTAGACGAAGTTGTCGCTCTGCAAAACATTCACGCTCACCGGATTGTTGCCCACGGGGAAGAAGGAGTCCTTTCCGTTGGCTACGGGGGTGCAGAGGCTGGAAGTGGCGCCTAAGCCGCCATTCGCGTTAATCGGGAAGATGACAAGAGCACCCGGGCCGGGAACGCTGACGTTGTAGTTAGGCTGGTAGGTCTCGACGATGTATAGGTAGGTGCCGGCCGGATTGATCGCCATTTGCGTCGGGAAGGTACCCGGCGTATTGCATGTCTGCTGGGGATAAAGCTTTCCATCAGTACCGATGGCAAACTCGACGACCGTGTTGTCGTCGTGGTTGATGACGTAAAGATTTTTTCCGTTCGGCGAGCTCACATCCGCTACGGGATTCCGGCCGCCCGAACTGTAAGGCGAGTCCTGGATCTCGATCAACGAGCCGGCTTCGCTATCCACCGCGTAAACATTGATCTGGCCGGGATTCTGTTTCGAGGCTGTGACATAAATAAAATCGATCGTATTGCTGGGTCCGCATGCAGTGACGCCAAATCCAAGACCAAGGGATGCGGCAGCGATCAGAGCTATCTGCCCAAATTTCCTAAACTTCATGTGCTTCCTTCATCCCGGTCCACGCGAAACATGGACGAGGGCTGCACCTCGCAGCAAAGCTGTCTAAAGAGTTGTTTGAGTCCATTTGCATTGTAAAAGCTTGAACCGCTTTCTGCTACCCGAACTCATTGCCGGCCGCGCTTCAATCCTCACGTCACTTGACGCGCGGCCGGGTGATCGAAGAACCGGATGTCTAAAACAATGTGCCGCTGGCTGCGCACCAGGTAGGTTGTCCCACCGTAGGGAAGGATGAATCCTTCCGCAGGTTGGTCAGCGTTCCTGCCTGCTCATTGAGGAGCGCGCCAGTGACGGTGCTGCTGTCATAGTTCGCCGTGTAGAGATATTGATTGGTCGGATCTTCAAGAATGCAGCGCGGTCCAGACCCGGAACCGAACGGAACGCCGTTGGAGGCCGTCCCCGAGGTCAGAGGCTGCAGAAGACCGGTGTTTGGCGTGATGAAAAACGCGCTGACCGTACTGGCCGGACTGGTCGGTGAAAGATTCGGCCCCTTATTAGCGATATAGGCAAAATTTCCGTTGTGATCGACCAGCATCGCCACCGGATTGGCGGTCGTGCCGGTATTGGCCACTGCGCCGCCTACCAGCGACTGCAAAGCCCCATTGGTGCTGGAGGTATAAGGAAGAATCGTGCCGGCGGTCGTTCCATCCCCCGCATCGAGCAGGTAAACGTATTTTGGACTCGAGTAGACGTAGGTCAGATTCCGGCCGTTCGAAGGAATCGGCGTATTCTGCGTCAAGGTCAACTGACCCGTCGTGTCGGCAAGCGCATAAACAAAGACCGCCTGATAAGGATCGGCGTTCGATCCGCTTCCTTTCTCGATCGTGTAGATGAAGCTGCTGTTGTAAATCGAGAACTCAATAGGACCGCTTCCGATGGGGAAATAGGTGAGATTCGTTCCCGCGGAGTTCTTTACCTGCTGATTGGTGATCAGGGAGAGACGCCCGGTATTGGGATCGATATTGAAGGCAGTAATGTCTCCGCAAACGGAGGCCGGATTGCTCTTTACATAGCCGGTGCAGGTCGTCGGATCGGGAACGATCGAGTCCAAAACGTAGAGGTACTTTCCGGCGGCATCGGCAACGATCGAGACGGGAAGGCTGCCCTGGCTGAAGTAGCTCGCCTGGAAGCTCAGTGATCCCTGGCCGCCAACCGTGAACAGAGATATATTCGCCCCGGTCTGGTTCGGATTGGCGCCTGCCGGACAGGCGACTTGCGAGGTTCCCCCGCACCCGGCATTCAGCACGTAAAGATACTTTCCTGCGGTTGCCACGACGGCTCGGATGGGATTGACCCCGCCAGAGGGATAGGGCTGCTTGGGCGCGGCGAAGA
>DASYYO010000417.1:0-4911 GCA_035933805.1 Acidobacteriaceae bacterium | reverse complement strand
AGCATCCAGATACATGTCCCGGCTGGCGGCCAGCGGAGCCTTCTCCCGATAATCAAGGAAGTGTGCCTCTCCGTTGCTCATGCGCACCAGCATGAAGCCGCCTCCGCCAAGATTTCCGGCATCGGAGTAGGTTACGGCGAGCGCAAAGCCGGTAGCCACGGCGGCGTCCACCGCATTGCCGCCATGCTTGAGAATGGTCACCCCGGCATCCGTCGCGTCGTGCTGAATGCTGACCACCATGGCATGCTGCCTGCGCACCGGCTCCACTGCATGCAGCGCAGGAGCTGAACAGAGGCAGAGCAGAGCCGCGCACAACCAGGCATGAAGGCGGGCGACCGACGAACGAATCCCTGGGAAAAAAGACAATGCGGACAGACCCCCTGGGCGGAAACTCAAAACCGTGAAGCGTCTGTGGTCATTCTGCCCAAGGAGGACCGGTATGTACAGAATTGTTTGCTCCGGGCGCGCCCCTCTGCCGGTCGCGGGCCTTTTGTCTATCCCCACGTCAAGCTCCGCCTAAAATGATAAACATGGGTGCATTCCTGATGAACAGCTTCTCGGCCGCAAATCGGGCGGTCATTGCCACGTTCGTCTTCCTGTGCATTTCCGCGGATGCCCACGCGAAGACCGTCTCACTCCATGCTGTTCTCAAGCCGGTGGGCCGCCAGGTCTCGCGCGAAGAACTCCGGGGAAGCGGCATCGTCACCGCCACGGTGGAAACGGATTCAGGTCTCTTCAAGTACCAGGTGAATTTCGAGCATCTGGCCAACCCGGCCACAGCGGCAGACTTTCATGGTCCGGCTACGCCGGGCAGGGATGCAAAGGTGCAGATCCGGATCATGGTGCCCACCATTGTGACGCCACTTGGCGGGACAGCTTTGCTGCACCCCGATCAGGTGCGCGATCTCGTCGAAGGCCGATGGTATTTCGACATCCACACCACGCGGAACCCGGAGGGAGAGCTTCGCGGCCAACTCGTTCCTGGAAGATAAAAACGGAAAGACCTTCGTCGGATCGCGCAGGCAACGTCCGCAGGTGCGCCCTCACTCGCAGGAGACCTGCTCGAAGCCGAGTCCGAGCAGCAGGGTATGCAGTGTTGTGCAGGTGTTCTTTTGCGCCGTGGAGAGGATGCCCGCAGCCAATGCCGATTGACGCAGATTCTCTTCCGCCTTCGCGCGGACTTCGCTTTCGAGGGCTGGATCGACTGGAACCAGAATCCCGGTCTCTCGTGAGTAGACCCGAGTTTTTTGGCTGTCGAGAGCGACTGTGAAGATCTGCGCCGGCGGCAGATGCACCAGAACCGTCCGGCCGCTGATCCGGAGATCCTCCGGACGAAGCTGCCCCAGGTCTACGCCTGCGTAGGCATTGCCGTGTGCGATGAGCAGCAGTTTGTCTCCCGTGAGGAACTCGGGCAACACGCGGCCCTCGCGGTCTCCCTCAACGATCTTATCCATTGTGTAAGCGACGGTTTCCAGCCGCTCCAGGCGCTGAATACGGGCGACCACTGTTGGCTGGGAGGTATCGATGCGAAGCGTGCGGCCGGTCAGTCGTGTAGCGACATCATTCCAGGCGCCATGCGTGGCTTCACGAAGAAAGAGAAGGAGACAGGCCGCGCCGACCGCCAAGCCAAGCAGGACAGCCAGCAGCAAGGCCGGAGCCGTGGACCGTCTCCTTTCGTGGGCTGGAGGTGAAGAGACAGCAGCCATGACTGACTCTTATGATACGCCGGGCAAGCGAATCAGGATCAGTTCGCGGCTTCCTGATAGATTGCTTGTCATGAGCGCTCTGCCAACCACGGCCCGGCCCAGTCTCGGTGGAGTGCTTCGCCGGGATTGGCCCCTTGGGGCGGCCTTGCCGACAGCTGTCTTGTTTGTGCTTTTTGGCAAGGGCTGGCTCGCCGATCTTTCCAATCCGTTCTGGTTCGGCCTCATGACCTTGTGGCTCTTCGCTGCGGTGTTGCTGGCGGCCTTTTCGATCGTTCACCACGCCGAACATCTTGCTGTGAAACTGGGCGAGCCCCTGGGAACCCTGGTGCTCACATTGTCCGTGATCGGAATCGAGGTCATGATGATCTCGGCCGTGATGCTTACTGGAAAGGGCGATCCAGTCCTGGCGCGCGATACGATGTTCGCCATTGTCATGATCGTGCTCAACGGGATGGTGGGGATTTCGTTGCTGTTGGGAGGCCTGCGGCATCATGAGCAGGAGTACAATCTGCAGGGCGCCAACGCCTTCCTCTCGTTAATTGTGCCTTTGACGGTACTCGGAATGATCCTCCCAAATTTTACGAACTCATCCCCGGGCGCTACCCTCTCCTCCTTTCAGTCTGTGTACCTTTCCATCGTTTCGGTCGCGGTCTATGGTCTTTTCCTGATCATTCAGAATTGGCGGCACCGCGAATACTTCCTGGCGCCGGCGAGCTCCGCCCGGAACATGAATCACGATCCAGCGCACGGCGGGGCTCCCGAGGCGTATTCTTCCGTCTATCACGCAGCCTTTCTCCTGATGTATCTTCTGCCGCTCATCGTTCTGGCGAAGAAGATTGCGATCCCCATCGACCAGGGCATCCGGGTTCTTCATGCGCCCGTGGCATTGGGAGGTTTTCTGGTCGCGGCGTTGATTCTGTCGCCGGAGTCGCTCAGCGCCATACGCGCGGCCCTGGCTAACGACCTGCAGCGCTCGATCAACATCCTTCTCGGCTCTGTGCTCGCGTCGATCGGTCTCACCATTCCGGCCGTCCTGACTGTGAGTTTGTTTACCGGCAAGACGATTGTGCTGGGCCTGGATATGGCCCAGTCAGCTCTCCTGGTTCTTACCCTGGGAATAAGCGCTCTGACCTTTACCAGCAACCGAACCAACGTCCTGTTGGGCGCTGTGCATATTCTGCTGTTTCTCACCTACATCATGCTGATCTTCGAACGATAGCGCTGAGAGATCGCGCGTTCCCGAGTCCGTCGCGGGTCTTCGCAATCCGTCGCATGGGCCGCTGATCCGGCTCCAGATTTGAAGCGCGGTGATCGATATCACGGAAATGCGGCGGAGAAGCCATTAAGCTGGTTTCAGGTCACGAGCCTTCAGCAGTTCCGCGAGCGCACTCGTGCCTTTGGTTTCCGCCAATCAGCATCCGCATATGGAAAGGGCGTAAAAAGATGGCAACGATCGTTCAGGAAGAGATTCGTGTAGGCCTTCCCAGACTGAATCAACCGGCGCCGGCCTTTGAGGCTGAGACCACGCACGGCACCTTGCGCCTGGAGGACTTTGAGGGAAGCTGGGTTATTCTCTTTTCACATCCGGCGGACTTTACTCCGGTCTGCACCACCGAATTTATCGCCTTCGCCGAGCTGGCTCCGGAGTTGAAAAAGCGCGGCGTCGAACTCTGCGGGCTCAGCATCGACAGCACCTATTCGCACATTGCCTGGGTCCGGAACATTGAGAAGAACTTCGGCGTACACATCCCGTTCCCCATCATCGCCGATCTGAACAAAGAAATCGCATCGCTCTATGGCATGCTGATGCCTGGAGAAAGCAAGACCGAAACGAGCCGCTGCGTCTTTATCATCGACCCTAAAGGGATCTTGCGGGCCATGATTTATTATCCGTTGACCACGGGCCGCAACACGCAAGAGATCTTGCGGCTGATTGACGCTTTGCAGGCCACCGACCGCCACGGGATTGCGACTCCCGCCAATTGGAAGCCGGGCGACAAGGTGATCGTTCCTCCGCCGAAGACCACCGAAGATGCAGAGGCGCGGATGAAGGCCGGCTACGAAACGCCCGACTGGTACTTCTCGAAGAAACCGCTGTAGGGCCATGCGGAGACGAACCTGTCTGCAGGTATATCCAACTCCGGCGAAGAGCAGGAAAAGGAGCCTCGTATGCCTTGTATCGATAACAAGGGCGAATTGACTGAGATGGCGGGCAAGATACTTGCGGCGCTCTCCCAAAAGGGCTCTTTGCGGGAAGCGGCGGAGGAGACTGGAACTCCGCTCTATCGCGTGCGCAGCGCCGCCCGTGAACTGGTGGAAGCCGGCCTCGCGCAGGAGAAGGATGAAAGATACACGCTGACGCAGACGGGATCGGACGCATTGAGCAAGGCCGCAAAACAGAGATGAAGGCGCCCCGCGGGCGCGGTTGATCTCGTAAATCCAGGAAATGGAGGTGAAGTCATGGCTCTTACCCAATCAAGCGCAGGGACCGGCCCATCGATGGAAGTGCCTGGTCCTCTGGTATCCCACGCGGTCGTAGCGCGGAAGCTTACGATCAACAAATATATTGTGGAACTGGTCGGAACCTTCTTCCTGGTCCTGACCATCGGAATGACGGTGATCGCCGGCGGCGACGGTGTGATTCCGCCGCTTGCCATCGGGTCCATCCTGATGGCGATGATCTATGCCGGCGGCCATATTTCCGGCGGCCACTACAATCCTGCTGTCACCCTGGGGGTATGGATTCGCGGCCGCTGCGACGGCAGAGATGTCGCTCCGTACATGCTCTCGCAGGTTGTCGGCGCAGTGCTGGCGGCCTTTGCCGTCCGGTATATGACGCAAGGCGTCGAAGTGCACGTTCGCTCTCTTGCCGTCCTTCCGGAATTGCTGGCGGAGTTTCTCTTCACCTTTGCACTGGTCTTCGTGGTGTTGAACAGCGCAACTTCGAAAGACAACACCGGAAATTCGTTTTACGGATTGGCCATCGGCTTTACCGTGCTGGTGGGGGCATTCGCTGTCGGCGGCATCGCCAGCGCGGCCTTCAACCCCGCGGTGGCCGTGGGCGTCTCCACCATGGGCCTGGTCTCCTGGAGCCGGCTGTGGATATATCTTGTGGCGAACTTCTCCGGCGGAGCGGTTGCCGCATTGGCGTTCAGGATGCTCAGCTCGGATGATAGGTAGTCTGGGCGCGCAGTCGGAAACGTGA
>DASYYO010000383.1:0-3942 GCA_035933805.1 Acidobacteriaceae bacterium | reverse complement strand
GACGCTGAAGGATAGCCTGATCGGTCGTAAGCGGCCCGAGTGAAAGGAAGGCGCCCCCGATCAGGCACGCCCACAAGGTCGTCGTTCGATCGGGATTGAAGGATAAGTCGAAGAGGCGCAGCCGCTCCGCTGAGTGAGCGGCCAGGTAGGCTGAGTGCAGGCCGCCGGGCACTCCGTGGATCGCCATGACGACGATGCAAATGGCTCCTGCGATCACTGTCGTGAACTGGATTACATCGGTCCAGATAACAGCCTTCATTCCGCCCAGAGTCGTGTAGAAAGTGGTGAACAAGCCCATCGTCAGGACGCATTCCGCGATGGACAGATGGCTGACCATGTGAATCACCAATGCGGGCCCATAGATCGCGACGGCGACATGCCAGGAGCGCAGAAGCTGAAAAAACCCGCTGGCGACTGAGCGAACCGGCAAGTTGAAGCGGCGCTCCAGGTATTCATAGGCCGTATAGAGATTCAGGCGGGAATAGAAGGGAACGAAGACGAGAATCACGATGGGCGCCACCAAGGGATAGCCAACCGTAACCCAGAGCAGGGTGAGATTATTTTTATAGACCCAAGCAGGAGTGCCCATGACGGAGATTGCGCTCAGGTCGGCTGCCACGATCGAGATCCCGATCGGTAGCCACCCCATCGACTTTCCGCCAAGAAAGTACTCCCGCGCGGTGGTTCGCCGCCGGTAGAAGGAACTCCCGAAAGCTGCGATAGCTACCAGATAGAGGGTGAGCCCTATCGAATCTGCGAAAGAGAAAGGGATCATCGGCGCACGGGAAACTCCGCTGTTGTCTCCAAGGGGAAGAGTGGCTTACGCCTGTGCCTGTAAGGGAAGGCCCGTGGATCGTCTTCCGTTACGCCAGGGGTTCCTGCCAATATGATTTCGCCCGCTATAGGCTCGTAGGCTGCGCGTGGCGCCACGACTCCTTTTACTATGAGAATGTCCTTTCTTTCCGGATGGATCCCGAGACTGAGAATCTGTTCCAGGCTCATCGGCGACATGCGGTGGCTTGTCAGTACTATCGTGTGGCCCTCTTTCGTCTCCACGACCGCCGTGATTCCTTGATCCCCTCCGCCCCAGCCTCCGTGACGGATCTGCGTCTCGACAAATACTCCATCGGAGAGAGTTCGAACGCGGCCGTGGAGAGCCACAGGCTGTCCGTGTCGTCCATCGGTTTTGCCTCCGGCCAGCAGTTCTACTTCGCTGCGGACACCGGTGCGCACGCACTGCTGGACGGCCGCCGGATCATAGAGGATCACGAGAGCATTGCGGGCGCCTTGCTTTTGGATCTCGCTCCAGAGGATGGTAGAGTCGGCTGGGCTTCCAGCTCCCACATTGTCGCCGATATCCAGCAGAACAACGGGCTTTTTCGGGGAGCGGATAGCCTGATGGACAACGCCGGCAGCATCCGGGAGATTTGCGCAGAAGCTCTGGCGGTTCTCCCACGCCACGGCTGCCATAGAGTTCGCAGCTCGCTCAGCCAATGCGCGATCCCGATCCGTAACAGCGACAAAAGATGCTCCCATCTCGACGACATCAGCATAGTAAAAGCCCATGGCGATGCTCGCGCTGAGAATGCCCGGCCATGCCAGTACCTGGTTGAGTTTGTCATAGAGCAAGCGAGCCGGCGCCTCGGACGTGTACTGGCGAGAGATCTGGAGCACCAGGGGAGGCGCCACGATCGCTTGTACCGGGTGAACCTCACCGCGAAGCGTGCGAGCAAGCAGCCGCGCTGCCTCAAAGCCCCGATCACGCTGATCGAGATGAGGATTGGTCCGATAACAGATCAGTGCGGTGCTTTGATGCACCATCTCTTCGGAGATATTCGCATGCAGATCGAGAGTGACGATCACCGGAAGCTCGGGGCCGACAACCTGGCGAATGCGTCTTAGAATCTCGCCGTCAGCATCCGGATAGTCTGCGCTCACCGTAGCCCCGTGCAAGGCCACCAACAAGCCTTGCACCGGCAACGCGTCCTCGAGAGCCGCAATGAGCTCATGGGCAAGCCGTTCGTAGGCTTCCGCAGTGATGGTGCCGCTAGGAATTGCAAAGGTCGCCATGCCGCCGGCAATCGTCAGATTTTCTTCCTGGCAGCCGGCGATCATCCCGCCGAGCTCGTGGTGCGCCCCGGTCCACCGCGCGATCATCGCTTCGTCGCGGGTCAGAGACGCGCGCTCAAAATCCTCATAATGCGTGGGCGCGGAGAGGAAGGTATTGGACTCGTGCAAAAATCCGAGGATTGCTACCCTCATGCGCCGGCCTCGGCGGGACACTCGGCGACAAAAGCCGCCTCCACCTTCATGCCGGCCTGCAGGTCGACTCCATAGGCGCGGCGGCTTGGGGAATGAGAAGCGAAGTATTGCTTATAGACCTCGTTCACGTCGGCGATGTCTTTGTTCACGTCCTGCAGGTAGAGGCGTGCGGAAACGATTGCCGATCTGGAGAGTCCTGCCGCGGCCAAGACCGCGTCCAGCTGGCGAAAGATCTCGCGCATCTCCTCCGCAGGACCGCCCGCCACCGGGGTCTGCGCGCCTTTCGGAATCGGGGTAAGGACGGTTTCCAGGATGCGCCCTGAATAAACAACCGCCTGGCTGATTGGAAAATTGGGATTGGTATGGATGAATTGCATACTCTCTCGCTTAGTAGGATAGGAATCCGCCGTCGACTGTTAATGTAGTGCCGGTTATAAATGCCGCTTCGGGACTGAACAGGAAGACTACGGCGTTCCCGATGTCCTTCGGAGTGCCGCGATGGCCGAGGGGCGTCCGGCGAGTATAGAGCCCGGTGGATCCCTTTTCGCGCGCCTTCTCCAGAATGGGCCCGTTGTTCTTGGTCAGGATGTCTCCAGGGGCGACGGCATTCACGAGGATGTTATGAGGAGCCAGTTCGAGCGCCATGGACTGGGCGAGCGAGACCTGCGCTGCTTTGCTGGCGCAATACACTGCGGCAAGCTCCTGCGCAGCGAAAGCTCCTACGCTCGCGATGTGCACAATGCACCCGGGAGATTGCCTCTCGATCAAGAAGCGGCTCACAGCCTGCGAACACCAGACCGTTCCTTTCAGATTGGTGTCGATGATCTCCTCGACTTGGTCCGGCGGCATCGTCGCAAATGCTCCTAATGCAGTTTCTCCGGTGATGGAGGCGTTATTGACTAGCCCATCCACGTACCCGAAGGTGCTGATCACCTGCCCAATCATCCGTTCCACCTGCGGGCGGCTTCTGATATCGGCCGCAAAACCATGTGCTCCCGGAATCTCCGCCGCAGCCTTCTGGGCCACGGACAATTCAGGCTGCACCACCGCGATGCGAGCGCCCTTTGCCGCAAGCGCATCGCAGATGCCTCTTCCAATACCGGTGGCTCCTCCGGTGACAACGATTACTCTCTGTTGCAGCATTCAGCTCCTTTGCCCGGGATTCAATCATTCCATCAGGCGAGTCAGGGCTTCGCCCAGATCGTCGAGGTGCACAGTAGAGCCGGGGTTTTCCTCAGCCAACCGGAATATGGATGCCGGATCCTTGAATCCATGACCCGTCACAAGGCATACACTGCTTTCACCATCCCGGACCAATCCTTCGCCGACGGCGCGGAGCCAGCCCGCAAACGCCGTAGCGCCGGCCGGTTCGCAATAGATGCCTTCTTTCTCCACCAGCGTGCGCTGGGCGGAAAAGACCTCGGCATCGCTCACCGCGATGCCAGTCCCCTGGCAAAGGTGAAGCAGCCGCAGCGCTCGACTGCCGTCGATATCCGTTGGAACCGAGAGTCCGCTAATCCGGGTTGTGCTCGTGACGCTGCGAATGTCGGATGTGCCGTTGAGATAACTTGCAACAACGGTCAGGCATCCGTCAGGCTGCACGGCATGGATGCGTGGCAGCGTCTCCTGGGATTTAAGAAATCCCTGGACAATTGCTGAGTAGAGCCCAGCGCCTCCTAC
>DASYYO010000346.1:0-2188 GCA_035933805.1 Acidobacteriaceae bacterium | reverse complement strand
AGGCGCGCATCAACTGCGCCGGAGTCTCTCCGAGCACCAGAAAGATGTCCTTTGCCCGTGGGCTGTCTTCCGGGCGAAAGATCCCCGTCTCTCCGGTGAGGTCAAAGCTGCCCCACGGCTCATGAAAGAAGAGTCCCCATCCATCGGCGCCGATCAGCCAGGGGATCGGCACGCGCGCTCCGAAGGTCCTCAGGTCGCCGCCAGCCTGCCCGTTGCGCATTCCGTCTCTGGTCCCGCGGCGGTCCAGCGGATGCACTCCCTCTCCCAGGCCGAAGACGGGGCCGTTGCCGTAAAGGAAGCTGACAGAGGCATGGCTCTCTTCAAAGCGCAATTCCTGTCGAACCCTCCCCTCTGCTTCCCTCACTGTGATCCGAAAGGGTTCCTGGCCAATCTCGATCTTCCGCTTGCCCCAGGAGATGGGACCGGCCGGGGAAGAGGTCTGCGCCTTGAGAATGGGCTTCGGCCATGATTTCGCCGTCAGGCTTCCATCTCCATAGATCCCATCGAGATTCACGTCGTTCGCCGCAACGGTGATGCGAAGGATCTGCGGGTTTACCTCGAACAGGGACAACTCCACGCCAACAGGTCCGACGCGCGGCCCGCCCATCTGAGCAAAGGCTAAGCGTTGGCGAAAGAGCAGGACCGCCGCCCCGGAGCTCATGCCGCGCAGAAGAGATCGCCGGGAAAACTTTCCATTCAAATTAACCTCCCGTGCAGCCGGCGGCGTGAAACTCACGCTTCGAACAGGTTGAAGACCACAAAACTCATGTGCAAGAAGAAATCACTTCGCCGGCGCCGGGGTCTGCATGCCGGGGCCGAAGATTCCAGCCGGCCAGAAGGAGCCCTTCGGCTCGGGCGCAGGCAATGGCGGAGCATTGGCCGGAAGAATACTGTGGGCGATGAGCCAGTTCCTCAGGAGCAGCGGCCAGGTGGAGAGCGACGGGATATCGCCGCACAAGCCGCAGCCGTGGTTCGCGTAGTCGTAAATGTGCAGTTCAACCGGTACATGGGCGCGCTCCATCGCACGGTAAAAGTCCAGGCTGTTCTCCACCGGCACCGTGGGATCCTTGGTGGTGGCGAAGAGAAAAGCAGGGGGCGTCTGTGGAGTGACGGCAAGCTGATTCGAATATTCGCGCTCGAGCGCCGGATCGACGTTCGGGCCGAGCAGGTTCATCCTTGAGCCGGCATGCGCGCCCGGCAGCAGCATGCTGATGACCGGATAGGCGAGCACCATAAAGTCTGGTGCACAATTGAGCGCATCCACGGGATCTGGCGGATTGGCAGGAGGGGTAGAGGCGCTCTCGGCGGCTCCGCAGTGCGTCCCTAGAGACGAGGCGAGATGGCCGCCTGCCGAAAATCCCCAGACTCCGAGCTGATCGGGATCGATGTGATATTCCGCGGCATGAGCGCGGATCAAGCGCATCGCTCGCCGCCCATCGTCTATCTCGACCGGGTAGTGATACGGCGCAACCCGGTAATCGAGAACGAAAGCTGCCATGCCTTGGCGGTTCAGCCAGCGCGCCACTTCAAAGCCCTCGTAGCCGAGGGCGACGTGCTGATAGCCCCCGCCGGGGATGACGAGAATTGCGGCGCGGGTCGACGGGCTCTCCGGCAGGAAGGCGTACATACGGGGCTTGTCGGCCTCGGCGTCGCCAAGCGCGCCCGGCGCGGCGCCCGCCCAGAGAGGAATCGCCGGAGGAACGCTGTTCGGAGAAGGGGTCTGGGCGTGGAGATCCACGGCGAGAGCAACACAGCAGAGCGCAAGACGAAGGATGTTTTTCACGCGCACCAGTATAAGACAGCAGTTGAGAGCAGAACCCGCACAGGCTAAAACCAACTTGCCAGGGTGTACGCATTCTGAGGGCAAGGTCAGAACGCTTTCGGCGAGGCATTCGCTCGGTAACCAAAGTGCATAGGAACAGGTCTTTGGCTTTTGGCCTAAGAGAGAAGATTTGCTGGCCTTCCTGTTGACAATTAAAGTGTTATACAGGATGCGCAAAATGCGTTCCTTCCCTGGACGGTCATCGTGCTACGATCCGTTTTTCATGCATCAAACGCAGCGGCGCCCAAACGTGAAATCGAACTCGATTTCATTCGCGGTATTGCGATTCTCCTGGTGTTGGTCTTCCATTACCGGACGCGCAACATGTTGCTTTCCTCACCTTTTCTTCAGCGTATCCAGGCGTTC
>DASYYO010000341.1:0-5801 GCA_035933805.1 Acidobacteriaceae bacterium | reverse complement strand
CGGGTGACTGCGCCGGAAGCGGCCCGATCTCTCTCGGCGTTGCTCCCATGGATCACCCCTTCCCAACATCGTGCGTCCGCAGAGCGGTCTTTGCGGTGATACGGGTCACACAGACCGGATTGTGAATGAGGGCGGACGCCGCCGGGAATCGCGGCGCTCCCCAGCGGTGAGGTGATAGCATCGGGGCGTCGCCATGGAGCGGCAGATGGTAGGGGAGATCTCTGGAATGGCGGCCGGCACGAACTGGTACAGTCAGGAAGGAACAGCGACTCCGCTTGGCGTCACCTGGATCGAAGAAGAGCAGGCCTTCAATTTCGCGCTCTATTCCAAACATGCCTCTGAGGTAACGCTGCTGCTCTTTTCGGCGGCGGATGAGGTGCAGCCGGCTTACGAATTCAAGTTCAATCCGCTGATTCACAAATCCGGGCGAGTCTGGCACTGTCGCATGAGAGCCGATGCCATCTCAGGGAGCCGTTATTACGCCTATCGCGTCGCGGGCCCGAACGAGGCGGGCGCGGGCCATCGATTTGACGATCAAAAGATCCTTTTCGATCCATATGCGCGCGCCTTGCACTTCCCTAAGAACTTCAGCCGGGAGGTTGCCCGCATTCCGGGCAGCAATGCGGGCAGGGCGCCTCTTGGGGTTCTTATGCGGGAGCCGGTCGCTCCCCGGCCGAGGCGGGCATCCACCATCCACACGTCTGACCTGGTGATCTACGAACTGCACGTCCGGGGCTTCACAGCCCGTGCGAGCTCCGGCGTGAGCGCAGAGAAACGGGGAACCTTTGCCGGGCTGGCCGATAAGATTCCGTACCTGGCGGAGCTTGGAATCACCGCAGTAGAACTCATGCCGGTCACGCAGCAGGACCCTCAGGAGGGAAGCCGCTGGGGCTATATGCCTCTGGGGTTCTTTGCGCCGCACCGGGGTTATTCCAAGGCCGAGAGCACGTCGGAGGTGTTGAATGAGTTTCGAGAGATGGTCCAGGCCTTCCATGCCGCCAACATGGAAGTCATTCTGGACGTCGTCTACAGCCATACGGGAGAAGGGGACGAGGCAGGGCCGATCTATAGCTTCAAGGGAATTGACAATAGCACCTACTATCTCCTGGAGCCCGATTGGCGCCACTACCGCGACGACACGAAAACCGGCAATGTCCTGAACTGCGCAAACCACTATGTCCGCAAGATGATCGTGGACAGCCTGAACTTCTGGGTGAGAGAGATGCAGGTGGATGGCTTTCGCTTCGATCTGGCATCGATTTTTACCCGAAAGCAGGATGGCTCGATCGATCTCGATGACCCTCCCATTCTTGCTGCTGTCAACGGCGCCCTGGATCTGAGCGGAGCGCGGCTGATTGCCGAGGCCTGGGATCCGGCAAGTTATCAATTGGGCAAGACCTTCCCCGGTATCTCCTGGCTGCAGTGGAATGGAAAGTTCCGCGACGATGTGCGGGCCTTTCTCAGGGGGGACGGCGGCATGGTCACATCGTTGATGACGCGGCTCTACGGCAGCGCCGATCTCTTTCCAGACGACGTGATGAATGCCTATCACCCCTATCAGAGCGTGAATTTCGCCACCTGTCATGACGGCTTCAGCCTCTATGACCTGGTCGCTTATAACCAGAAACACAACGAAGAGAACGGTCACAACAATACGGACGGGACCGACAATAACCTGAGCTGGAACTGCGGGTGGGAAGGCGACCCCAACGCGCCGGACGAAGTGCTGGCGCTCCGCCGCCGGCAGGTGAAAAACTTCTGCTGCCTGTTGCTCTTGTCCAACGGAACTCCCATGCTCCGCGCGGGCGACGAGTTCATGAATACCCAGCGGGGCAATAACAACCCATATAACCAGGACAATCAGACGACATGGTTAGACTGGGACCTGCTCAAGAAGAATTACGGCATCTTTCGCTTCTTCCAACGCATGATCGCCTTTCGCAAGGCGCATCCTTCGATTGCGCGCAGCCGCTTCTGGAGGGAAGATGTCCGCTGGTTTGGCGTCGGCCAGGCTCCGGACCTTTCGTTCAATTCCCATACGCTGGCCTACCATTTGCGCGGAGCGTCGCAGCACGACTCCGACCTGTATGTCATGATCAACGCCTATTGGGAGGATCTGACCTTTGCCGTTCAAGAAGGGGAGGCCTCGGAGTGGCGGCGCGTGATCGATACAGGCCACGCAAGCCCCGTGGACTTCTGTGACCCGGAGAGCGCCGAGCGCTTAAGCAGCCTGAGCTGCAATGTACGCGCCAGATCAATCGTTGTCCTGGTAAGGTCCTGAGGGAGCGCGGCCGGAGCTTTGCGGAGTGACCAAAGTAGAATGGCTTCGCATGTGTCTCGTCTCCACCGGGCGCCCCGGTGGATAAGACCGGAGGATCGATGGAGGCCGACGTCAAGGCCGGACCGGCGAAGAGCGCTCTCCTCTCCGTGCGAAATCTGACGGTCGCCTTAGGCGGTCATACGATCCTGCGTGACTTGAGCTTTGACCTGTTCACGGGCGACATGCTGGCGATCATCGGTCCCAATGGATCCGGAAAGACCATACTGCTGAAGGCGCTATTGGGTTTGGTTGCCTATGAGGGGGCCATTGCCTGGTCAACTGGAAGCCAGCTCGGCTATGTTCCGCAGAAGGTCGCCGCGGACCGCCAGATGCCGTTGCAGGTCCGCAACCTGCTGGAAGCGAAAGCTCGCTTCCTGAGATTGCCGTCCCGGTCCGTTGAGCTGGTCGCGGAGCAGGTCGGGCTGACGAAGGAACTGATGAGCTCCGGGATTGGCGTCATCTCCGGCGGTCAGTTCCAGAAAGTGCTGATTGCGTATGCGCTCCTCGGGGAGCCGAATGTCTTGTTATTCGATGAGCCGACGGCGAGTCTCGACGAGATGGAGGAGGAGCATATCTATGACCTGTTGGAGCAGTTGCAGCGCAAACAAAAGCTGACCGTCCTTCTCGTCTCGCATGATCTGAGCGTGGTGCACCGCTCGGCGAACATGGTGTTGTGTCTCGGGAAGGGCAGGCCGTGCCTGGGACCTCCGCAAGACATTCTGACGCCGGAGATGCTTGAGTCCGCCTACGGAACAGCTCCGAAATATCATCGACATTCGCAGAGCAGCCAGCCGGTATCGCAACCGGGCAGAAAGCACAACGATGTTCCCTGAGCAGATCTACTCCATCCTCCTGGCCCTTTTGTTTGCGGTCGCGGCAGGTTTGGTGGGAAGCTTTGCCCTGATGAAGCGGATGCTCCTGGCCGGCGATGTGATATCGCACCTCGCCCTCCCTGGATTGGGGCTGGCGTTCACCCTGGGCTGGAACCCGCTTTTGGGAGGGGCGTGTTCTCTCTTTGCCGGAACAATTTTGATCGCGGAGCTCCAACGGAAGACTGCGCTCGCCACCGAAGCGATGATCGGCGTCGTATTTGCCGGTGCGCTGGCAATCGGAACTGCCTTGACCCCGGAGCAGGACTTGATCGATGCGCTCTTCGGGAGGTTTCAGCAGCTTTCGGCTCTCACCTTTGCCGCCGGCCTGGTTGCAATCTCGCTGATTCTTCTATTTGTATTTCGCTTTCGAGAACAGCTCGTATTGAGCCTGTTCTCTCCCGAACTCGCCGCCGCAACAGGCGTCAAAGTCGATCGTCTGAATCTGTGGTTTTTGCTTGTCTTCAGCCTTACCGTGCTGGTGGGGCTCAGATTCATGGGGGCCCTTCTGGCCGGATCCCTCATTATGGTTCCATCGGCGACCGGCCGCCGCCTGGCGAACGATCTTTCAGGATTTCTGTTCGCTTCCTCCCTCGTGAGCGTGCTCGCGGTGACGTTTGGCTACCTCCTCAGCACCTACATCGTCAAGAGCGTGAGCCTGGGGCCCGCGGCGACCATCGTTGCCGGGGTTCTCTTCGCTGCCAGCCTGCTCCGCAAGCCAAGCTGGGCTTGAATGGGCCTTCCCGCTCTCTACCGCCGGAAAGACCCTGCAGAGCTGCAGAGATCACGTGGAGTGAGTCGTCCTGTGTTCTGGATCACAGCCAGCCTCTCCAAATGGGGAAATCCTCTTTCCGGAGGACATCCCGATGGCAACTCAGACGGATCAGCAGCTTGGCAGCCGGGCCTTTGCCGCCCCTGACAGAATTCTCCTGGCGACCGATCTTGCGGACATCGACTATCTGGTTCCGTATGCGATCGCGCAATGCCAGGTAAGCGAAGCATCCCTGCTTATCGCCCATGTCGTTCAAGCGGTGGAGACGGCTCCTCTGGACGCGGCTGCCGTGCTCGCCGCCGATGCCGTTGCCACCGAGCACGCAGCCAAGGAGGTTTTAGATGGGGTGTGTGCCAAAGTGCGCGCCGCTGGCGTTCCCTGCGAGATAGCCCTCAGGCGCGGACGTCCGGCGGAGGTAATTCCCGAGCTGGTTCACAGCGCCCGGGCTGAGCGCCTGGTTCTTGGTACACACGGCAGGCGGAATTTGAAGAGGTTCTTTCTGGGGTCGGCCGCTCACGAGATTCTTCGTAGGGTCGAAGTTCCTGTCTGGACGGTCGGGCCCCATGCCCGCCCCTTCTCTCAGGGCGCTCCGAGCAGAATCCTGCATCCTGTTTCGCTTTCGTCCGGCTATCGGGAGACCGCCCGGCTCGCTCTCGCCCTCGCGCAGTTCTACGAGGCCGAGGTCACTCTTCTCCACGTGCTGCCTCGGGACGTGCATGCCCGGTCCATCTCGGAACACCTGGTGCAATGGACGACCTTCGAACTTGGACGCCTGATTCCGGATGAAGCGCCATTGTGGACCACCGCTACGATCCTGGTAGAGGCAGGCGAAGTTGTGCCCCAGATCCTCAAAATGGCCGATAAGATAAGCGCCGATCTGATCGTCATGGGCTCGAACCCGGATACATCGTTTTGGCCGGGTCCAGGGGACAATACCGTCTACAACGTCATCGCGGAAGCCGGGTGTCCGGTGCTCACCTTGCGTCATTCGCTGAAGGCGCAAAGCAAAGCCGAGCCGGCCTCCCAGACCAGGGTTGCCGGCTAGGGTTGCGCCTCCCCTGGGCGCATCACCGCAAGGCCAGCGGCGCCGGCCTGAATCTTTTCTGGAAGGGGTGAATCTATTGGTACAGGTATCTTGATATCAAGATAAATCGGGTTGAAGGAGGAGCTATGGCGAATGCCAAGGCGGTTTTGAAGGTAGCCGGGGAGGGGTCGGCGCATTGGGTAGGGGATGGATTTCCCGTGCGGAATCTCTTTCCATCCAATGGGATCCATGCGGAGGTTAACCCTTTCCTCATGCTGGACTACGCCGGCCCAAGAGAGTTTGCGCCGACCGAGCGCTCCCAGGGAGTCGACCAGCACCCTCACCGCGGCTTCGAGACGGTAACGATTGCCTACCAGGGAGCGGTCGAGCATCGTGACTCCGCCGGCAACTCAGGGGTGATCTATCCCGGAGATGTGCAATGGATGACGGCCGCATCAGGCGTTGTGCACGAGGAGAAGCATGAACGGGAGTTTGCGCGGAGGGGAGGAATCTTTGAGATGGTGCAGCTTTGGGTCAACCTTCCCAGGAGTGAAAAGATGTCTCCTCCTCGCTATCAGGCCATCACAAAGCAGCAGATCCCGGTCATTCCGGTCGGCTCCGGTGGCACGGTTCGGGTGATCGCAGGCGAGCTCCGGGGCATCAAGGGACCAGCGAGGACGCATACGCCGGTCAACGTACTGGACGTGCATCTCCAGGCCGGCGATGAGGCGGAGCTGAGTCTTCCGGAAGGGCATAACGCAGCCGTCGTCTTGTTGAAGGGAGACGTGGTGGTGAACGGGTCCAAGGCGTTGGAGG
>DASYYO010000327.1:0-3948 GCA_035933805.1 Acidobacteriaceae bacterium | reverse complement strand
TGGAGCCCGCGCTCAAGGATATCTACAACGAGGGATTCTGGGGCTTTGAGACCTTTCCCGAGGTTCTCGACAACTGGAACTCCCGCGGTGCGTTGCAGCCGTTGATGAAGAAGTATCCGGTGCCCTTGAAGTCGGGTTATGTGACGATGAATGTGATCGATCCGGCGCAGCGGCAGCAGGAGATCGCGCGCCTGACCGGGCTGACGAAGACCATTCAAGGTCTGGGCGGCACCTTTATCGTGATGGCGTGCAACGGCGTCAAGCGCGACTCCTATAACTTCTCGGAGCATCGGCAAGACATCATCTCGGCGCTCAACGAGTATGCGAAGACGGTGAACGACCTGGGTCTTCAGACCGGCCTTCACCAACACACGGGCACGGCGATCGAGACGCGGGATGAGGTCTACGCCGTGATGAACGCGGTAGACACCAAACACATGAAGTTTGCTCCGGACATCGGCCAACTGCAGAAGGGCGGCGCGAATGCTGCGCAGGTGGTGAAGGACTTTCTTCCCCTGGTCCATCACATGCATTTGAAGGACTACAAAGGATGGCAATACTACGCGGGCTATTGCCCCTTGGGCATGGGACAGGTGGACGTGCCGGCCATTCTGAACATGCTGGAGTCCGCTCACCAGAATCCCGATGTGATGGTGGAACTGGATCCCTCGCCGGATGGCCCGATGACCCCATTGCAGACTTTGCAGACGACCAAAGCTTATTTGCAAAAGCTTGGTTATAAGTTCCGGACCGTTCAAAGGCAGGGATGAATTGAGTTACCGAATTTGGATGAAGAGCAAGCGCAGGCGGTCCGGGCTTTCCTGGCGGCATCTTTCCGGCGCGGCGGCGATTGCAGTCTGCGGCGGAGCGGCGGCCTTCATGGCTTCCGTTCCTGTATCCGCTCATTCGCATCCGGCGCCCTACACGGCGTGGAGCGACTACGGCGGGGCGCCCGACTCGATGCAATACTCTGCGCTCAGCCAGATCAACAAGAGCAACGTTCAGCAGTTGCAACTGGCTTGGTTCATGCCGGCCCCGGGGCCTTCCGGCAGGTTCTCTTTCAATCCCCTGGTCATCGGCGGCGTGATGTATGTCGTCGGCAAGGATAGCGCGATTTACGCGGTGGACGCCGCAACCGGAAAGCAGATCTGGGTGCACCCTGTTGCGGGGCACCCGACCAATCGCGGATTCAACTTCTGGCAAAGCAAGGATCATACCGATCAGCGGCTGATCTTTACTGTGGATCAGTACCTGCAGGAGATCAACGCCAGGACCGGTGCCTCCATCGATACCTTCGGCAACAGCGGACGGGTCGATCTGCGCGAGGGCCTGGGCCGCGACCTGAGTACGATCCACGAGATCCAGAGCGGAACGCCAGGGAGGGTTTTCGAGAACCTCATCATCATGGGCTCGGCGACAGGCGAGATGTATGGGTCGCCTCCCGGCGATATCCGTGCCTATGATATTCACACGGGAAAGATGGCCTGGATCTTCCACACCGTGCCCCACCCGGGAGAGTTCGGCTATGACACATGGCCGAAGGATGCGTGGAAGTATATCGGCGGAACGAATACGTGGGGAGAGATGTCGCTCGATGAAAAGCGGGGCATCGTCTATCTTCCCCTGGGTTCGCCGACTTATGACCTCTACGGCGCGGACCGTGAGGGCAAGGGACTCTTTGGCGATTCCCTGGTTGCGCTCGATGCACGCACAGGAAAGCGTCTGTGGCACTTCCAGTTTGTACATCATGACCTTTGGGATTACGATCCCACGGCCGCTCCCAAACTCCTCACTGTCCGCCACAATGGAAAGCAAGTGGATGTCGTTGCGCAGGCGACGAAGTTCGGCTTCCTCTACGTCTTCAATCGGGTGACCGGCGAGCCGCTCTGGCCGATCGAGGAACGGCCGGTTCCGCAGTCGGATATGCCGCAGGAGAAGTCCTGGCCGACGCAGCCATTCCCGACCTCGCCGCCGCCATTTGCGCGGCAGAAGTTCACCGTGGAGGATGTAAATCCGTATCTGGCTCCCGATGAAAAGGCGCGCGTTGTGGAGATCCTCAAGGAGGCGAGAAATGAGGGCATGTTCACTCCGCCGGCCTACGGGAGAAACCAGATTGAAGCTCCGGGAGAGAACGGAGGAGCCAATCAGGGCAGTACCGCGGCCGATCCGGCGACGGGCATGATGTACGTCAAGACGTATGATGCCCCTACGATTCACCGAATGGTGGAGCAGCCGAGCAAGACCCGGCCGCTTGGGGAAGGCACCCATGCGCAGCAGGGTTACGCGCTTTATCAGCGGAATTGCATGGTCTGCCACGGTCCCAACCGGGAGCGCATCACGTTTCCGAAACAGATTGGGATGGACAAGTTTCAATCCACGTTGAGAAATGGAAACGGCGAGATGCCTGCCTTCTCAGAGGATTCTCTCAGCCCGGAGAGTGTACAGATGCTCGCCGCGTATCTCAGCGATCCGGCGGCCGGAGAGGCTCCTCTTCCGGTGAGCGGAGCGGCCGCACAGGGCCAGTTTGCGAGCCCGGCTCCTTTTCCCCCGCCACCCGGGCAGACCCGCTACTACGGCCCGTTCGGCAATGTGTTTCGCTCCGGAAGCGGCATGACGGCATACAGCCCGCCATGGTCCTCGATCGTTGCCTATGACCTGAATGACGGATCGATCAAGTGGCGGAGGCCAATCGGAACGACGCCCGGACTGGCGGCCAAGGGCATCACCGATACGGGCAGCGTTAACTTTCCCAGAAATGGCCCGGTCGCGACCGGCGGGGGTCTGCTCTTTATGGCAACTGGTCCTGATCGCGTTATCCGCGCTCTGGATAAGGCCACGGGAGAGACGCTTTGGGAAAAGAAGATCGATGGGAACCCCGACGGCATTCCGGCTGTTTATGAGGTCGGAGGAAGAGAGTACGTCGCCTTCTTCGCCTCCGGCGGAGGCAAGACCTCGATGTTTGAAGATGCAGGAGAGCCGGAAGCCCAGGGATACTACGTCTTCGCGCTTCCGAGCAAATGAGAAGGATGGGAGGCGGGCGCGCGCTACAGCCGCTTCCTATCCTTCGGCGGTGAAGGAACCAATCTGCGGTAAGTTATCCAACGCTGGAAGTTAGGAACTGAAGAAGATCCCAAGCGGAGAAAGAATGGCTTCTACTGAAGAGTTATTCCGGCTGGACGGGAAAGTAGCTCTCGTTACCGGAGGATACGGCGGGATCGGCGAGGCGATGTGCCGTGGTCTGGCGCAGATGGGCGCCAAGGTTGCGGTCACGGGTCACAATCGAGAGAGAGCCGAGGCTTGTGCAGCGGCTCTTGTGGCGGAGGGGTGCGATGCGTGGGCCACGACCTTCGACGTAACCTCCGTGCTCGCGACCCAGCGCATGGCCGACCAGGTTGCAGAGCACTTCGGCAGAATCGATATTCTAATCAACTGCATCGGACTTAACCGGGAGGAGAAGGCCGAAGAAGTCACCGAGGAGCGCTTCGATTATGTGCTCGATGTGAACTTGAAGGGTGCGATGTTCCAGGCCCAGGCTGTCGCCAGGCATATGATCCGGCAGGGCACGGGCGGCAGGCAGGTTCACCTCGGCTCGGTACGCTCACTGCTCGCCTTGCAGGGCCGGGGATATGCCGCATATTGTGCCGCGAAGGGCGGACTGGTGATCATGTGCAGGCAATTGGCGGTGGAGTGGGCATCCCATGGAATCAATGTGAATGTCATCGCGCCGACGTTTGTGCAGACGGAGCAGGTGGCGAAGATGCTCTCTGACCCGGTTTTCTACAAGAACCTGGTCGCGCGAATTCCGCTGGGACGCGTCGCCCAGCCGGAGGAGGTTTGGAACGCTGCGCTTTTTTTTGTGTCCTCCGCTTCTAACTTCATCACCGGCCAGACGCTGTATCTGGATGGGGGACTGACGGCGACGCAGTAGAGTAGGAGGTTTGCCGGCCT
>DASYYO010000294.1:0-14357 GCA_035933805.1 Acidobacteriaceae bacterium | reverse complement strand
AAACCGCCGCCTTCAGCCACTCGGCCATCTCTCCGGCATGCGCTCTCCGGATTATATCCGAAGCTTTGTTCCCGCTGGTTCCCGTGTTCGAATCCTCGCCCGATCCTGGGCAATTTGCCCGTCTGGCGGCGGCCGTGAGCGACCGCTCCTCTCCCTGGTCCCGAAGCCGGAAGGAATGCTGTACATTCTGTAAAACCGCCCCTCCGGACGAGAAGCACGGTGAAGAAGCTCCCCAAACTACGCCTGATCCCGCTGATTGCCGCCACTTTCTTCATGGTGTCGGGCGGCCCCTACGGCATCGAGGATATTTTGGGAGGCGCCGGCTATGGCCGCGCGCTGGTCATCCTGGTGGTGCTTCCCCTGATCTGGACTCTGCCCACAACCCTGATGATCGGCGAGCTGGCCAGCGCACTGCCCCAGGAGGGTGGGTTTTACGTCTGGGTGCGGCGTGCGCTCGGGCCATTCTGGGGCTACCAGGAGGCGTGGCTGTCGCTGGCTGCCAGCATCTTCGATATGGCGCTCTATCCCTCGATCTTCGTCTTGTACCTGGGCAAGCTGGCGCCGGCCTGGACCACAGGAGCGCGGGCCGGCCTCTGGTCTTTTGCGATCGTGGCGGCATGCTGCCTGTGGAATCTGCGCGGCGCTCGTGAAGTGGGAGACGGTTCCCTGGTGTTGAGCGTGCTGCTGCTGGCTCCCTTCGTCTGGCTGACCGCTGCCGGTCTCTGGCACGGACTCGCCGTCCCCGCGGCTCACCGGGGACCGTCTGCGGATCCCGATCTCTCCGCCGCCATCCTGGTCGCCATGTGGAATTACATGGGATGGGACAACGCCTCGACAGTGGCGCAGGAGGTGGAGAATCCGCAGCGGAACTATCCTCTGGCCATGTTTGGGAGCGCTCTCGTAGTCATGTTGTCGTATATTCTGCCGCTCGCAGCCATCGCCATGGCGGGCATCTCTGTCGATCGCTTCTCCACCGGCTCGTGGACGGATGCAGGCCGGCTGCTGGGAGGCCCGGTCCTGGGCATCGCCATCGTGGTGGGAGGCATCATCAACGGCTTCGCGATGTTCAACGCCCTGGTGCTCTCCTACACCCGGCTGCCCATGGTGCTGGCCGAGGACGGAATGCTGCCGCAGTGGGTAGCTCGCCGCAACCGGCACGGAGCTCCCTGGGTGGCGATCCTGCTCTGTGGCGCCGGTTGGGCCATGGCCCTGCACTTCAGCTTCGAACGGCTGATTTCGATGGACCTTATCCTTTACGGCTCCAGCCTGATCCTGGAGTTCGTTGCCCTGGCCGTTCTGCGGCACAAGGAGCCATCGCTCCCACGGCCGTTCTCCGCCGGAAAGGGACTCCTCTCCGCCTGCCTGATTGGCCTTGGTCCGGCAGGCCTGATCTTGTATGCCATATATTCCGCGCGCGGAGAGCGAATGGCGCATTTGCCGGCCCTGCTGTTTGGAGCCATTGTGATCGCTTTGGGGCCGCTTCTCTACCGATTGTCGAAGGCGGGAGAGCAGCCGGAAGCTCTCCTGGCCGCAGCCGGCGAAGAGGGCGAATAGACGGCACGATCGGTGCGGTTCTCGATATTTCAGGAACCGCAACCGCGAGAGCGCTCCCGCCAACCTACGCGGTTGCCTCTTTCGTGCCTTTGAAGCGGTTCGCCGCCTCGATCACCTTGCTGCGTGCGTAGGAGGCGTCGTGCCAGCCCTTCACTTCCACGCGCTTGCCTTCGAGATCCTTGTAAATGGCGAAGAAATGAGTGATCTCTTTGAGCATGTGGGGATAAATCTCGGAGTAGTTCCACACATCGTGGTAGCGCGGATTCTTCTTGCCCACCGCGAGAACCTTTTCGTCCGGCACTCCCTGGTCCAGCATCTCCAGCAGGCCGATCGGCCGCACCTGCATCACGCAGCCAGGAAAGCTGGGCGCGTCGACGAGGACGAGCACGTCCAGCGGGTCGCCATCCTCGCTCAATGTCGAGGGAATAAAGCCATAGTCACCGGGGTAATGGACGGGGGAGTAGAGATTGCGGTCGAGGCGGAAGACGTGCAATTTCTTGTCGTACTCGTATTTGTTGATGCCCTCGGCCGGGATCTCGATCACGGCCTCGATGACCTCGGGAGAATTGTCGCCGATCGGCAATTCCAGATAATTGACCATAAACTCCTTATTTTTCGACCTTGCGGGGTGGACTGCTCTTTCGGGTGCGGCAGGAAATGGGCAAAGCCGCGGCCGGCGCTGTGCCTTGTACGGTTTATAATCGGCCACGATGAAGGCTCATGTCTACGTCATGCCCAAACGAACCGTTCTTGACCCACAAGGACAGACCATCCACGGCGCTTTAAGGAAGATGCAATATCAGGGAGTTTCACAAGTCCGCCAGGGAAAATATTTTGAACTCATTCTGGATGGCTCCCTGGACGCGGAGGCGGTTCGCGCCGAAGTGGAGCGGATTGCCCGGGACGTGCTGACGAACCCGGTCGTCGAAGAGTTCTCTTATCGTCTTGAAGAGTAGCTCAAGAGATCCAGCCCCTTTTCTCGTCTCCTGCCGCCCAGGCAGATGCGCCGTGCGGGAATCCTTTTACTCCGCCGTACAATAGGGGTCTATGTGTGGAATTGTGGGGTACGTCGGTCCGAAGGAAGTGGTGCCGGTCATCCTGGGCGGCCTGCGCCGCCTGGAGTACCGTGGGTACGATTCCGCCGGGATTGCAGTGGGCGGCAACAGCAGCCAGACGTTAGAGCTCCGTCGCGCATCGGGTAAGCTCCGCAAGCTCGAGGAAGTGATCCGGGAACATCCGCTCCATGGGACGTACGGCATCGGCCATACGCGGTGGGCAACGCACGGCCGCCCCACCGAGGAGAATGCCCATCCGCACCGCGACTGCACCGGCCGTATCGTTGTCGTGCACAACGGCATCGTAGAGAACTATCTCGCCTTGAAGCAGGAGCTCACTGAAGAAGGCCATCGCTTCGTCACGGAGACGGATACGGAGGTCATTGCTCACCTGATCGAGCAGGAGCAACGTTCGGCGCAGAACTCAGGCAAGAACATGCCGCTTGAAGAGGCGGTGCGCAGGGCGGTTCGCCGTTTGACCGGCTCATTCGCCCTCAGCGTGATCTCCGCCGACGAGCCCAACCAGGTAGTGACGGCGCGCTATGGACCGCCGGCCATTATCGGCATTGGGGAGGGGGAGTGTTTCGTCGCGTCGGATGTGCCGGGAATTCTGCACCACACGCGCAAGATGTATTTTCTCGCCGATGGCGATCTTGCCGTTCTGACCCCCGAAGGGGTCAGGGTTACGGATTTCCAGGGCAATCCTCTGGAACGGCCCTTGCAGACCATTCAATGGGACCCGATCCAGGCGGAGAAGGGCGGCTACAAGCATTTCATGCTCAAGGAGATTTTTGAGCAGCCTCGAGCGGTCCGCGACACCACTGTTGGCCGGATTTCGCTCGAAACGGGCAAAGTCTTTCTCAGCGAGATGAAGATTGGCGATGCCGAATTCCGCGCCGCCAATCAGGTCAATATCGCGGCCTGCGGAACGAGCTGGCACGCTGCTCTGGCCGGCAAGTACATGATCGAACGCCTGGCGCGCATCCCCGTCGAAGTCGACTACGCGAGTGAATACCGCTATCGCGATCCCATCGCCGATCCCCTCGCCCTGGGCATGCTTATCACGCAATCCGGGGAGACGGCGGACACGCTCGCGGCACAGCGCGAGATGATCGCCAAAGGATCGAAGACCGTCGCCATCTGCAACGTTGTGGGGGCGATGATTGCGCGGGAGGCACATGGCACGATCTACACCCATGCCGGGCCGGAGATCGGAGTGGCTTCGACCAAGGCCTTCACGGCGCAATTGACGGCCCTCTTCCTGTTTGCGCTGCACCTGGCCCAGGTGCGTGGAACCATCCACGACGCCGAAAGCCGCGCTCTGGTCGAGGCGCTCAGCCGCGTTCCGGGAAAGATCGAAGAGGTGCTGCGACTGCGGAGCCAGGACTGCGAGTCCCTGGCCAAAATCTATTCGACAGCGAAGGATTTTCTTTTCCTTGGCCGCGGCATTCACTTTCCGATCGCTCTGGAAGGCGCTCTCAAGCTCAAGGAGATCTCCTATATCCATGCCGAGGGATATCCAGCGGGCGAGATGAAGCATGGACCGAATGCCCTCATCGACGAGTCGCTGCCGGTGGTCGTGCTCGCGACCAGGGATGATGACAATCCCGATTCCGTGCTGCGGTATGAGAAGACTCTATCGAATATTCAGGAAGTCACGGCGCGCTCCGGCCGAGTGATCGCCGTTGCGACCGAGGGCGACGAGCATATTCGCCAGCTTGTCGAGCATGTCGTCTATGTGCCCGAGGCGCCCGAACTGCTGATGCCGCTGATTGAAGTGGTTCCACTGCAATTGCTGGCCTATCACATCGCGGTCAGGCGCGGCTGTGATGTGGATCAGCCGCGGAATCTTGCGAAATCCGTTACCGTCGAATAGAGGAAGCGGCCGCTCGCGAACCCCTTCCCTCCTGCTGCAGAGGAACTTCCTCCCCTCGGTTCGGGCGGTGGCGTGCGCTGCCGCGGAATATCGCCTGATGAATTCCGACTAGGACGCATCGGGCTTGCCTTGCTAATCTGGGAGGACAGCAACTATTTTTCTTTTCAGGTGGCGTACACGTGGCGCGACAGCTCTATACTGCCCGACTCACGCAAAAGCTTTTACTCTCCGAGCCAGCCCAATGCTTCCATTTGGAGTTCACCGTGGACGAGATGGAACGGTTGGATTTTCTCGCCGGCCAGTTCGTCTCCACGGTTGCCTGCGACGGCAATGGAAAGCAGCAGACCCGCGCGTACTCCATCGCCTCCGCACCCCGGGCCAACCAGTTTGACCTCTGCGTGAATCGCGTGGAGGGGGGATTTTTTTCCAACCGGCTATGCGATCTGGAGATCGGGCAGAAGGTTGAGTTCCATGGGCCGCATGGGCTGTTCACCCTGCGCAATCCAATGACCGATGGCATCTTTATCGCGACCGGCACAGGCGTGGCGCCGATGCGCAGCTTCGTCCAATGGCTCTTTCCCGCGAGCGGCGAGGATCTCAGCGAAGGGCGGCAGTTCTGGCTGGTATATGGCACGCGGCATGAAACGGAGCTCTATTACCGTAACTATTTCGAGAAGGTAGCCGCCGAGCATCCGAACTTTCATTACATGAGCACCCTGAGCCGGCCGCGGCCGGATTGGGAAGGCACAAAGGGATATGTGCAGGAACTGGTAGGAAAAATAGCCGAGGAGCACGGCAAAAAGCTTGCCGACGCATCCGCGCCTCTTTCCGGGGTCTTCCCCATCTATGCCTACATCTGCGGATTGAACGACATGGTATCAGCCAATCGCGAGCGGCTCATGAGCCTGGGCTGGCAGAAGAAGCAGGTCATCTTCGAACGCTACGATTGACCGTTAGAATCCCTCTTTCCTGGACGGAGACCCCGCACGAGGTGGGCTTGCCCCGGGACTACAGCTTGAAGAGTTCGCGCAGGCGGCGGGTCTGCGCGCGGCTCACCGGCACCTCAGTCTGCTTGCGGTCGGCCATCCGGAGCTGGTAGCTGCTCTTGAACCAGGGGACGACTTCCTTGATGTGATTGATGTTCACCACGAAGGAGCGGTGCGCTCTCCAGAAGAGCGAGGGGTCCAGGAGTTCTAGCAGCTCTTCCAATGTCCTGCATTTGGAGTGGCCCTCGAGGGTCGGCGTTGCCACTGAGATGACGCCTTCATCGATCGAGGCAAAGCAGACATCCTTCTGGTCGACCAGCAGCAGGCGGCTCTGCGCCTGCAGAATGATCTTTCCGCTGCGCGACCTCCCGCCGGGCTGCTGCTGCTCCATCAGGCGAAGCAGAGCGTCGAGCCGGTGATCGGCCGAGAGACTCGCAGCCTGCGAGGTATTTGGAGCGGGTCCCTGTTCAGGGCCGGCATCGGATTCGAGCTGGTGCGCCTCCTGCAGTCGTTGGCGAACGCGTTCCAGGGCCTGCAGCACGCGCGTGCGGTCGAACGGCTTGAGCAGGTAGTCGATCGCGTTGACGTCGAAGGCGCGCACCGCATATTGATCGAATGCGGTGGCAAACACGATTTGCGGAAGGCTGTCGGGCCGGCTCTTTTCCAGCAGCTTCTTCAGTACCGCAAAGCCGTCCAGCCCGGGCATCTGGACATCCAGAAAGACTACGTCGGGATGATGGGTGCGGATGAGATCGACCGCTTCGATTCCGTTCCGGCCCTGGCCGACAACCTCGACCCCGCCGGCGCTGTCCAGAAGATATCTAAGCTCGTCTCGCGCGAGTTGTTCGTCATCGACGATGAGGGCAGTCATGGACATCGGTGGAGCAGCTCCGGCGCATTGGATGCGGAGAGAACCGCAAAGGCGCAGAGCTAATCATCTGCGGCCGAATGCGCCGTCATCGTAAAAATGGTATCGCGAGTGTCAGGAGGGCGCAATCAAGGGCCGGCCGAGTCTCCTGGTTAAGAGCGAAAAGCTCTTAGCCGCGAGGGCGTATTGTCCGTGGCGAGATCGTGTCCGCAGCTCACGCAAAACAGGTCCGTGATGCGGACGCTTCGGTAGCACCTTCCGCAAGACGCGGAAACCTGGAAAGCGCACTGTGGACAGAAGTGAAACTCATGCTGAATTCGCGTTCCACAGGAGGGGCACAGCGAAATGATCGGCTGGCGCAAGAGGAAATAGAGAACGGATCCGATGCCTCCCGGAATGAGGCAGACAACGGTCCAGAAACCGGTGCCCATGTTCCGCCGCGGGGCGTCCTTACTGACATAGCCCACCATCAGGATGTAAAGCGAGGCAAGGGCGCTCCAGGAAAATGCGAAATAGAATCGCACTCCGAGCGGTACGGTGCTGGGATGATGCCGATGGGCCGGCCAGATCACCCAATACAGATATTGCATCGAGACGAAGCCGATCGCGGCAAGGGCGATCGCCCAGCGAGGGATGATCTTTACCTCATCGGCAACCGAAGGGGAGACCTCAGTATTGCGCCACGGATTGGAACTCTGCATGTTCATTCGCTCCCTGGCCATGACTTTTACGAACTTTGCCCGTCATACTGCGCCGCGCTGCTGCGCTCCTTCCAAACCGCGACCAAAGCGGCCAGCATCGCCGGGAAGAGCATGAGAAGGAAGAACGCAATCTGCAGCGGGAAATCGTTGAGATGCTCTCCGCCCATCAAGTCTTCGGCGCTATTCCAAACCGCCGGGGCCAGAAGGACCAACAAGCAGAAGAAAGCCGCGAGGGCTAAGCCTATATTTCTGCGGCGCCGGAGGCGCTGTTCCTGAAGGCCAAGCGCTGCCTCTCGCAGGGAGCAACGTGTTCTCTGTACACGCACCAGGCTTGCATCGCAATTCAGGTTGGCGAGCGCTTTTACGACGTCCTCGCGGACGACCGGCCCCGTTCGGCGAAGCTCATCTCCAGGGATCATCGGTCTACCCCCACACCTTGCATGGCAGGCGGCTGCTCAGAGGCCAGAATGCGCGGCTTCAACGCGGCGAGCCCGCGATAGAGGCGGGACTTTACGGTTGAAAGCGGAGCGCGCGTGACGTTGGCAATCTCTTCGAGCGACAACTCTTCATGAAAGCGGAGCACCAGCACTTCCCGGTGCAGCGGGTCGAGGGAAAGCAATGCCTCGGCCACACGTTTGCCGCTTTCCCGGGCTTCGCACAGTTCAAAGGGCGAAGGGCTGTCGGCCGGCACCTCAAATGGCCGGTCGTCTTCCCCGGCTTCGCACATCGCTTCCAGGCTGCACATTGTCCGTTTGCGACGGGTATCGATCACCAGGTTGCGCGCAATGGTGAACAGCCAGGTATCGAACCGGGAGTTGCCATTGAACTGGGAGCCTCGCATCAGCACCCGCATCCAGGTCTCCTGGAAGAGATCTTCTGCCATCTCGCGGTCACCGGTAAGGTACAGAAGATAGCGCAGCAGACGATGCTGATATTGAACGATCAACTGGTCGATGATTTCAGGATCGTGGCGCTTGAGACCCTGAGCGACCAGGAGATTCTCGCTCTGGGACAGGTCCGTGAGTGTGAGAGAAGCGGTGCTCATCCCACCATCAGAGACGGGCGCAACCCCGCGAAAGACGCCCTCGGAGACAACTTTTTTCAGTTTGCCGACAAGCGCCATCGTAGGCAGCCTCGACCTTATGGGAGATAATTAACGATATACAAGTTTTACCCGGAAACCAAGTCTCCGGATCGGCCCGGAATTGCCAAAATCAAGCGCGCCCAGGCCGTGCCGATTCGAATTGCCGTGGTTGCAGGCCGACCCCGCTTCCGCCACCTGTCCTGGTATTCAGCTCCAAGCTCTCGGGAGAGGCTTCAGGCTCTCGGGAGATTCATTGGGGAAACCGGGGATTTCCGCATGTCAAAGAGCGATGCCAGCGCTGGAGCCAGGCGAGAAAGCCTAAACTGGAGGACATGGAGATTTTGTTTGGCCTGCACCCCGTCGAGGAAGCTTTGCGCTCCGGGACCAGGCGATTTGACCATATTTGCATGGCCAGGGAGCGCAACGACCTGCGGCTCAAAAGGCTTGTGGATCAATGCCGGGAGGCCGGAGTTCGCGTGCGTTTTGAGACGCGTGACCAGCTCACCAAACTGGCCAGGAATGCCGCCCATCAGGGAGTCGTCGCGGTGGTTCGGGAGCGGCAGTTCCTGGAGCTCGAGGATCTGCTGGCCGGCAAAAAGCAGGATCTGCTGCTGCTGGCGCTGGATGGCGTAGAGGATCCGCAGAACCTCGGGGCCCTGCTGCGTACCGCGGATGGAGCCGGGGTGGATGGTGTCGTGGTCACCGAAAGGCGCTCGGCGCCCTTGAGTCCCATTGCCGTCAAGGCATCGGCCGGAGCTGCCGAGCACGTGAAAGTCGCCCGGGTCGTCAATCTGGTGCGGGCCATGGAAGAGCTCAAGCAGAGAGGCCTCTGGTGTATCGGCCTGGATGAGCGGGGCGGCACGGATTACGACGAATTCGACTACTCAGGCGGCTGTGTCCTGGTTTTGGGACGGGAAGGGGCCGGATTGCACGACCTGGTCAAGCGCACCTGCGATCATCTGCTGCGCGTGCCCATGGCCGGCGCCGTCGCTTCGCTGAATGTGAGCGCTGCCGGAGCCGTGGTGCTGTTTGAGGCGGCGCGGCAGCGGCGAAGGCGGGCACGGGCGGCCCAGCCAGACGCCGCATCGCCGCCCGTCAAGAGACAACCAAAAGGTTTAGGTTCATGAGGTATAAGCGCATTTTCGCCGTTCTGTTGGCCTGTGCATCCTGGGCCGCCGGTCAGCAGGCGCCAGCCAAGTCCGGTTCCTCCGGCGCAACCTCCGCCTCCGACGGCAAAGCGCAGGTCATCTTCTCCCGCTCCGTGGAGGACGCAGGCGCCGCCGCCGCCGCTGGTCCTGTGCGGCCGGCGGCCGGGACGCCAGGCAAGCAGGCCACTGCGGCTCCGGTGGCTGATTCCGAACGGCAGCCGGTCGCTTTTCTCTCCTACGATCTCGACGTCCATCTCCAGCCAGTCCGGCAGGGCATCGCCGTCCGTGCCCGCATGGTGCTGCGCAATGATGGGGATCAGCCGATGCGCAGACTCCCGCTGCAGATCTCATCCACGCTGGAGTGGAGCGAAATTCGCGTCGAGGACAAGACAGCCGCGTTCTCCGATCAGCTCGTCAACAGCGATGCTGACCATACCGGCACGCTGCATGAAGCCGTCATTGCGCTCGCTCAGCCATTGGCTCCCGGGCAGTCCATCTCTGTCGACGCGACCTATCAGGGAGCGATTGAACTTTCCACTCACCGGCTCGAGGACATCGGCACGCCGCGAAACGTGGCCGCGCGGTCGGATTGGGACCGCGTGAGCGAAGACTTTGTCGGCTTGCGGGGCTTCGGAAACGTGGTCTGGTACCCCGTCGTCTCCAGACCTGTGGCCCTGGGGGATGGAGACAAATTCTTCACTGAAATCGCCGATCAGAAGCTACGGCAGAAAGATGCCATGATCTCGATGCAGGTCACCGAGGAATTCTCCGGCTCAACGCCCAATCTGGCGGTGCTCGACGGAAAGCTGATACCAGTTACTCCAGCCTCCCTGCCATCTACCGGCTCGCTGACGGGGATCGCCACCTGCCGCATCGAGAAGACGCGCCTCGGTTTTGCAACGCCGAGCTTGTTTGTGCTCAACCGCGCGGAGACCAGGAGCGGAGCCCTGGACCTCTTCACCCAGCCGGTCAATGCAGCCAATGCCCAGGCTTACGAGACGGCGGCCTCCATGGTAGAGCCGCTTCTCAATCAGTGGATCGGTCCGCGGCTGAACCGTGAGCTGGCGATCATTGACTTGCCCGAGGCGAACGACGCTCCTTTTGAATCAGGGGCTGTGCTTTTTACCAGCGTGCAGAGCGCCGACCCGGACAAGCTTGCCGGTGGCTTGATCCATTCGTTAACCCATGCCCGCTTCCAGTCTCCCTATCCCTGGCTCGAGGAGGGGATCGCCAGCTTCATGGGAACGCTTTGGATCGAGCGGAACCTGGGACGCGAGATGGCAATCACCCAGATGGACAATTCGCGCGGGGCGCTTTCGCTCGTCGAGCCGGAGATCTCCTCTGCGGAGTTGAGCGATGCCGGGGCAGCGCCGCACGCTGCGCCGGCCGATGCCGGAGAGAGCCTGCTTGCCGCCAAGGACGCCATCTATTACCGCACCAAGGCGACGTATGTCTTCTGGATGCTGCGCGACCTTGCGGGCGACGATGCTTTAGCGTTGGCCTTCCGGGAGTACGAGGCCGCCAAGGATATAGATGGAACGGAGTTCGAGCAGGTCCTGGAGCGTTCCTCAAAAAAGGACCTCAAATGGTTCTTTTCCGACTGGGTCTATCACGACCGCGGACTGCCGGACCTGTCGATTGCGGGAGTTTTTCCCAATAGCGCCAATGCTCCGGGATCGTTCATTGTAGCTGTGGATGTAGCGAACAGCGGGGAAGTGGAAGCCGAGGTTCCGGTTTCGGTGCGTTCGAGCACCGCGACAGTGACTGAGCGGCTCCGCGTTCCGGCGAATTCCAAGATCAGCCACCGGTTCCTGCTGGCGGGCGCCCCGGTAGAAGTTGCGGTCAACGACGGAACGGTCCCGGAGGTCGAGGCAAGCGTGCACCGACGTGATCTTTCGGTCGAGCCGTGAAACACCGGCGCACGCCCGCGCAGTGCCTGCCTCGGGCGTATTGTGCCGCCTCTCGTCTCGGAAGGCCCTGACTACACCGAAAGATCCAAAGCCACGACTTCGTGCACTCCGATCGAAGGCACTTCGAGAAGCACTCTCTCGCGATCAAGGTGGAACTGTACCTCCTGGCCGGCGACCAGGAGCCGTGCCTTTGTGACTCGCCGTCCGGCCGGAATCTGGATCCGCAATTGCTGCTTCGATACAGGGATGATCTCCCGCACTGGCCCCTTCATCATCATCGGATTGGTGAGGTTCACCAGATGCACGGTCATCGACTTTTTCTGGCCCCAGACCGAGATATCGAGAACGCCTTTGCCTTCCACCGTAACCGGCGCCGGCTCGTCCGTGGCCCAGAGAACCGCATTGCGCAGCAATTTGGCGTGATCGACATCCAGCACATCCCAAAATGTGCGGTCGATATCGCCGGGGAAATAAACCACTCGGCCGCGGCCTGCCTGGCGCAGGAACACTCCAGCATCGTGGGTCGTCTGCTCCTTCGGAAAGACCTCTTCCATGGGCAGGTCAGGATAGCTGGGCACAATTTCGAGCGGGGAGGGAAGGCTCTCGCCGGCCGGCTTGACGCGAACCCGATACACGCTATCGATGATCCGGGTTGCGTCTTCAAAGCCGGTCAGCAGCGGGTGGAACTTTCCCGTTGAGGGATCCTTCTCGAGAGTGAGATAGGAATTGAGCATGGGGCCCTCCGTGCTCCCAGCGAACGAAGCCCCGAAGAGCTGGGACAGCCCGAAGTCCTCCCGCCGCACGCCCCATTCGTCGTACAGTGAGGTCTCATAGGTAGCGACGATGCTGCCCCCGCGATCGACGAATGCGCGAAGCTGGTCGCATTGTGCGGTCGAAAGCGCCGCGACGTTGGGCAGAATCAAGGTGCGGAACTGATCGATGTGCTCGATATCGAGCAGGTGATCGTGAACCATTTCAAAGGGAATCCGCGCCTCCACCATCGCCTCGTAAAAGCCGAGCGCGGGATCGGCGACCTTCGCCTGCGCCTTGGGGCCTCCGTAAAACGAAGCGGTCTGCTGCGAGTAGACCATGCCCACCCGTGCAAAGGATCTTTCGTTTCGCAGATAATCTTCGTTGGAATGGTGCCAGGTGTAGATCTCCTCCACCACGGGAAGCCAGCGCCGGTCGATAAGCTTGGCGTTGAACTTTGTAAACCAGGGACGCAGGTCCTGGGAGATGCCGTCAGCGACCCATAGCCGGATCTCGTCCCCGTTTTGAACGGAATCCTTCCATCGGTATTCTTCTTCGAGGCCGACGCTGAAGATCCCGACGATCGCTTTGTTGCCCATCGTAGCGCGGTATTCCTTGCCATTCTTTCCGTTGGTCCACGGAGGCATCAGACCTCGCCTGGCCTGACGGTCGGCGAAGAGCGTGGGAGCGAGCTCTCCGATGGTCTTCATGTCCAACTCGCTGAGCGCGCCGCCTCCCGCGTTCGCGATGTAGCTTGCCTGGGGATTGATTGCCTGGATTTTGGCATTCCAGAGCCGCCATAACTCGAATAGCCGCTGCTGATGCCAGACGATGTACTGACGCCGCGAGGGATCTTGAGGGTCGCTGGTACGGGGAAGGTCCAGGCCGGAGAAATCACGGAAGTTCTTCGCGCAGTGCTCGCAGTAGCACATGCCGGAGCCGGCCCACCGGTTGGTAAAGATGCCGTCGACCATGTACTTCGACATGATCTCCTGATGGACCGACGTCATAAAGTCGAAGTTATACGGCCCCAGCGCGCAGGTAAGCCAGAGCGTAGGGTCGGAAGGGTGCCGCCGCTTGTTGCCGTGCGCATCGACCATGATCCAGTCGGGATGCGCATCATATGCGTCCTGATGGCAGGCGTGCGAATCGGTCCGGGCGACGACGTTCATCCCAAGTTTGCGGCATCCCGCGGCGATGTCGCCGAAGGAATCGCGGTTGCCGAGCCATTTGCTGCGATAGTGCAGCGGGATCTCCGTCGGATAGAAGGCGACCACGCCGCCGGCGCTCAGGCAGGCGGCGTCGGCGTGAATTTTTCGAAAATAATCGAGCCAGAACGCCAGGTCATAGTTGCCAGGGTCATCTTCGACAAAAGCCAGCTGCGCCCAACGCATGGGGCGGCTGTACCATCCCGCTTGTTCAGCGCCCGGATGGATGGTTGGAGCGGATTGCACCGCTGCATCCGCAACCGGAGTTCCCTCAAGGCTGATAAAACCAGCCGCGGCAAAACCCGCAGCGTGCTTGAGGAATGTTCGTCTCGTGCTCGTCATTGGCAGCTCCTGAATTGAATCGTTTAAACCTTTGGGACGCAATGTGCCCCGGAGGGCGGATATCCGGCTGTGCCGGTATGGAATTTTGAAACTCGCTGCATTGTACGGCAGCCAGTGAAGTGAAGACAGTATTGCTTTTTCCTAGACCCAGGAGCAGCCAGCAGGCGGATCGCCGGCTCACCTCTCTGCATTTGCGTCATCAACCGCTGCGAGCCGGCAATCAGCGTCGGCTTGAGCTGCGGGGCGACAGGGGAGAGTGCAATCGTGTACTCCTAATACATTAAGACTAATGGCGGAATCATGATCATGTCCGTCTCTACCAGAATTCGGGAGATTGCCATTTTGCGGGTAAGCGGCTTTTCTGACGCGCAGATTGGGGCAATGATCTTAATGCTAGGCGATGGCGAATCGCCTGGCTCTGCTGGTGGATGCTGCTGGTCCCTATGGGATGATGTCTCTTCCTGCCCGGGTTCTCGATCATTTCAAATTTACAGACGGCCTCGTCTGCCATTCTCTATTGGCGATGGCGGAGTTCGTCTCGAGCCTCCTGATCTTTGTGATGGTCGTCTTGCTGGGCGAGGACGGCTGGGTCTTCAACGTCTCCTGGTCCTTTGCTCTCTGGCAGGGCGCCGCGTTCGCCTACGAGGTGCTGATGATTGCCGCCGGATGGATGGAAGGGAATCGTCCCGCGTTTACCGTGGCGCCGGGAGAGCTGCGCAACCTTCTTTATTGCTTGCGGTCCTTCCTGGGCTGTCTGATGACGGCTGCGTCAATGGATTGGTTCTATTGGGTCTCCCGCCTGCTCAAACAAAACGGCCGGCAGGCGGTCAAAATCTTCGTCCCGGCCGCGACAGACGCCGCGGCTGGGCTGGAAG
>DASYYO010000216.1:0-6750 GCA_035933805.1 Acidobacteriaceae bacterium | reverse complement strand
CGCTAGAAACGTTCCCACGGTGAAGTTCTAGGAGCCTATCTCTCAGGTGTCGCAATCAGGGGAGGGCCAGCCTGGAAGGCACAGCTGGCCTGTACGCAATTCTCCGCGTACAGGCCAGCGAAAAGACCGCGTCCCGCTTTCTTGCCGGACGGGCCCGTTGCTGGTTAGGCGTTCTAAGCCTGATTGAACGAGGCCACGGCGCTGGCTTCGTCGTCTCGGATGTCAAAAACGGTGTAGAGCTTGGTGATCTGCAGGAGGTCGTGAACTTTCTTGGTGAGGTTGAGCAGCTTGAGATCGCCGCCCTGGTTGCGAACCGTGGTGTAGGCGCTCACCAGTTCCCCGATCCCGGAGCTGTCAATGTAGTTCACGTCTGCCAGGTTCAACAGTATCTTCTTGGAACCTTTGCTCAACAGATCCCGGACCGCGTCGCGCAACTGCACGCTGCCCTCGCCCAGTGTGATGCGACCGCTTAAATCCAGAATCGTTACACCGTCAACCTGACGGGTGCTTAATTTCATACTCACGTAGAGTCCTCCTTATGTTCCGGTACGGGCCGTTCCCAAATGTTTGATGAGGGTGAGTTCAGTGCCTGGATGCAATTGCCGAAATTTCACTTCATCCATGAAAGATCGAATGAGAAAGATACCACGGCCGGAGCCTCGCAAAAGATTCTCCGGTGCAAGCGGATCAGGCAGCGAGTCCGGATCGAGCCCATTTCCCTGATCGGCGATGCAGATCACCAGCGCGTCGCCCGTCATTTCGAAAGATGCAGTCACGCGCTTATTCGGGTCGTACGAATTTCCGTGGAGCACCGCGTTGACGGCCGCCTCGCGGACTGCCATGGCGATCCGGAAGACATCGTCTTCCTCTGCGCCAGCTTTTTTGGCCATCTCTTCGGCCGTTTGCTCCAGGCGGTTTACGCTCTCCAGGGATGAATCGAGTGTGTAGATGACGCGTCCTGCCTGTGATCCCGCCAATTGGCCATCCTCGCTTTGACGCATTGGAGCCTTTGCGAACGGGAGAGATACCCGTTGGGAAAGTTTGCTTTGCGCCGAGGTCCCATGTCAAGGAAGGCACCGTCCGCCTCCCTGGGGCTGGGGTCTCGGCGATAAGATGCTGGCCGGCGCCGGGCAGGCGATGACTTCTTGCGGAGGGATGGACTCGGACAGCTTTCCCATAAATTACTTTGATCCGGGGAACAGCAGAAAGCCACTTGACGGCTGGCATACTGCAATCCAACGCTCTTCTCTCCGTGGGCAGACGAAGCCAGGATGAGGCGGCAGCTGAGCCTGCTCCTTGGTTGCGGAAGATGTTGTTTCGTTTCCGGCAGCCGGACCGCCGGAATTCTGACCAAAACGTTATAGACTTCAACGGACAGAGAACTTGCCATGCGCGGAAAGCCACCCATTCCAGCCAGTCTCGCCCTCTTGCTGGGCACCCCGGTTACCGACCGGACAGGAAGCGTGCGCGGCCGCTTGAAGGACGTTGCCGTCGCCACCGGACGGGCCCAGGGAAATGTCGTTGGGCTGGTGATCAAGACACGGCAAGGGGCCCAGGTTGTAGCGGTCGAGGATGCCCAGCGAACGCCTGCCGGAACCCTGGAGCTTCGCGAGAACACTGTCCTGCAGCCCTTGCAGGGAGATCAGAACTTTTTGCTGCTGCAACAGGATCTGATGGACCGCCAGATCATCGATGTGCACGGCCGCAAGGTCGTGCGGGTGAACGATGTGGGTTTGCATTGGGCGCCGCTCAACGGCGGCGAGAGGCTGCAGGTTGGCGAGGTGGAGATCGGCCTTGGAGGCGCCTTGCGCCGCCTGCTCAAAGGGGTTGTTCCCAGGACTTCTCTCGAAAGCTTCACCAGGCGCTTTCCTCCAAGTTCGATTCCCTGGGAATTTGTGGATGTGATCGAGGTGGATCCGACCCGGCGGGTCAAGCTGAAGATCGAGCATGAACGCCTCTCGCAGATGCACCCGTCGGACATCGCTGAGATTCTCGAAGAACTGGCGCCTGCGGAACGCGACGCGGTCTTCGTTTCCCTGGATGAGGAGGTCGCGGCAGAGGCCCTGGAAGAGGCCGAACCACGGCTCCAGAAGTCATTGATTGAGTCTCTCGACTCTGGCCGGGTGGCGGACATTGTGGAGGAGATGGATCCCGGCGCCGCGGCCGATCTCCTGGCTGAGCTCCCAGAGGAGCGCTCGGAGGCAATTCTTGAAAAGATGGAGCCTGCCGAGCGGCAGGAGGTAGAAGAGCTTCTCGAATTTCGCGAGGATTCCGCCGCCGGCCGGATGACCACGGAATACGTTCATGTGAGCTCTTCGGCAACGGTAGGCGAGGCGATTCAAGCGCTGCGCGAATTTGAGGGAGATCTCGAAAGCGTGACCGAGGTCTACCTCACGGGCCAGAAGGACGTTCTGGAAGGAGCGGTGCCGCTGCCTCGGCTGGTCCTCTCGTTGCCGGAGACGCGGATCGCCGTTCTGGCTGAGCCCCGCGTGCTCTCCTGCCCGGTTGATGCCCACCAGAACGATGTCGCGGAGCTTTTCGATAAGTACAACCTGCACGCTCTGCCGGTGGTCGACAGCGCGAATCGCCTTGTCGGCGTCGTCCAGGCAGACCATGTCATCGCCTTTCTTCGGGAAAGGCAATGAAGCGGCTATTCGGCTCAGGCTTGCTCCTCGCCCGAGTGGGAACCGGGCGGGAGTTGCGCCCGATCGCTTTTTCGCCGCCTTCTGCCGCTTCTCCGCTCTCTTTCTGAGGCAGCAACCTACGACTTTTTTGAAGGACGGAGAACTGAGAAGCGCGGCGCTCTGATAAGTTCTTGAAGGCGAGTGCTGCTCGCGGTAAAGCGCGCAGGCTGGCCTGCCCTTTCTTCCGTGTGGCATCCCAATGACGACCAAATGCTAAAGAACTGGAAAACCCGGATCGTGCTCTTTCTCGCCGTCCTTGGTCCGGGCTTCATTACGGCCAACGTGGACAACGATGCCGGCGGCATTTTGACCTATTCGAACGCCGGCGCGCAGTTCGGCTACACCCTGTTGTGGACGATGGTTCCCGTCACCCTGGCCCTGCTGGTCGTTCAGGAGATGTGCGCGAGGATGGGTGCGGTGACTGGCAAGGGCCTGAGCGACCTCATTCGGGAGGAGTTCGGGCTGCGCATCACCTTCCTCATGATGTCTCTGCTGGTCATCGTCAACTTCGGCAATGTGATGGCGGAGTTTGCCGGCATTGCCGGGAGCCTCCAGCTCTTCCATCTCAGCAAGTACTTTTCGGTCCCGGTCTGCGCTGTCCTGGTCTGGTTGCTGGTGGTCAAAGGAGACTACAAGGGGGTCGAAAAGGTCTTTCTCGCCGCGTCCCTCTTCTATATCGCCTACATCGCCACCGGAGTGCTCTCCGGGCCGAGCTGGCATGACGCCCTGCTGGCCACCGTTCGGCTGCCCAAGGGCACGATCTGGCGCGATAAGAGTTACATATATATGACCGTGGGCGTGATCGGCACCACCATCTCTCCCTGGATGCAGTTCTATCTGCAGTCTTCTATTGTGGAAAAGGGAGTGACCGTCAAAAGCCTGAAGGCTTCACGGCTGGACGTCATCGTCGGCTCGCTTTTTACCAACATCGTGGCCTGGTTCATCGTGGTAGCGTGTGCAGCCACGCTTTACGCCCATGGGATGGGGGGCATCCAGGAGGCCGCCGACGCGGCTGAGGCGATGAAACCGCTGGCCGGTCAGTATGCTTTCCTCCTGTTCGCCGCCGGTCTCTTTAATGCATCCCTCTTTGCGGCCTCCATTTTGCCGCTCTCCACGGCATATACCGTATGCGAGGGGCTTGGGCTGGAGTCGGGCGTGGACCGGAGCTTCAAGGAAGCGCCCTTCTTTTACTGGCTATATAGCCTGCTGATTGCCGGGGGCGCCTTGGCGGTGCTCCTGATCCCCAACGCAAAACTCATCAAAATGGTCATCCTATCCCAGGTGTTGAACGGTGTCCTGTTGCCTTTGGTGATCATCTTTATGCTGTTGCTGATCAACCGGAAGGATTTGATGGGCGGCAATGTAAACTCGCGCTGGTTCAATGCGATCGCCTGGACAACGGCCATTATTGTGATCGGGCTCTCGTTGGTAATGCTCTTTGGCGGCAGCAACGGATAGAATTTCGCAGCAGGTTCCCTCGGACAACGACAGTTCAACGTGAATCTTCCGGCTCCCTGGGGAGACTCTGCCCAGGGCGAGACGGGCGCTCAAACGGAAGAGTTGCCGAAAAGGTCCGCCGGAACGGCCGTGCCAGCACGCGGGATATCGCTTCCGCCGCCCCGGCTGGTACCCTTGACCGTGTCACTCGGAACGGGCTCTTGGCCCTCTTTGACCGAACGCGCTTTGCGATCCAGAGGCTCTTTTGGAACTTGAAACTCCTCTCAGGGACGTTCCCGAAGTTGCTGCGCCGGAGACCGTGGCCTCCGGCGCGCGCTCTTCGTCCGCATGGACACTGGCGCTGTTTCTTCTGTTCTGGATTCTGTTCTACGCTCTCAACCGCGGACTTCCTTATTTGCGAAATGGGTCCGACATCGTCATGGACGCCAAAAAGCAGTTCGAGCGTACCGGCAGGGTCTTTCCTTCCGATCCCCGGGTCGACCGCGTGCTGATCTTTGGCAACAGCAAGATCCTTGCCGGTTTCCTGCCCGCTCTGTTCGACCGGTTGGCGGCGGCTGGCGGAATGAACGTGTCGTCGTTCAACTCGGGATTTCCCGGATCGGACGAATTTCTGCCGGAGCTTGAGGACCTCTGTCAGCGAGGGCAGGCTCCCAACGTTCTGCTGATGACCCTTCCCTGGAAGCCGGATCCCGCGAAACGGGATATCTTTCACCTCATCCGGGATGACCACGCCGTTGTGGGGCAGCTATTTCCTTTCCGCTTCTGGTTAAGAGACTTCACCAACTTTCTGATGACGGCAGACAATCACGGCGGGGCGCGCCGCTTCTATCAGGAGTCGCGCGGAGATGCGCGCCAGGTTCTTGACGACCGGGGATATTACCTCATTACCGAGCAGAGCCGCTTTTCCGGCGGGCGAATCCCAGACGATTTCAAGCTTGCGACCGATCAGCCGGGCAAAGTTGAAAGACGCGTTGCGCCGCCTCCCGGAGGGGAAACGAAAGAATTGAACCGCCTGCTTCAGCGGTACCATATTCGCTGCTACTTTGTGCCTTATTACCTTCGTGCGGGCGAAGCCGCAGCGCCCACGGACTATGACACAGACTTTGCCCGGGCGGTTGAGGGCGCAACCTCCTGCAAGCTGGCTGGACCGGATTACTTTCTGTATCCCAATCGGCTTTTCTCTGACCAGACCCACTTGAACACCATAGGAGCGCGCGTCTACACGCAGGCGCTCTTCGACCTGCTGAGGACTCGGCTCGACCAGGGACGTGAGCATGCTCTTCAATAGCTTCCAGTTCCTGCTCTTCTTTGTCGTGGTATGGCTTCTTTTTCTGGCCACGCGAGGCACGCCCAGGAAAGTTGTTCTGCTCATTGCCAGCTACTACTTCTACATGTGCTGGAGCACCCGATATATTTTCGTCATCTGGGGCATCACGCTCATCGACTACATCGCGGGGCTCGAGATCGAGAAGGCGCAGCAGCAGCGGCTGCGGCGGCTCTATCTCGGATTGAGTCTGTTCTGCAACATCGGGCTCCTGGTCTTCTTCAAGTACTTCAACTTTCTCCTGGGATCCTTTGCCGGGGCGACCCATCTGTTCGGGCTCAGGTACGACCCCCCGCTTCTCTCCATCATTCTGCCGGTCGGGCTCTCCTTTCATACCTTCCAGGCGATGAGCTACACCATCGAGGTGTACCGGAGAAAGGTTCCTGCGGAGAAGCGGCTTCTCGAATATGCCCTGTACGTGGCCTTCTTCCCGCAGATGGTGGCCGGACCCATTGAACGGCCCAATCAGCTCTTGCCTCAGTTTCATCGTGAGCCGAAGATCAGCCCGGGCAAAATCCGGTCGGGGCTGGCTCAGGCGCTATGGGGACTCTTCAAGAAAATTGTGATCGCCGACAATGTCTCGGAATTCGTAAAGCTGATCTATAGCGCTCCCAGTCATTACGATGGCGCCGCTCTCCTGTTGGCCACGACGCTGTTCTCTTTGCAGATCTACTGCGATTTTTCCGGATACACCGACATGGCCCTGGGCCTGGCGCGGATGATGGGCTACGAGCTGGTCGTCAACTTCCGCCAGCCATATTTCAGCCGTTCTATCGGGGAGTTCTGGAGGCGGTGGCACATCTCCCTCTCCACCTGGTTTCGGGATTACGTTTACATCCCGCTCGGCGGCAACCGGGTGAGCGCCCCGCGGCATTGGTTCAATCTCATGGCTACGTTTGTCATCAGCGGACTCTGGCATGGGGCGAATTGGACGTTTGTGGCCTGGGGGTTTCTGCATGGCGTCTATCTGATCGTTGCCCAGACGGCAAGTCCCTATGCCGCGCGTCTCGGCAAGGCGGTGGGCGCCGAGCGTTTTCCCCGTCTGTTGAGTGCCTCAAAGATTTTTGTGACCTTTGCTCTGGTCACATTGGCATGGATCTTCTTCCGAGCAAGCACCGTCGGCGATGCCTGGTTCATCCTCGCGCACCTGCTGCCTCTCGGACGGCTGGATCCATTTGTCTTAAAGGTAGGCGGCTTTACCCGCGCGACCGCTCCGTTCTTGCTCTTGTTCGTTGTGGCGATGTTCCTCGTGGAGTGGTGGCTTGCCCATCCATCCAAGGCTCC
>DASYYO010000274.1:0-9551 GCA_035933805.1 Acidobacteriaceae bacterium | reverse complement strand
CCTATCAATTCGCCAGTGAGACGAGGCGGGAGGCGGCGCTGCAGGCGCCAGCCTGGAGGGACGGCCGCCCCAGCCTTGCCGAGCAGGAGACATCCCCCATCTTTTCCTCTCCTGGAGAGATGCTCGAGCTGCTCAACCGGCATCTTTACCGGAGCACGCAGCCCGAAAAATACGCGACGTTGTTTCTCGCTCACTATGAAGCGGAGCAGAGACGATTGACCTATGCCAACGGTGGTCACCTGCCGCCCATCCTCCTCTGTGCCGACGGAAGCCTAAAGCGGCTGGCCTGCGGAGGAACCGTAGTTGGACTGCTGGACGGAGTGCATTACAAGCAGGACTCCGTCGTTCTCGGGGCGGGCGATCTTCTGGTCGCCTACAGCGACGGGGTTACAGAGCCGGAGAACGAGTTCGGGGAGTTTGGCGAGGAGCGCTTGATCGACCTGGTCCGGCGCAACCGTCATCTCCCGCTCCCCGCAATTACCAGCCGCGTGCTCCAGTCGCTCCGCGACTGGATTGGAGAGGAGGAGCAGCCCGATGACATTACGCTGGTCCTTGCCCGGCAGCAGTGAGCGGCGCCTGCCAACATTGAACGCCTCGGATCTGCATTCGTGCGTCAAGAGATTGCGGAGCGCCGTTGACGGCCACAGCCGGATGGGCGACTCTTGTACTTCGACTTAAAGGATGAAAACTTGATGCATCGATACAAACGGGATTGGAGCCGGAGGCGCTTCCTTCAGAGTTCAGGTTCGGCGGTAGCCCTGGGCCTGGCCGGCGCGGCCACTCCGTGGGCGAGGGCGCAGGCCCGGGGAGTTTCGCTGGCCGCCGATCCAGCCGATCCGGTCGCCGGCGCCGCACCCTCGCTTTGGGCCGCCGGGGAGCTGGAGCGCTCGCTTGCTTCCCGCGGCATTGCCGTCTCGCGCTGTGAACGACTGGCGCAAGCCAAAGCCGGGGACCTCTGCATTGTGGCGGCGGGCGTGGATTCGGCGGCCTCCCGGCGGATACTGAAAAGCGCGAAGGCGACGGTTGCCACGGCTCCTGAAGCATTGGGACTGATCCCCGGAGAGATCGAAGACAGAAGGGTTCTGCTCGCCTGCGGCTCCGACGTTCGCGGTTTGGTCTATGCGCTGCTGGAGCTTGCCGACCGCGTGCAGCACGGCTCCTCGGTGATGGAAGCTCTCGCCTTCCAGGCACCGGTCACGGAGCTGCCGGCAAACGAGGTCCGCAGCCTCACCCGGCTGTTTACCAGCGATGTGGAGGACAAGCCCTGGTACAACGATCGCGAGATGTGGCCGGCCTATCTCACCATGCTGGCGGCGCAGCGCTTCAACCGCTTCAATCTCGCCCTGGGCATTGGCTACGATTTTCTGCGGCAGGTTACGGATGCCTACTTCCTCTTTGCCTACCCTTTCTTAGTCTCCGTCCCGGGCTATAACGTGCGCGTGCCGCAGCTCCCGGATGCGGAGCGGGAGAGCAATCTTGAGATGCTGCGCTTCATCAGCGAACAGACGGTCGCTCGCGGCATGCGCTTCCAGTTGGGGATATGGATGCATGGATACCAGTGGATCGACAGTCCGAACCCCAACTACACGATCGAGGGGCTGAGTGCGGAGACGCACGCTCCATACTGCCGCGACGCGGTTCGCATGCTGCTGAAGGAGTGCCCGGCAATCAGCGGCATCACCTTCCGCGTGCATGGGGAGAGCGGCGTGCCCGAAGGGAGCTATGGCTTCTGGGGAAAGGTCTTTGACGGCGTGGCGACCTGCGGGCGAAAGGTCGATCTCGACATGCACCCCAAGGGAATGGACCAGGGCATGATCGATACCGCTCTGGCGACGCATGAGCAGATCACCCAGTCGCCCAAGTTCTGGGCGGAACACATGGGGATGGCCTATCACCAGGCCGATATCCGTGAGATCGAGCAGCCGAAGCCCGGCCATCAGGCCAGCGGGCTGATGAAGTTGAGCGGCGGCTCGCGCAGCTTTCTTCGTTACGGCTATGGCGACCTGCTGCGCGAAGACCGCTCCTGGCAGGTCGTGCACCGCATCTGGCCGGGCACGCAGCGGCTGCTGCTGTGGGGCGATCCGGTGAGCGCTGCAGGATACTCACGCGCCTTCAGCTTCTGCGGCAGCAATGGCGTGGAGATCATGGAGCCGCTCTCCTTCAAGGGCCGCCGGGGATCGGGGATCGCCGGCGACCGTTGCGCCTACGCGGATGCCAGCCTGAGGACGCGATGGGACTGGCAGAAGTACGAGTATGGCCATCGCGTGTGGGGACGCCTGCTCTACAATCCCGCGGCGGATCCGGATGCCTGGCGCCGCCTTATGCGCAGCCAGTTTGCCGGCGGCGCGGACGATCTCGAAGAGGCGCTGGCCAATGCCAGCCGCATTCTGCCGATCGTCACCACGGCGCACGCTCCCTCAGCGGGCAACAATACCTATTGGCCGGAGATTTACCTCAACCAGTCTCTGGTGGATGCCGACCATCCGGGGCCCTATACCGATACACCGGCTCCCAAAGTCTTCGGCAATGTCAGCCCGCTGGATCCGCAGCTCTTCTCGCGGATGAACGATTTTGCCGGTGAGCTTCTGGGCGATGCGCCGGGCGGAAAATATTCGCCGATCGAGGTCGCCCAATGGATTGAGGACTACTCCGCGGCGGCCACCAGGCATCTGGCTGCAGCCAGGGTTCCCGCCGGTATCCGGCGAGGTCCTGAATACCGCCGGCTGGAGATCGACATTTCCATCCAGGCGGGGCTGGGTGTTTTCTTTGCAGCGAAGTTTCGCAGCGGGGTGCTTTACGGGATTCATGAAAGAACGGGAGACCGCGCTGCGCTGGAGGCTTCGCTGCAGCAATATCAAAAAGCGCGGGCTGCGTGGGCGGCGCTGGCCGGTCGCGCAAAGGGTGTTTATATGTCCGACATCACCGTCGGTGAGTTGCCGCAGCTCCGCGGTCATTGGCTGGATCGGCTGCCCGCAATGGATCGCGATATCGCGGCGGTCTCGGAGAAGCTTTCTGCAGTGCCGCCCGGCGCATCGCAGCCGCAGGTCAAGCTGGCGGTTGCCAAGGCCCTGGGGCGTCCTGCTCCAAGGACGGCCGTGGGGGCGGCTCTGGGCGCAGGCCACGATGCGCCTGCAGAGTTTCATCCGGGAGAACCGCTCGCACTTCAGCTTGCGCTTCGTACCCAGGCGAAATCGGTCTGCCTCTACTATCGTCATGTGAACCAGGCGGAGCGCTACAAGAGGACCGAGATGCAGGCGCAGGAGCATCTCTACCAGGCTGCGATTCCGGCAGACTATACCGCCTCCGAATATCCATTGGAGTATTACTTCGAGATACAGGAAGCCGATCTTCCAACACCCACCCTGTACCCGGGGTTTTCCGCTGAACTTACCAACCAGCCGTATTTCGTCGTGCGTCAGGCCGGCAAAGGGGGCAAGGCGCGATCTTGAACAGAACGAAGACATTCCTTAGCGCGCTCGGAAAGATGTTTCTTTGTGCTGCTCTGGCGGCCGGTATCTCGAGGCCCGCCAGCGCGGCCGATGGAAAGACCGTGAAAGACGCCGGTGGTTCAGGCCAGGCGGATTGGCCGGTGTACGGTGGATCTCCAGCCAACACTCACTTTTCGAAATTGGCGCAGATCAATGTCGGCAATGTCTCCCGCCTCAAGGAGGTATGGCGCTTCGACACCGGGGAGAAGGGCGGCCTGGAGACCTCTCCCATCATCGTTGACGGGATTCTCTATGCCTACACGCCGGAGCAAAAGGTCTTCGCGCTGGATGCGGCAACCGGAAGGCATCTTTGGACCTTTGACTCACAAAAGGAATTTCCTGCCGAGAAGGTTGCGTCCCGAGCGGAGCGCGGGCTGACCGCCTGGCAGGATGGACAGGAGAAGCGCCTGCTGGCCGGGGTGTCGCACTATCTGTATGCGATCGATGCCCGTGACGGCAAGATCATCCCCTCCTTCGGCAGCCAGGGCCGCATCGACCTTCGCGAAGGGCTGGGCCGCGACCCGAAGCTGCAGTCTCTGTCCATCACCAGCCCGGGGATGCTCTATCGGGACCTGATTATCGTGGGGGACGCAACTCCCGAAGCGCTGCCCGCCCCGCCCGGCGACATCCGCGCTTACGACGTGCGCAGCGGAAAACTTCGATGGATCTTCCATACCATTCCGCATCCCGGCGAGTTCGGCTACGACACGTGGCCGAAGAACGCGTGGAAGTATAGCGGCGCGGCCAACAACTGGACGGGCATGGCTTTGGATGCCGAGCGGGGCATTGTCTATGTGCCCACCGGTTCGGCCGCTACCGACTGGTATGGAGCCGACAGGATCGGCGACGACCTGTTTGCCAACTCTCTCGTCGCCCTGGATGCACGAACAGGAAAGAGGATCTGGCACTTCCAGGGCGTTCACCATGATCTCTGGGATCGGGACTTTCCCGCGCCGCCGAGCCTGGTGACCGTAGTACGCAACGGCAGGGAAGTGCCGGCGGTGGCGCAGACATCTAAACAGGGCTACCTGTTCCTCTTCAATCGCATCAATGGCAAACCGCTCTTTCCGATCGAATCTCGCCGATACCCGGCGAGTGCGGTGCCTGGAGAAGTCACCGCGGCTGAACAGCCCCTCCCCACCAAGCCTGCACCCTTTTCGCGGCAACGGGTGACGGAAGACATGCTGACCACCCGGACTCCGGCCGCCCACCAATGGGCTGTGGAGCAATTTCGCCAGTTCCGATATCAAGGGCAATTTACCCCAAACGGCGTCGACGTGGACACCCTGATGTTTCCCGGCTTTGACGGCGGAGGTGAGTGGGGAGGGCCGGCCTTCGATCCGGAGACGCACATTCTGTACATCAACGCGAACGATGTCGGGCTGACCGAGAGACTGGTGAAGCACACGGGAGGCTCGCCGGGCCGCGCCGTCTACCTGAGTCAATGCAGCGGATGCCATGGGGAGAACCGCGCCGGGTCACCGCCGGAGATTCCATCGCTGGCCGATATCGGCTTGCGGATGGATGCCTCCGCCATCGGAAAGATCCTGCAGTCGGGCAGAGGACGGATGCCCAGCTTTCCCAATCTCGACCCGGCAAGCAGCGATTGGAGATCGCTCCTCGGCTATCTGCTCAACACGGAGCCCCAGCAAGCGCCGGGCGAACCGGCTGCAACCAGGGTTCAATATGACAGCACCGGATATCACAAGTTTCTCGATCCCCAGGGATACCCGGCGAATGCTCCGCCATGGGGCACGCTGAATGCAATCAATCTCGATACCGGTGACTATGTGTGGAAGATAACTTTTGGGCAGTATCCCGAACTTGTTGCCCAGGGCCTTCCCGATACCGGATCGGAGAACTACGGCGGTCCTGTCGTGACTGCGGGAGGGCTCCTCTTTATCGGAGCCACGGTTCTCGATAAGAAGTTTCGCGCCTTTGACAAGGCCAATGGCAAACTGCTCTGGGAGGCGAGACTCCCTTTCTCCGCAAATGCCACGCCCGCCACCTATGAGGTGAATGGGCGTCAGTTTGTCGTCATCGCGGCGGGCGGCCAGCGCGATCCCAGCACTCCATCAGGAGGAGGTGTCTATATCGCCTTCGCCCTGGACGATAAGCATTGAATCCGTGCAGGCAATCCGCCTGAAACTGCAGAAAGCCAGGAGGGAAGAACGATGCATCCGGCAAAGGCGTTGCTTTTTGTGGCAACCGCGCTCTGGCTGAGCGGGGCGGCCATGGCCAGCTCCGCCCCGGTACGGATCGATACCGGCACGCTGCAGGGTTCGGAGGAAGACGGCATCCGCGTCTTTCGCGGAATTCCCTACGCTGCTGCTCCCGTAGGCGACCTGCGCTGGCGACCGCCGCAGCCGGCTTCCGCCTGGCGTGGAGTGCGCAGAGCGACGGAGTACGGCCATGACTGCATGCAACTGCCGGTGTCGAATGAGGCTGCGCCTCCGGGGAGAACTTCGCCGAGCGAAGATTGTCTCGTCCTGAACGTGTGGGCGCCGGTCAAGGCCTCCGGCGCCAGGCTTCCAGTCATGGTCTGGATTCACGGCGGCGGCTTTTTGAACGGCGGAAGTTCACCTGCGATCTATGACGGTGTTCATTTCGCGAGAAATGGCGTCGTATTGGTTACATTCAACTACCGTCTCGGCCGTTTCGGCTTTTTCGCCCACCCGGCTCTGACTAAAGAGAATCCGCGGGGACCTCTGGGGAACTATGCGTACATGGATATGATTTCCGCCTTTCGATGGGTCCACCGCAACATCGCGGCCTTCGGCGGCGATCCGGACGACGTCACGGCTTTCGGAGAATCGGCGGGCGGCTCCGCCATTCATATGCTCCTGAGCTCGCCCGCGGCCAAAGGGCTCTTCGCGAAGGCCATCCTCGAATCCGGAGGAGGAAGGGACGGAACACATCTTCCTGTCCGCGCCCGGAATGCAGCCTCCCCATCCGGGGAGAGCCTGGGACTCGCCTTTGCCAGGAGCAACGGCATTCCCGGAGAAGACAGTCAGGCATTAGCGGCTTTGCGCAGGCTGCCTGCCTCCGCCGTGCTTGGCGGGTTGAACATCGCCACGCGAAGATCCGATCCTTCGATGGCCGCAACATTTGCCGGCCCGATGGTGGATGGAGAGATTGTTCAGGAGATTCCGCAAAGAGCATATGAGGCCGGACGGCAGATGAAGATTCCTATCCTCATCGGCGCGAACAGCAGCGACCTGGCTTATCCGCACTCTGCCACTCTCGATCAGTTGTTCCAGCCCTTTGGCGGGGACCGGCGTTCGGCAATGGCGGCGTACGATCCGCAGAAGACCGGCAACGTGCAGGAGATTGCGGCGCGGATGGCCCGGGACCGGGGCATGCTGGAGCCGGCGAGGTTTGTCGCGCGCTCTCTCTCTGCCCAGGGCCAGCGGGTGTACGAGTACCGGTTTTCCTACGTGGCTGAGTCGATGCGAGGATCATGGGCGGGTGCTCCGCATGCTTCCGAGGTCCCCTACGTGTTCGACACAGTCGACGCGCGATACGGAGACAAGGTGACTGCAAAAGACCGGGCGATGGCCGGAGCGATCAGCGGCTGCTGGATCGTGTTCGCGAAGCAGGGAGATCCCAACGGCGAGGGAAGACCCCACTGGCCCGCTTATCGGGCTGCTCAGGATCTGCTGGCCGACTTCCTCGATGAGGGAATGAAGATTGAGCCGGATCCCTGGAAGCGCCGGCTCGATTTGACGGAAGAGGCTCGTCAGCCGGACTGAAGCGGCAGAACAAAGTACCAATTCCGAAGACCGGACGGGTTATAACCTAGGTAATTTGGGTGCCACCTTCTCGCCATTCCGGGTGTGGTCCGGGGAGAACTAGTCTTCAGCCATGCTTCTCTGCGCCTTTGTAGTTTTCCTCTGCCTCTTCGTGTTGAGTCTGACCGGATTAGTGCTCCTCCACCGACACATTGAATCCCGCTCCCTGAAGGAAGCTGTCGAGGGAACGATGGAGTTGCAAGGTCGATCCGTGAGACGAGGATTCGAACGGCGAAAGTCCGCCCGAAAGCTTGCACGCAGCGCGGAGCTCTGATTCGCTGCGCTCACCGCCGCCGCCGAGCGATATCGTCGAGGATATCCGGAGTGGCGGCGATCCGCTCCAGGTGCGGGTATCTGAGCCCTCCTGTGTATTTCACCGTATAGTTCGAGTAATAGCCGTTGCGCAGCACCATGAGCACGATCGGCGCATCTTGCGTTGCAGCCGCGGAGATCGCCCCTCGCAATCCGTCGGGAGAGTAGACGTAATTGTTCACTGCGGCAATCTTCCACTCCGGCGCAAGTCCCGCCTGAGCTGCGGGGGAGCCGGGCAGGACGTCGACGATCTCGTCCTCCTGATTGATCACCAGCCCAATCGAATAACGCAGATCGACGAGTCCGGTGTTGGCTTCGGCATCTTTGCTCGCCTCGTTCATCTCGCTGGTATAGATCACGCGCCAGCCGGCGGCCTCCAACCCGGGCGCTGGAGGAGCGGGCGCAAGAGCCTGCAGCCGCTGACGAAGAAATGCGGCCCAATCGTAGGGCTCCAGCGCGTTCAAGGCACGGACTACATCGTCGAACGTGTACGGGACCGGCCTCGGCTCTGCGGCCGCCTCCAGGCTGGGAGGTCCAAAGAAACTGGAGGCGAAGTTATCCAGGCTCCGCTTTCCATGACTTCGGCTGCGAAGCATGCTGTCAAGCTCGAGCCAGAGCAAAGGACCCTCGACGTAATAGTCGTTGCCGCGCCGGAGAGCCTCCCAATGAGGCGAAGCTCCGTAGAGCAGTTGCGCTGCCGTAGCCGTGTCCTGCAGGGGTCGCCAGCCGCGGCCGGGGCTGTAAGCCATAAGGGCCTCGAAGTTGGCCATGCGGTCGTGGAAATCCGCCAGCGTGTCGAGGCCGGACCGGACGTCGAGCACCTCGGCCCAGTAGCTTGTGAGTCCTTCGTAAACCCACAGAAGATCCCCGGCCATCGGCTCCTGGTAGTTCCTCGTTGCGAGGCCGGAGGGCCGGCGGTATTTCCCGTTCCAGGAATGGATCATTTCATGGGCGAGCAGGGAACCGGTTTCCGCGTTCATCGATGGAGTAACCATGGCTAGCTCTTGCGTCTGATCATCGCTCGACTGGTGATGTTCCAATCCGTCGTTGGCGTCGTCATGCGCTTCCACCAGGAAGTGATAGTCATGATAGTGGCGCGCATCAAAGAGGGCTCCCGCCTCGGCAACCATATTGCGAAAGGCCGCGATACGCTCCTCTGGAACAGCCAGGTCTGCGCTGGTCTCTCCGAAGAGGTCCAGCATTGCCGGCCGGGCGTCTCCGTTTGGGGTGATATCGAACTGCCGGAAGATAGAACCCATCATCACCGGCGAATCGACCAGGGTAGTAAGTGATGTCTCCGCGAAGCGGACCTGCGCTCCCCGCCGCGACTCTTCGCGAAGAGCGCTGGCATAGCTCCATCCGGAGGGGAGCTGCACCGAGGCCCGCACCCGCACATCGTCGGATCGGCTGTCGGCAGGATAGAGCACGATCTGATCCCAATTGAGATCCCCCTGAACGGGCGTCGAGGTGTTGCCGATTTGAAAGTCGCCACCGGAGGCTAGCTCGCCGACCGAAGTAAAGTCGGCCTCAACCTCGGTTGCACCGGGAGGAACGGAGAGGTGGAAGGCGTACATGTCTACATTGTCGCGGGTCCAGGAGAGCGGCGCGCTGTTGGCGTTGAAGTGAAGGCCTGCGAGGTCCGTGATGGGACCTTGCGGAGAGTGATCTCCGGGAATCCATTTGGGGTAGACAAGAGTCAGCGGACCGGGGGATGCCGGAATACGCTCGTGTGCGGAGAGAAGCTTTCGGGCGATCGAGGACGCGTCCACGTCAAGCGTGATGGCAGCCGTTTGCGCAGGAAGGGATGCGGCAGACAAGAGGGCGAGCAGCAGCAGAGCGGGGAAAGCCGGTCGCATGGGACGAGGATACCAGCCCCTTCCGGTTTGCCCCGTTTTGGCCTGGCGGGATTGACGCTCCCGCAGCTTTGCCGAAACTTTTGTAACGCTTGCCCGAGCGGCTT
>DASYYO010000130.1:0-3924 GCA_035933805.1 Acidobacteriaceae bacterium | reverse complement strand
TACACCGTGATTCAAACCCAGCAACAGCAGACGCAGCAGTTCGTCTACGGCGGAGCCCGGGCATGATCTACTTCTGCTCACAAAAGAACCGGCGCGCGTTGGTGCTGCAGAGTGCAGCGCTCAACGGCATCGACTATCTGGAAGTGATCGGCAACGCCGGCTGCGGCAAGCAGTTGGCCGTCACGCTGTTAAAGGATGCGCGCGCCCTCACGCTCACGCAGGCAAACGTCAGCATCAGCGGCGGCGCTCCGGTGCAGGCCGTCTCTGTTTCTCCGGCCACCGCCGCAGATCCGTTCGTGCTCACCGTGAACCTGAACCAGAGCGGCGATTTCTCCACCTATACCCTCGCACTGGTCACCGGCGCCGGCATCACCGATCCTCCGGTTGGCTTTGACCCTCAGCTCTCCAGCATCTCTTTCTCCTTCAAGGCCGGCTGCCCCACGCCCGCCGACTGCATCCCGGACAACTGCTGTCCGCCTCCCGCTCAGCTCAGGCCCGGGATCAACTATCTCGCCAAAGACTACGAGGCCTTCCGCCAGGTGATCTTCGACCGGCTCGCGGTCACGACACCGGCATGGGCCGAGAGGCACGCCGCCGACCTCGGTGTCGCGATGGTGGAGACGCTTGCCTATGCGGCCGATCATCTCAGCTATCAGCAGGATGCTGTCAGCACCGAAGCCTATATCGGCACGGCGCGCAGCCGTATCTCTCTGCGCCGCCATGCGCGTCTCGTCGACTACAAGATTGGCGAGGGGTGCAATGCGCGAACCTGGGTGGCCCTCACCACCGCGGCGGATAACCTGCAGATCCCCGCGGGAACGCTCTTCTACGTTCGCGTTCCCGGTCTGCCTCCGGTGGCCAAGGCAGGCGACCCGGTCGCGCAACAGCTTGCGCGGAACGCACAACCGGTCTTTGCCGCCATCGAACCCGCCACGCTTTTTACCGAGCAGAACAAGATGGACTTCTACACCTGGAGCGACACACAGTGCTGCCTCGCGCCCGGCGCCACCCAGGCAACCCTGCTGGGCCATCTCTCCACGCTCCAGCCCGGACAGGTCCTGATCTTTGAGGAGGTGGTCGGTCCCCACACGGGCGATGGCGGAGACGCGAACCCGGCGAATCGCTGCGCAGTCATGCTGACCAGCGTCGTCCACACCGATTCGCAGCAGAAGCCGCTCAGCGATCCGCTCAACGGCCGGCAGATCACTCAGATCGCATGGTCCGAGGACGATGCCCTCCTTTTTCCTCTCTGCCTCTCGGCCTTGACCGACGCTGCCCACGGCTCGCTGCCCGTCGTCAACGTCAGCGTCGCACGCGGCAACATCCTTCCCGCGGACCATGGCGTGTGGATCGACTCGGAAGCTCTCGGCCCGGTCCCGGAAGCCCCGCCCGCGCCGGCCTCCAGCGGTAGCTGCACCTGCGGCTCCCAGGCGCTGCCGCCCGCGCCCGTCCCGCGATACTATCCGCAGCTTGCCAACTCTCCTCTTACCTTCAGCCCCCCATTTTCGGGAATCTCCTCCGCCGCTTCGTTTCTCTCTCCGGATATCGCCAGCGCCCTTCCCCAGATCGCCGTCAAAAGCGACGATGGATTCTCCTGGTCGCCGCAGCCGGACCTGTTGTCCAGCAACGATACGGATCATGCCTTTGTGCCCGAGATTGAGCGCGATCAATCGATCTTCCTGCGATTCGGCGACCGTCAATACGGCGCGGCCCCGGACACGGGAGTCTCCTTCTACGCGACCTATCGCGTCGGCAACGGCAGCATCGGCAACATCGGGCGCGACTCGCTTGCCCATGCCGTGTTGCCCCACAATTTTCTTCCGCCGCTCTCGAGCCTGAGCGCTGTACGCAATCCGCTTGCCGCCGCGGGCGGCATCGATCCTGAGGATATGCAGCATATCGTGCAATATGCGCCCTTCAGCTATGAGTCACAGCTTCGCTGCGTGACCGAAACCGACTATGGACAAATGGCCGCACAGTCGAGCGCCATCCGCGAGGCGCGCGGCACACTCCGCTGGACAGGGAGCTGGTACACAGCCTTCGTATCCATCGATCCGGCCACAGCGCTGACTCCGCAACTCGTCTGTGACACCACCAGCCGCCTCAATCTGCTGCGGATGATGGGCGTCGATCTCGCCGTGGAGGGCGCTGTGATCGTCGGGCTGCAGATCACCATGGAGATCTGTGTCGACCCGGAACACTTCCAGGGTGATGTATACGAGGCGCTGATCAAGGTCTTCATCACCGGTAACCAGTGCAACGGCCAGGCCGGCCTGCTGAATGCGGCAAACTTCACCTTCGGCGAGACCGTCTACGCCAGCCCGTTGATCGCCGCGGCTCAATCCGTCGAGGGCGTTCTTTCTGCAACGCTCACAGTCTTCGCCCGCATGGACGATCCCTCCGCGGACGGCGTTGCCCAGGGCTATCTCACCATGGGACGGCTGGAGATTCCCCGCTGCGACAACGATCCCAATCGCCTCGATCACGGAGTCTTTGCGCTCCAGATGGATGGTGGCAAATGAGCAGCGGATGCATCATCCCCAATGAGCAACTCTGCGGCTGCTGTGCGGGATCTGCCCAGCAGACCCCGCAGCTCATCACCAATCGTCCCGCGCTCTCCTCGATCGCCTATCGAGCCGGAGTCTATTCCACCTTCAATGCGAGCATGCTCGCTGCGCTCTCCGATCCTTCCTTCCCCTCGCTCGCTCTCTTGAGCACCCGCGATCCGTCCGACTTCTCCATCGCGCTCCTGGATGCCTGGGCCGTGGCCCTCGATATTCTCACCTTCTATCAGGAGCGTTTCGCCAACGAAGCCTTTCTCCGTACCGCAGTCGATCAGCGCTCGGTCTTCGAGCTCGCCCGTCTCGTCGGATATATGCCTTCGCCGGGAGTCTCCGCCTCTGCGGTTCTCGCTTTCACGCTCGCCAATGCCGCTGGCTCGCCCGACAACGTTCTCATTTCAGCCGGCACCCGCGTGCAGAGCGTGCCCGGCCCGGGACAAAAGCCGCAGGTCTTTGAGACCTCCTCCGATCTGACCGCGGTCATCGCATGCAACGCGATCCCCGCCCAGACCACAATTCCCTGGCAGCTCTTCGGATCGGATACGGGCACGTGGATTCAAGGTACGGCGAACAACATCAACATCGGCGACGCGCTGCTCTTTCTTGCTGCGAGCTCCGGCCAGCCGGTCGCTACCGGCCCGGGTGATGTGCATTACGTAACCGCCGTGAGTATCGATCCCGTCTCCGGAAATACGCGCATCTCCTGGGATCAGCCACTGTCATCTTCCTTTACCCAGGGGATGACCGCGCAAGATGCCTCCATCTTTATCTTCCGCAAGAAGGCCGCGCTCTATGGGGTGCAGGCGCCCAATCCGCTCACCCTCGGGAGCCTTACCTCCAACCCGAACCTCTCGTCGATTCCCGGCTATCCCACCAGCATCGGAACAGGCTCCGATTGGAGCTTCTACTACCAGGAATACAGCTATCAGATCAACCTCGATGCCTCCTATCCCGGGCTGACCCCCCAGGCGAACGCGGTTCCACAGTGGATCGTGCTGACCGGCCTGGGCTATACCTCGTTCTTCAAGATCACCCAGGCGGTTGACTCCAATCCGGGGCGCTACACGCTCACCGCGAAGACCACGCAGCTCACCCTCGACTGGGGACAGATTCTCTCCGGCGACCCCTATCTCACGCTCAACGAGGTTCTCTGGGAGTTCGTTCAGGAGACTCGCAACATCACCGCTTACATTCAAAGCAGCCAGCTCACTCCGGCTGACCTTCCCCTTGCGGACTGGACAGAATTTACGCTTGCCTCCGGCATGATCGCTCCCGTCCAGGGAACCTCGATCTCCATCGTCGGCGGTCAACAGATTGCCGCAAACCAGCCGGTCGGAATCTCCGGCAAACGGGCGAGGCTCCA
>DASYYO010000270.1:0-8470 GCA_035933805.1 Acidobacteriaceae bacterium | reverse complement strand
GGCGCGGGCTCCATCATGACGGCACTGCAGCGGCCCTCGGCCTGGTCTCCTCCCGGCTCATGGAATCCGGCGGCCTACTACAACCGCGCCGTGAATGCGGATAACACCGTGCAGCCCATGGTCGATTCCTCCTCCAACATGCTGATCGCCCTGGGTGTGGTGGATCATCAGTCTGCCCGCGCCGCCAGCCATATATCGAAAATCGTCAGTACGCTCACCAAGCAGACGTATGGGCTGGCGCGGTATCCGGGAGATGACTTTTATTACACCGCCGTCTGGAGCCCCGGCGGAAATGAGGCGCTCGCCGCCGAACCGTCCTGGCCGCAGATGAGCCTTTGGGTCGCCGTCTTCGAGATCCTCAGCGGCCAAAGCGCGGCGGCCCTGCCGCGGCTGCAGTGGTACGTCAGCATGTCCGGCGCAGGGTACATGCCTCCGGGCGAAGCCGTCTCAAACGTCAGTCTGCAGCCCCTGGTCAGTTCCATGAGCGAGCCCCTCACCGCCGCGGCCTTCCTCCTGACCACCTTGACCTATGAAGGACAGTACACTCTCTCCATCGTTCCTCCGGTCTATAACGCCGGTGCGGCCAAAAGCATCGCAGTCTCCTTCACGACGGCGAACGACTGGGGACAGTGGGCCAACGTTCCCTACTTCCTCGGGCCGCAATCCGCCGCCGCCGCCTCGCCGATGGTCAGCATCCGGCGCGTCTATGCCGCGAATGACGGCGGGAACCTCTACCTGCGCGTCGACAATGCCGCCGGAGCTCTCTCGCGGTATCAGCAACAGCCATTGTTTGCCTTGCGCGTTTACAGCCAGAACTTCGGCGATGGAGGCGCCGCGAGCAGCAGCCTCGGCTTGTCCGGAGAGCCGCTGCGCCGGCCCATGAACTTTATGGTCGAGCGGCACAGCGATTCGGATGTATATCAGCATTGGAGTGTTTCCGGCGGCGCATGGAACGCGGACCGCACGCTCAACTGGGTGATTCCGCCCCAGTGGGACCCGGCAACCGGCAGGCTGGAGGCGGTGATCCCGTTGTCAGCTCTCGCGAGCGGAACTCCCGGCCTCGGCAGCACCTGGGCCGATCTGCTCATCGTTCTTGTCTCCTGGGACTCCGCTGCTTCGGTATGGCGCGACGGCGATAGCATGCTGCTCCATTACCGGCTCAGCACTCCCGACCAGAACTGGATCTACGGAAACATCGAAGAGTAGCGCGTCTTCCTCGTCCGCAGATGATCACAGGCGCGGGTCAATGCAGGGTCAGCAGGATCGGGGTGTGGTCTGAGGGCCTCTCCTGCGCCCGCGGTCCTTTGTCGATCTCGCATTGCTCCAGGCGTGCGGCCAGCGCCGGCGAGAGCAGAAAATGATCGATGCGGATGCCGCGGTTGTTTTCAAAGGCCCGCCGGAAATAATCCCAGAAGGTAAATTGCCCGCCTTCCCCGGGATGCAGCGATCGAAATGCATCCGTGTACCCCAGAGCGAGCAGCGCGCGATAGCGGGCGCGGGGCTCCGGCTGAAACAGCGCATCGTGGATCCACGAGGCCGGCTTGTGACAATCGATGTCCTCAGGAATCACGTTGAAATCGCCTCCAACCAGCACCGGCATGCCGCTCTCCTGCCACAGGCGCATCTGCTGCGTCAGCCGGTCCATCCAGGCCAGCTTGTAGAGGAACTTATCACTCCCCACCGGATTCCCATTGGGCAGATAGACATTGGCAATGCGAATGCCGTCGATGATCGCCTCAAGAAAGCGCGCATGGCTGTCCGTCTCATCTCCGATCAGCGTAGTGCTGACGATCTCCAGAGGATGGCGGGAGAGAATGGCCACGCCGTTGTAGCCCTTCTGCGTCACTGCGGCGCTCTCGTAGCCGAGTCCCCGAAAGACTGCTGCAGGAAACTCAGTACCCTTCAACTCCTGCAGCAGCAGCACATCCGGGTTGCGCGACTTCAACCATGCGGTCACATGCTCCAGCCGCGCTCGAATCGAATTCACGTTCCAGCTTGCGATGATCATCTCTCTCTATCTTGCTTTCGGTCCGCGGCGCGCCTTCTTCTACAGCTTGCCGCTGACGTTCTCCGTCAATGCATGGTCCGCGGGAACCGCCTGCCCTTCCCATACCTTCTGCGAAGTCCACTGTCTCCGCGGCCTGGCCCAGAAAGGATCGCTCGGCGGCAAGCCGAGAGGCAGCCATGCCGCGGAGCACAGGTAGCAGCTTCCGGTGGAGATATATTCCTCGGCGATCGAGGGTTGATGGCCATAGAACCCCACCCGCAGCCAGCCTTGCTCGTCAAAGGTGCCGGGTGCGGAGATCATGCGCCGCATCACCGCGGTCAGCGCGCAGCGAACCTGTTCCGGCGACACCTCCGCAGGTAGCTTCTGCCGCAGCGCGATCTCAGCCAGTAGATGGAAGGCGCCAAAACGGTAGCAGAGCGAGCGGCCGATCGGCGGAAACGTTGCCTCCGGGCTGATGAGCCGCTCCTGAATCGCCGCATAGCGCACGGCCCGCTCCAGCATCACGCCCCGGTAGCGATCCCAGGCCGGCGAAGATCTGGAGATCGTGTCGAGAATGTTCAACAGCATCGGATGGATCACAAAGCTGTTGTAGTAATCCCAATGAAAGGCCGGTCCGTCCCCATAGACCCCGTCGCCCTTGTACCACGTATCCAGCGTTCGAACGGCATAGTCCACCCGCATGGGGTCCCACCAGACGCCCATCGTGCTCAAGGCCGCTTCCACCATCGCGGGAAATAGGAGCCAGTTGCTGTAGCCGGCCTGGATCACCCGCGTCGATTGCAGCGCGGCGATGAGATTGCGCTGCGCGGCCGGCTCCAGCTTCTTCCATAACTCCGTCGGAGCGCGAACGATGGCCAGCGACAGAAAGGCGGCGTCGACCACCGGCTGGCTTCCATGATTGAAGTTCATGAAATCGGGAGACGCCGGATCCGTGCCCGCCTGAATCGCCATGCGCGCCCACTCCGCATACCGGCGCCGCAGATCCCCTTCCGCGCCGGTCTCCGGACCCGACTCCAGCCATGGCGCAATCCCCGCCAGCAGGCGTCCCATCGCCTCCAGGTAGGTGAACTGCCGCCGCTGGTCCGCATTGCCGTGCGGCGCTTCCACCGGCATCGTCGCCTTCAGCCTTCGTTCGCTGAGCGCCCGCAGAACCGGAGAGGAGATCCTGGTCAGCATCTGTATCCACGAGGAACGATCGTCCGCGGCGCCTGCGGCAGAGACGGCCTGAGGAAGCGCGTGGACCGAAGAGAGCGTTGCCGAAGAGAGCGTAACCAGAGATGCGCCGCTCTTCAAAAACTGCCGCCGCGCCATCCCGCCTGCCCGCTCTTTTTCCATTGCTTCCCACCTGCCTTGCGCCAATTGTAATGGCGCACGAGATCACAGCTCCGCCCCTCCGCCCCTGGGAAGAGATGCGCATCCTCGCGTACCATTTTCTCAAGAGAGGTCCGCCATGGAGAACCAAGAGAGCGCCGCAAGACGAGCATCGCCGCTGGAGATGAGCTCCGCCGAGTTTCGCGAACTGGGCACGCAGCTCGTCGAGCGCATCGCCGCATTTCTGGACTCGCTTCCTCATCGGCCCGTCACTCCCGGTGAGCCGCCCTCCGCCGTCCGGCAGGCGCTCGGGGCGGAGCGCCCGCTGCCGCGGCAGGGCGCTGAGGCGGGGCCGCTGCTCCAACATGCCGCCGATCTGCTCTTCGAGCACTCTCTCTTCAACGGACATCCTCGCTTCTGGGGATACATCACCTCATCGGCCGCGCCGATCGGCGCACTCGGAGAGCTGCTCGCCGCCTCGGTCAACCCCAACGTCGGCGCATGGCTGCTCTCGCCGATGGCCAGCGAGATAGAAGCCCAGAGCATTCGCTGGATCGCCGAGATGCTGGGCTATCCGGTGGACTGCGGAGGCCTGTTTGTCAGCGGCGGAAACATGGCCAACTTCGTGGGCTTCCTCGCCGCCCGGCAGGCGAAGGCCGGGCGCGATGTACGCGCCGCCGGCATGGATGGCGCGCGCCTGCGCCTCTACTGCTCGCAGGAGACGCATACCTGGATTCAAAAGGCCGCCGACATTGCCGGCCTGGGCACCGATGCCATCCGCTGGATCGCTGCGGACGATCATTTGCGGATGGATGTCGAGGCGCTCCGGCGGGAGATCCGCAAGGATCTTGAGGCCGGCGACCGCCCCTTCCTGGTCGTTGGGACGGCAGGCTCCGTCGCCACCGGAGCGATCGATCCGCTGCCCGAGCTGGCCGCGGTCTGCCGCGAATTCGATCTCTGGTTCCATGTGGACGGAGCCTACGGCGGACTGGCCGCTCTCGTGCCCGACGCTCCCGGCGATCTCGCCGGATTGCGCGAGGCCGACTCCGTCGCCGTGGACCCGCATAAATGGCTCTATGCGCCGATTGAAGCCGGCTGCGCGCTGGTGCGCAACCAGGGGAAGTTGCGCCAGGCATTCGACTATCATCCCTCCTACTATGCCTTCGATATGGATGCGGTCAATTATTTCGATCTGGGCCCCCAGAACTCCCGCGGATTTCGCGCGCTCAAGGTCTGGCTCGCCCTCCAGCAGGCCGGCCGCGACGGCTACGTGCAGATGATCTCCGGCAACATCCGCCTGGCCCGGGAGCTCTTTCAGCGAATCCCGCAATACCCCGGCCTGCAGGCGATGACCCACTCCCTCAGCATCACCACCTTCCGCTACGTGCCCCCGGACCTCGCCTCGGCCGGCGAGCAGGCCGAGCCTTATCTCGAGGGGCTGAATCGCGAGCTGCTCTCCCGTTTGCAGAAGAGCGGCGAAGCCTATCTCTCGAATGCGGTGATCCACGGGAGATTCGCGCTGCGCGCCTGCATCGTGAACTTCCGCAGCTCGCTCGCCGACATTGAGGCGCTGTTGCCCATCGTTGTCCGCATGGGAGAGGAGATCGACTCGAGGCTGCGTCCGCACGCTCTGCGCACCTCGCCCACTCTCACACCGGCACGCTAGACCGGAGCTGTTCACAGCCTTAGCCAGGCAAGGAAACCCGCGATGCGCACGCTGATCTTTCAGGTAGACGCCTTCACCACCCACCGTTTCAAGGGAAACCCCGCCGCCGTCATGCCGATGGAGCGCTTCCTGGAGGACGCGATGCTGCAGGCGATCGCCGCGGAAAACAATCTCGCCGAAACGGCCTTCCTCGTCCCGGAAAACGGCGACTATCAACTGCGCTGGTTTACCCCCGCGGCCGAAGTGCCGCTCTGCGGCCACGCCACCCTGGCCAGCGCCGCGGTGGTCATGGAGCGGCTGGAGCCCGGGCGCAGCCAGGTGGTCTTCCACTCGGCCAGCGGGCCGTTGACCGTCAGGCGCGGAGGCGCCGGGTACGTGATGGACTTTCCCGCGCGCCCTTCGGAGCCGGTCCCCGCGCCGGCCGGGCTCGCCGAGGCCCTGGGTGCAACTCCCCTTGAGGTCCGCGCCAACGGCTTCAACTATCTCGCGCTGCTCGGGAGCGAGCACGCCGTGCGCGCTCTCACTCCCGATATGGCGGCGCTCACACGCCTGGACCGCAGCGGATTTGTGGCGACGGCGCAGGGCAGCGGCGGCTACGACTTCATCAGCCGTTACTTCGCTCCGGGCAAGGGAATTCCGGAAGATCCCGTCACCGGCTCCGCGCACTGCATGCTTGCGCCCTTTTGGGCCGAGCGCCTGGGCCGAGGGGAATTTCGCGCCTTCCAGGCCTCATCCCGCGGCGGAGAGATTCTCTGCCGCCTGGCCGGCGATCGCGTCGAGCTCGAAGGCGCATGCGTCTTCTATCTCGAAGGCGAGGTGGAGATCTAAACTAAGCCCCGGCCGGCTCCCGCTCCTCAGCCGGCAAGCGCCTCTTCCAGCGTTTTGAGCCCGGGCCGCTCCCCCATCACGATCAGGTAATCCCCGGAAGATATCTCAATCTCCGGCGGTGGATTGAAGATGGTCTCGCCCTGGCGTCTGCGGATCGCCAGCACGATCACTCCGGACCGCAGCAGCCCCGGCACCTGCCCCAGCGTCTTTCTGGTGAACTCCGTCTTCGGCGCGACGCAGAGCTCTTCAATCGTGACCTGCGGCCCGATGTTGCTTCTGGCGAAGTCCAGAAACTCGACCACGTGCGGCCGCAGCAGCGCATCGGCCAATTGGCGCCCCGCCATCGCATACGGCGTAAAAACCGTATCGGCGCCTGCGCGCCGCAGCTTTTCACCCGCCTCCTCCTCCGAGACGCGGGTGACAACAATCAGCCGCGGATTCAGAGCCTTCGCCGAGAGAATGATGAAGAGGTTCTCCGCATCCGACGGCAGAGCGGCAATGAGCCCTCTTGCCCGCAGCACGCCGGCCTGGCGAAGGCTTTCATCCTGCGTGGCGTCGGCAGCGACGGCGAGCATTCCTGCGCTCTCCGCCTTGGCCACCCGCTGCTCATTGCGGTCGATCACCAGGAAGGGAGCCCTGGTCCGCTGGAACTCGTACGAGGCGTGCCGCCCCACCCGGCCAAAACCGCAGACGATAAAGTGATCGTGCAGTGAATCAATCATTCGCTTCTTCCTGCGCTTTCCATAGCGATCCTGCAGCTCAAGCTCGATGATGGTTTGCGTCATCGCTCCCACCGCCAGGAACATCGCGCTCACGCCAAAGAGAATCAGAAATGAGTTGAAGACTCTCCCCGGGCGGCTCAGTGGCCCCAACTCCTGATTGCCCACGGTGGTAACCGTGGTGAGCGTTCTGTAGAAGGCATCGAACCAGCCGTAACCCTCGATCCTCTCGAAGCCCACCGTCCCGATAACGAGAGTGGCGGAGAGTAGCCCGAAGATCAGAAGAATGCGGCGAACTAGGCGGCTGGGCATCGAGGAGATCTCTCCGTCAGCGATGTTACAGCGGATCTGCACCGCGGACAGAGGTCTGGCGGATCCAGCTTCTGCCAGTGATCCAGATCACTGATCCATCCCAGCCCGGGGAAGATAATCCTCTCGAAAGCTTGCTGGCCCAGCATCTTGCCAGCCCCTGCTTGCCAGTCGGGTAGCCATGCGGACGGAGATCGATCTCCAATGGTGAACGGAGTCTGACGGATGGACGAGACAGCTCGGCTCCGGTGGGATTGGCGATCGTTGTCCCGCTCCGTCGCAATTCCGGGGCTTTGGATTTCCATCGCCTGCCTGATCCTTCATCCGCGTCTATGCGCTGACGATCTGCAGACGGCATACCAGCAGGCCGCCTCAACCTCCCCGGCGCTTGCCCAGGCGCATGCGCAGCTCGATGCGGCTCTGGCCGGCAAGCCTCTCGCACGGTCCGCCTTGCTCCCTCATCTTCAGGCCGGCGCCAGCGGCGGCATGAACACCGCCCGCGTCACAGGTTTTGGTGCGCAACAGATCTCCGGCGGCTACCACTCCGATACCTTCTCCGCCAGCCTGACGCAGTCAGTATTCGATGGCCAGGCGCTCATCGCCTTGAAGGAGTCCGACAGCCGGATCCGGGAGGGCCAGGCCGCGCTCGCCTACGCCGAGCAGAACCTGACCCTGGCCGTTACCCAGGCGTACTTCACCATCCTGAAGACTCAAGCCGATGCCCGCGTAGCCGTACGGCAGGTTGATCTCCTGCAAAGCATCGAGGACGAGACTGCGGCGAGCCTCCACGTGGGAACCGGCGACATCATCTCAGTGCGCGAGGCGCAGGCTCGGCTCGATGCAGCCAAGGCAGAACGGATCACCGCCGCAAATGCAGTCGCCATCGCCAAAAGCCAGCTTGAGCGCCTTACCCATCATCCTGTGGGCGCGCTGCAGGACATCACCATCTTGCAGGCCACCGGCCCCGAGCCCGATGCCGTCGGTCCGTGGATCGCGGAGGCGCTCAAAAACCAGCCGCTGCTCCGTCAGGCCGAGGCCGCGCAGCAGGAGTCCGAGCAGCAGGTCGAATATCAGCAGCGCGCTCGGTGGCCTACCCTCACCCTGAGCGGCATTGGCCAGCACAGTGCCGGTGTCCTGATTCCGCCGGTGGCGATCGATCAGATCGGCGCTTCGCTGAACCTGTCGATCCCGGTCTACGAGGGCGGCCGCATTCGCGCAGGCACGCATCAGGCCCAGGCGCTCTCCAGGAACAGCCGCGCCAAAGTCGCCGAGATCGAGGACCAGATCACGCTGGATACTCAAACCGCCTTTCTCGATCTGGAGAACAGCGTGGCGCAATTCCATGCCGCGCAGGAGGCGGTCCGCTCCGCGCAGACCTCCCTCGACGCCACGCGGAAAGGCTTCGAGATCGGGAGCCGCTCGATCATCGACCTTCTCACCGCAACCACGCAGCTGGCCTCAGCCGAGCGGACCTACTCGCTGGCTCTCTATACCCAGCTGGTAGCCCGGGTTCAGCTCAAGGCCGCCGCCGGAGTGCTGACGCCGCAGGATGTTCAGGCGATCAACGCGCTGCTCTCCGCCAATCCAGAGGCGCAACCGTGAGGGAGAACGACCGATGACTTCGACTGG
>DASYYO010000094.1:0-7674 GCA_035933805.1 Acidobacteriaceae bacterium | reverse complement strand
GCAATTGTTCAATCGATCCATCCGGATATCGGGTGGCCGGATGGGTGTTCAGACGTGGATGGCTGTCTGCGAAGGCCGGGTAAATTAGCGGCTAGCGGCGGCTCCGGGCAGCGCCACGGCAGCCGCTACTGGAGAGTGCCGGAAGCGCGGAATCGAATCGAAAGGCCTTCTAAACCGAAGGGATTGGAGTGTTGTAGTATCGGATGGTCTGATGACCTGGTCGAGCGGTTTGTAGCGCGGCGCCAGATCACCCGGCTCTTTTCCGGCGCTGCTGGATAGGGAGTGAAGTTTTGTTTGCAGGTCAGATTCGAAAAGGGGGGGGACCTTAGCGCGATGCTCACTAGAAGAGAACTCTTGAGCGGTGCGACAGGCGCTCTTGCGGGCGCATTCGTTCGGCCGCAAGTAGCGTACGCCCGGGATCGGAAGCCGAACCTGTTGTACATCCTGGCAGATGATCATGCCGGCTACGTCCTGGGGGCGGACGGAAATCCTCAGGCATACACACCCAACCTGGACCGGCTCGCTTCAGAAGGAACCCGGTTTGCACGGCATTACTGCAATTCTCCGGTGTGTACCCCGTCCCGCCAGTCCTTCTTCACCAGCCAACTGCCGCACTCGTCCGGAGTCACGGTTCTCTCCACGCCGCTCAAGGAAGACAGCCCTACGCTTGCCAGACAATTGGGAGCGAGCGGATACCGGCCCGCAGTTTTCGGCAAGATGCACTTCAATACCCCCGGAAGGCCTGGCCTGCACGGCTTCGATACTGCCTTTACCGAGGATGTGGTAACACGGGAGTGGCGCGCCGCCGTCGGCCCGGCTCCGGATTTTCCAGGAATCCAGACCAAGCCGGTATGGCGTCCGTTCCGCGATCCCGCGCGCATCTGGCTCGACGCGGACAAGCTGCCCTTTCCCCGTCATTATGAGCAAATGGAGAGCACTTGGGTCGCGCAGCAGGCGACCACCTTTCTTCAGGAACATAAGGATGACCCCTTCGCCCTGTGGGTCAGTTTTCGGGAGCCCCACTCGCCGTTCAACTTCCCGGTAGACGACGTTCATAACTTCAATCCGGCCAGCTTTCCGGTTCCCGAGGTCGGCCCCGAAGATTTCGGCCAGATTCCTCTCATCTTCAGAGATCTGACGCCTGGGGACAAACAAGGCATCATCGCGTCCTATTACACATCCGTACGCTTTCTCGACCGGAACGTGGGGGTTGTGCTGGACGCGTTGCGCAAACTGAATCTGGAGAATGACACGCTGGTGATTTATATGGCGGATCACGGCTACAGCCTGGGGCAGCATGGCAGGTTTGAAAAGCATGTGTGCTACGACCCGGCCATGCGCGTGCCGCTCATCATGCGCTGGCCCGGGCGCATTCGATCTGGCGCTGTGATCCGGGAGTTCACGGAATCGATCGATGTGCCGCCAACGCTGCTCGAGATGCTGGGCGCCGAACCATTTCAGGTGAATCAGGGACAGAGCCTCTCGGGATACTTGAAAGCAGGGCGAGTATCCAATCCCCGGCAATCCATCTTCAGCGAATATCTGGAGAACGAAGAGGCTTGTATCCGGAGCGATCGCTGGAAGCTGATTCACTGCAGCGGCCGAAGGCTGAGGCTTGACGGATACCTGACTGCTGACCCGTTGCCGGGACGAACCGTCCACCTCTTCGATTTGAAGAACGACCCCGGCGAATTCAGGAACGTGGCATCTGAGCATCCCGATATCGTGCAGAATTTCTCCGCCGAAATGCTGAGCATCTTCCGCTCTACGCATCCTGAAAAGGCCCAGGAGCCGAGCGGCTTAAGTGCGGATGATGCCATTGAATGGTACCTGCGGCCTCGCGATGCCAAGCCGAGCCCCTTCTTCCGTTGTTAAGTTGCTCAAGCAGGCCGCAATCGAGCGTGCGCCGGCAGCTCGTGTCACGTAAGGGACCGGCGACGCACCTGGAGCTTTAACATGACCGCCTCTGGGCGGCGCTTCTGCGAACTGCGGAAGGAGGAATCGGTGCTTCGTGGGAGAGCTTGCATCGCGGCACTTATCCTTGGATCAGCCGCCTCCGGCCTTGCGCAAGGCCATGATGCGGTTAAAATCGATCCCCAGAATCCTAAGTACCTTCTCTTTCGTGGCAAGCCGCTCGCTCTAATCTCGGCCAGCGAACACTACGGCTCGATCATCAATCGCCCCTTCGATTTCAAAAGATATCTCGACGATGCGGCCGAACACAAGATGACGATGACACGTACCTTTCTGCTCTATCGCGAACTGCAGAGCGCTCGCAATCCCTCTTCCCCCTGCAAGCCTGAATCTCCTGACTACATTTCGCCATTTATGCGAACCGGTCCGCTCCAGGCTCTCGACGGCGAACCAATCTATGACTTGGATCACTGGAATCCTGAGTATTTCGACCGCCTGCACCAGTTTCTCGATGCTGCCTCCCAAAAAGGCATCGTGGTAGAGCTCACCGTCTTCAGCAATACATATGCGGACAACATATGGGCGCTCAATCCATTGCGCAGGGAAAATAACAGGCAGCAAGTGGGTGACGTTGCATGGGAAGACTATACCTCCCTGAAAGATCCGGATTTGGTGCGCAGACAGAGCGCCTTCGCGCGCAAGATCATCCAGGAAACAAGCCAATATGACAATGTCTACTACGAGATCTGCAATGAGCCCGGTGGAGGCGTTCCCGGTCACGCCACACCAGCCGAAGTCGATGCATGGCAACAGGAAATGGCGCGCGTTATGCGCGCGGAGATGCAGCGGCTTGGCCGCCCGCATCTGCTTTCGGGACAGCAGGCCTTCACCTATGGAGCGAAGAACGTCTTTCCTCTGGACGCCAGCTTTGCCGGCAGCATCTTTGATATTGTGAACGACCACCCTCTCCCGAACACTCGCTTCGACGGCCACATCTATGACATGGGAAGCTTCATGTCCAAGGAGTTGAAGCTTGGCCAGATCGCCAGCTTTTGCCGCGCTGCTTACCCTTACCCAAAGCCAACGGCGCTCGATGAGGACAATGCGGCCAGCCTGTACCGTGATGAAACCGGATGGACAATCCATCGCAAGCGGTCATGGACAGCGTTGCTGAGCGGCTGTCACTATGACTTCATCGACTTCTCGATCACCGTTGGGAACGAGGGAGGGACCCCGGCCTCGCAGCGGGAGATTCGTACCTGGATCCAGCACCTCTCGGAGTTCATGAGGTCGTTTGACCTCATTGGCTCGAGACCAGACATAACCTGGATCTCGGGATACCCAGCCGATCTGGTTGTCTCCGGACTCTCCGTGTCCGGGCGGGACTATGTGGCTTACCTGGCGGACGCGCGTGAGCTGACGGACCCTGCCGCAGGGAATTCAATCGCAGGGAGTTTCTCCCTTTCTCTCCCGTCCGGAAGCTACGACGTCTCACTCTACTCCCCGGTAACCGGAGAGTCTTCCCCCGCGATGCCGGTAAAAGGCGGCAGCCAGACTGTGATGGTGTTGCCGTCGTTCAGGCAAGACATTGTGGTGCTGGCGAAGCGCCGGGATAAGTAGAGTAACTTGCCTTGGATGCCTCGATGCGAGCTTCGCCGTGCTCTAGCCGGTGCTAAACAGAGGGCAGCAATAGCAGAATCTGCCTAGACCTCTGCCTCGGCCTGTCTTTTTGGCAGGTAGTCGGCCATATCGTGGAGGTGCCTCTGCATGGCTTTCCGCGCGGCGGCGCTGTCATGACTCTTGATCGCGAGCAGCAACCGCCTGTGTTGCGCACAGGCTTTTTCCGGAACACCTGCCGTCCCCACTGCCGCTAAAATCCACTCCTGAAGGAGATTGCGAATCAGATGAAGCGCGTTCAAGAGGATGCTGTTGGCAGCGGCAAGCCCGATGAGGAGATGGAAATTGACGTCGGCCTGGACAAACCCTTTCGGGTTATCCTTCATGCTTTCCATGACGTCCAGCTCTTCGCTCAGGAGCTTTACATTGGCGGCCGTCGCCCGCTCCGCCGCCAAACCGGCGAGTTCTACTTCTATCAGCGTACGGGCTTCCACCAACTCCCGGGCCTGTGCATCGGAGCCGCTGGCGATGACCCATAGCAGCGGTTTCGAAAAGAAATCCGAACGCCGGCATACATAGGTTCCGTCGCCCAGCCGGGTTTCAATCATACCCATAATTTCCAGGGCCTTGAGCGCCTCGCGCAGGGAGGCACGTCCGACTCCAAGCTTAAGGCATAGTTCCCTTTCCGCGGGAATCTTCTCCCCTTCCCTCCAGTGCCCGCGGATGAGATGGGTCACCATCTTGCGGCAGATATCGACGGTGAGAGTGGTTCGCGTAACGGGAGTAAGAAAATCGGATCTGAGTTCTGCCTTTACTCCAGGCGCCGCCTTCGCAAGAGTGACGGTTGCTTTCCGTTCGGCTCCCGGTCTTCTGCGGCCTACCGATGTTGTTTTTCGATTTGCCATTGAGGCTTCGTCCTGCTCCAGTCACTCCCCGGAATCAATGTTCTCTAGAGTATCGTATCGGATTCCCACCGTCTGAGACGGAGGATAAGAATAAGCTTCAATATCGAATCCGGCCTACCCATGAATCATGGAGAGCATGATGGAGGCGGAGTTCCGCGTGAGGAAGAACCGGAATCTTCCTGCATGGAACGCTTGCACGGTAAACTTCACGCCTGGCTCTCCCTGGCCGCCTGACTTGAAACGACCCCTTGTTCCAGGAGATGCGCGCGAAACCTGCGAACTCCATCGAGAAAGACGCCGATGTCGCTACCCAGGCCGATCATACGAAAGCCCTTGTTGATCCAGTGTGCCGCCGCCTGCGGGGTAGGAGGCAGAAACCCGGGAGTAACTCCGTGACGGCGGCAGACAGAAACCAGAGAATCCATGGCCTCCAGAAAGCGAGGATGATCGAAGTCTGCGGGAATGCCCATGGAAACAGTGAGGTCATAGTGCCCCACCCAGGCCACGTCGATGCCAGGCACGGAGATTATCTCCTCCAGGTTCTCGAAGGCTTTGACGGTTTCGAGCAGCACAATGACACAAATCTGCTCATTTGTAGCAGCAAAGAACTCTGCCGTGCCGACACGATAGAGATCATGAGCGATGCCAAGAGCGACGCCCCGCCGGCCCATCGGTGCGTACTTCAGTTGCTGGACGATCTCCTCCGCCTGGGCTTTCGTCTCCACGCGAGGCACCATGACACCGCGCGCACCAAGATCCAGAACGCGAGACAGAGGCGCGTAAGCGACGTCGGGAACTCGGGCAAACGGAACGATATTGCTCCCACGGCAGGATGCGATCATCTCCGCCATCAGGGGAATGTCGCAGCGTCCATGCTCCATATCAAAGATGACGAAATCCAAGCCGCAGGCAGCCAGCATCGGGCCTATACCGGGGGTAAACAGCTCGAGAATCATATGCCCCAGAAGAACCTCCCGCTGTTGCAGCCGTTGCCGAAACGAGATCATGGCGTAACTCCTTTCGCTCGGAATTCAGTCTCGTATCTCTCCAGTTTACGAAGAAATCCCGGACGGCTGAGCACTTCAGGGTTCACCACGTGGGCGGGCGGATCTCCGCGGCGCACCGCAAGCGCCCCCTCGCAGTCGATGCGGCCCATATCGCGAAAGAGTTCCTCGGTCCATGCAATCGAGTGGGAGCTGAGGATCACGTTATCCATGGCACACAGAGGCGAATCGGCGGGTAGCGGTTCACGTTCAAAGACATCGAGCGCAGCACCCCGAATCCTCTTATTCAGCAGGGCATCGATGAGTGCGGCCTCGTCGATGATGGGTCCGCGGGCGGTGTTGATCACAACGGCATCTCTCTTCATTAGCGCGAACTGCTCCTTCCCAAGCAGCCCCCGCGTCGCCGGAGTCAACGGGCAATTCACCAGAACGTAGTCTGACTCCGCCAGGAGTGTCTCAAGAGAAACCAGCTCCACGCTCATTTGAGCAGCCCGTCCGGCCAGGGCATATGGGTCGAAGGCGAGAAAGCGGGAAATATCGAAGATCCGAAGCAGCCGAATGGCCTCCGAGGCAATGTTTCCCAGGCCGATGGTGCCGACAACACGCTGCCGCGGTTCGCGGCCCAGCATCTTGGTGCTCTCCGCCCAACGGCCCCCGCGCACGAACCTGTCCTTGAGGACCAGGTTGTGAGAAAGCGCCAGCACGAAAAGCACGATCGACTCTGCCACCGGCCGCACCACCCCGCCAGGAGTGATGTAGACGGCAACATCGCGCTCCGTGCATGCGTCCAGATCGACATTGTCGTAACCCACGCCACAACGGCCAATTGCGCACAAGCGATCGATATCTCGGAGAGATTCAGATGTAACTTTAGGTTTTAAGGAAATCACAACATCATAGCCGGAGAGTTGACCCGGGGTGTACTCAGCACGATATTCCGGAAGAAATTCGTAAGAGACTCCTGGAACTCCTTCGAGCAGAGACAAGCCGAGGTCGGGAAAGATAGGCCGTCCCTGTGCATCACAGAAGTCCGCCGAAAGGGCAACCCGGAATAGGGAGTTTGGATCAGTCATCGTTTTCTACTCTGCAGAACTCTACGCTTTTTGCTCGAGAACGATCAGCCAATCTTGAAAGATGGGGACCTCCGCGCCATTCCACCTGCCGGACTGGTCAGGAGTGATATCGCCGATCGGCGCCTCGGTTCCATCACTCGGATTGAAGAAGAATGCCTTGTATGTTCCTGGCTGAAGTTTGCTTACGACCGGCTTTTTGCCGAAGCTCGGGGCATAGACCAGGACGGCTTCGCCTGGGATCTCGGCGGCAAAGGGCTGCCAATAATCTTCTTTGCTCCAGCGTGGCTCTACCATATCCGGCCGGGGTACAAGCTTCCACCAGGAGTAGCGCATGAGCAGCTTTTTGCCGATGCCGAGCTGCTCTGAGCCGGGCAATTGAGCGGCGATATCCCATGGTGGGCCACCCCATGAATGGCCATGCGGCGAAAGGCCATACGCTTGCTGCCGGGTGTTTACCTGCCAGATTCCATTGGCGCCGTAGGTGTGGCCGCCGGTGCCGCTCAAAATTGCCGACCAGAACATGAAGCGCTGAATCTCCTGCCGGCTCGATCCCTGAATGCCCTCATAGCAGACCTCGCCGATAAGCACCGGCATCGTTGGACTGGCGGCAAGTGAGCGCTGCACGGTCTCAACAGTGTTGGGCACACTCTTCCATGAGCTGTGCCCGGTCTGCAGCATATCGAAGTCCAGCACTGCTGGATCGTCCACGCACAGCCGGGAGCTGCTCGAAGGATGGATGGTGATCAAATGATGATGCGGGTCCGTGGCATGGACATAGCGCGCCAGTTCAGTCAGGCCGTGTCTTTGTGTTTCCGCGTCCTGCTCTTTCGTCTTCGAGAGATAGTAGGGCATGGTACCCTCACCCGCTAGGCACCACACCACCGGATATGCACTCCATCGGGCGATGAGATATCGCCAATGCTGCTTGGCCTTGGCAATCCCCATGCGAGGAATGAAGTAGCCCCAGAAACCTACCACGCATGAGACAAGGCCGCGATCCGCAAGATGCTGAATGCGAACGTCCGCTGTATCAAAGTAAGCCGGATGAATACGGGAGAAGTCTGGCTCCCACGGGAAACCCGCTTCATTGGCGCCGCGCTCGTCATAAGGCTCCATATCGGGGTAGAGGCCGGCGACGATCTGCACCACGGTGAAGCCCTT
>DASYYO010000073.1:0-2472 GCA_035933805.1 Acidobacteriaceae bacterium | reverse complement strand
CACCTCAATCCGAGGATTGCCCTCCCGCAACTTCTGGGCGCATTGATCCACGGTCATGCCAAACTTCTGTTCGTCCCACCAGATCGTGAGCAGGGGCCAACTGTCCTCCTCCTCCGTAGGCGGAGTCTCGATCTTCGCATGCACTCCCGGCACGGTCTCCACTAACGTGGCAATGCGTTCCACCTGGCGCTGCCAGTTTTTGTTAATGGCCGTAATGTCAGCCTTAGACCAGTACTCGACCGCTGCGAGGCAGCCCATGATTTCTTCCTTGCCGACCTTCATCGGCCGGCATATGGAGCCTTCCCAGGGATTGCTGTTGTACCTTGCCGCTTCGATGAGGTCCTTGCGGCCTAACAATATACCGGAGACTTGCGGGCCACGCATGCCTTTCCCGCCGCTGAAGCAATAAAGATCAACGCCCGTCTTTGCAATGCGGGTGTAATTCGAAAATGGCGGGATGGCCGAAGCCTGGTCGAGCATGACGGGGACGCCGGCCGGCTTGGCGATCTTCAGGATACTCTGAAGGATGTCGTCCGTCCCCAAGGTGGTGTAGATCATGGCGGTCTGCGATGTAATGGCCGATTGCAGATCGTCTACCTTGGGAGCGACGACCAATTTGGCTCCAGTGAGCCGGATGCAGCTGTCCCAACCGGTGCGTCCGCCGATAATGATGACCTCTCCTTTCATGCCGGTGGTGTCGGGTAACTGATAGATATTTTTCGGATCCTTGCCGGCAATGCAACCCGCAGTGGCCGAAGAGATGGCGCCGGCAGAGCCGGATGTGACCATGGCGGCTTCTGCGCCGGCAAGTTCTGCGAGGCGGCGGCCGACGGCATCCTGGAGCTCAAGCAGGTTGACGAAGTGGAGGGCAGCCTCTTCGCAAGCCGCGCGCACCTCGGGCAGCTCGAGCGCGGACGTCATATTCGTCCAGGGACCGCAGCAATTAATCAGCGGCCGAACGCCCAGGCGAGTGTAGATGTTGCCGGCAGAGGATCCTTTGGACGTAGCGGCCTTGGCGGTGGCAGCCGCGGTGGCGGCAAAGCTGCGTGCGCCCATGGTGGCGAAGAGAGGGGCCGCAGCCAGCAGTTTCATGAACGACCGGCGGTCACTCAGGTCTTGGTGAATCTCCCGCTCAGGCAACATGGTATTCCAATTCCTCCTATGGAAGATGAACTGTGAGAGCGAATGGCCGCGTTGTGAGCAGCCAGTCAAAGCATCAACAGGACAAGATAAAGCTTAGACCAATCGTTCCAGGGCGGCCTCGATGATCGACCCCGTGGAACGCTTCCGCCCGGAACGGCAACTGGATTCCATCGGACATTTCGTGTTCTTCGACAACGCCCATTAAGTCGTTATGAGTGCCGGGACGAAAAATAAAAGCGGCATGAATTTCGAAACACTGTTGAGTCCCAAGGGAATGTCAGGCCTTCTCTTTTATCAAGGGACTTGCGGAGTTTAGGGAAATGTGTTTTTGAGATCGCGCATAGGGAATCATATGCACACGATCATGACCTGTCAAGTGCAGCAGAATGTGGGTAGTGCCTTGGTTTGCGGTGCGGTTCGCGGGGCCTTGAAGGGGCAGAGGTTGTTGTCGGAATAATAATCTCCTCCGTGCCGCGAAAACGATCATGAAGCGCTTGGCCATGGCTATCGTTGATAGCGCCGCGTTCAATGGCGAGCCCGGAACCGCTTGCGAACGCCACACGCGTTGGTCTGCGCCGGTACAGTAGGCATCCAAACCTGCGAGTGAAGACGAAGGAGGCGCGATCAGGATGGCATCGTCGGTGGTTGAAGCGAGTTGCTGCGTGGTGGGCGGCGGGCCTGCCGGCATGATGCTCGGATACCTGCTCGCGCGCCAGGGCGTTGAAGTCACGGTGCTCGAAAAGCATCAGGACTTCTTCCGCGATTTTCGTGGCGACACCGTACACCCCTCCACTCTCCAGGTGCTGGCGGAACTGGGCCTGCTGAGAGAGTTCCTCCAAGTACCCCATCAACGGGTGGAGTCGGTCGGAGTGGTGATTGGAGGTTCGACCTTCAAGGTCGCCGATTTCCGGCACGTGCCGACGCAGTGTAAGTTCGTGGCGCTCATGCCCCAGTGGGATTTCCTGAACTTCCTCTCCAGCCGGGCGATGAAGCTGCGTACCTTTCGACTGCTGATGAAGCACGAAGTCGTCGACCTGTGTCGAGAAGGTGACCGCGTTGTGGGGGTGGTGGCCCGCAAGGATGGCCAGGAAGTGCAGGTGCATGCGGATCTGGTGGTGGGCTGCGATGGGCGGCATTCCGTAACGCGCCAGGCAGCCGGATTGGAGGTGATCGAATATGGCGTGCCGATCGACGTGCTGTGGTTCCGGCTCAGCCGCAGGCCTGGCGATCCAGCCCAGGTGCTCGGCAACGTCAACTATGGGAAAGCGCTGATCCTGATCGATCGCTCGGACTACTTTCAGGTGGGCCTGATCATCCCCAAAGGCTCCT
>DASYYO010000007.1:0-2379 GCA_035933805.1 Acidobacteriaceae bacterium | reverse complement strand
CAGGGGAATGAGCCGCGAGAGCTCCCGCTCTCCGTCGGTGATCCCGGTACCGGCCACCGTTAGAAAAAGATTCCGCGTCGTCGAGTCAAGGTCGTAGACGCTCTGCTTGTACCGGACTTGTACGCGAATGGTCGCCGACCGGATCGCCTTTCCGCTCATGTTGCGAAAACGTAGATCCAGCCCCGGAGTCTCACTCGGCGCGTAACGGTTGACTGGCATATAGCGCGCCTTCGTTGCGACAGAAGCGCCGGTCAGCACCACGGGACAGCCAGTCTGGTTCCAAGCATTGCGGGTGAAATCAAGATCCGCATCTCCGAGGGAGTGTTGATTCAAGGGCGGAGAAGCATTCTGATCCGGAGCTGCGCGGAGGGTGATCGCAGGGGCGGCTGGAGGGCTGTTCTGTTTTTGGCTTTGTGCAAGGCAGGCGGCGCTTCCTACGGCGAAAAGCACTAGAAGCAGAAGACCCGAGGAGAACTTCATAGGCAAGCCTCCCGAACTTCGCTCCAGAATACACCTAAGAACATCGGCTGGAGGCCTCAAGTTCCGCCAGCCTCGCCCTCATTCAAAAACCTGAGCAGCACCCGATTGAAGACCTCGGGCTCCTGAAGGTGCGCGACATGTCCGACCTTCGGGAGGATCACCAGTTCGGCCCCTGGGATTGTGCCGGCAATGTGTTTGCCCAGCGCGGGAAAGTTTGCGCCGTCCCGCTCGCCGCCCAGCACCAGCGTCTTGACCTTGATGTGCGCCCAGTCGTCGACCACCGGGTCGAGATATGGCATCTGCCGGTAGATGGACTGCACCATCGCCAGCCGAGGCCAATCACCGCTGAGCGTCGGCGCGTATAGAATGCGCGCGTACTGCTCGTACTCCGGCTTCCAGGCATCGGGGAAGTAGCGCTGGATGGTGGCGTAGTCCGCCTTCCAGGCTTCGTCCGGAGTGCGCGCCATCAGGGCCTTGTAGGCATCTTCGGCGCTGTGCCAAGGCTGGCTCCAGCGCACATCCGTCAGGCCGATTGGATCGTACAGGACGGCGCGCTCGGTCATCTCCGGATACGAGGCGGCAAACCGCGCCGCCAGCATGCCGCCCATCGAGTGACCCACGATGGCAACCTGGGTGATGCCGAGCGATTGCAGGAGCTTGTGCGTGTTCCACGCCATGTCGTGAAAGTTATAGGGGATGATCGGCTTGGAGGAACGGCCGAACCCGACCTGGTCCGGCACGACCACGCGAAAGCCCGCTCTCCGCAAGGCATCGATGGGCCCGCCGAAGTAGAAGCCGCCGAAGTTCATTCCGTGAAAAAGCACGACCGTGCGGCCGTTCGCCCGGCCCGCGGGCGGGATATCCATATAGGCCATGCGCACGTCCTGGCCGTAGAGGGTCAGCGGAAGATAGCTCACAGGATAGGGATAAGGAACATCCTCGTAGGTAATGCTGCCGGGCTTTACATCGGCCGGCGGCTGCGCTGCCGCCTGTCCGTTCATCCAGGAGCAGGCGCAGCAAGCGAGAAGACCGGCGAAGCATACGCTCCGAAAGAATTGCTCTGCGTGGTTGGATCTGGTCATGGGCGCAAAAAATCTCCGCCGCCATGATATGCGTCTTTGGCCGATGTGTCCGGTGGGTGCGCCGCGGCGGGCGCGTCTTGAGGCTGTTACGAAACACGCTGACCGCACGTATCCTTTCCGAGAAGCAATTCGCTGGACCGCTCCGAAAGGAAAGGAAGGAACCTGGTTGAGCGATGATGAGTTTGCTGGAGGCGCGGCAAGCTACAGCCCGAAGCCGGCATTGGTGCCTGCCTCCGATCGCGGCACTCGGGAACGGAACGAGCGCGTCAACAATCAGACCGTAATCTGCAACTCGATCCCTAATCGGGCTCGAAGAGTGCATCGGTAAAGATAACTGGCCCAAATCTGCTTGCTCCTTGATGTTAAGCGAAGCTATTTAAAATCAAGCAGTTTGGCCGGTTATTTCCGCCATAACTGGTCCAATCTGTGCACGCGCACTTAATTTATTCATTTCGTTTGAGTTATGTTCGCGCGGGCATCATGATTGGCCAGTTATGGCCTGATAGCAACAGTCGAGCGCGCTCATTTTCCTGAAGACGCCTTAGGAAAAGGTGTCGGGTCCTCGTGATATCCGGGCAAACAGGCATACTGCCTGAATCATTCGGGCTCATACTTTGCCGGAAATATGGACACCCCCTTCGTCACGGACATCCGACCGAGACGGAGCTGGATTTGTGGCCGCTTGTGAGGCCGGTTCCTACAACTGTCCATCTCCGGAATGGAATGCAAACTCCTCCGCCGCTTCCGCTGTACGTGTAGACGAATCCTCCAGAGCTGTCCGCCTGAATCGTCAGAGTGATGCTCTGGGGCGGCACAT
>DASYYO010000469.1:0-17423 GCA_035933805.1 Acidobacteriaceae bacterium | reverse complement strand
GCGGAGAAGATTCTCATGTCAGCCTGACGGAAGCCGGAGATGCGCCCGCAGCCGCTCCCAGGTCTGCCAAACCGCCGAGAACGGCCTTGCACGCTGCTGCCAGGCCGCCGTCCAGGGAAGCGAAGAAAGGGAAGGCTGCCGCGCGGTCTGCGAACAAGCATGCAGAGCGTCATTTGAAGCGGAGCGTGAATCACAATCAGGCCTTGAGCCAGGAGCCGAAACAGGATCGCACTCCAGCGCGGAGCCAGGGATGAGTCAGAAGAGCGAGGAATTGATCACCGTACTCGATGCCGGGAGCGCGAAGACGCGAGTCCTGGTGGCCGAGCTTCACGAAGGCGCGCTGCGATATCGAGGCCATGGCGTGGTGGACTCCGACGGGATCCGCAAAGGAGTGATCAGCGATCTTCACCCTGCCAGTAAGGCCTTCAACCATGCGGCCACCCTGGCCGAGCAGACGGCCGATGCGATCATCGCCAATTGCGCGGTAGGGATCGGCGGCCCGCATATGCGCGGCGTCAACAGCCAGGGCGGCATTGCGCTGGGAGCGCGCCTGCGCGAGATCACCCGGGAAGATGTTCGCGCCGCCATCGATCGGGCGCGTTCCGTCTCGCTGCCCGCCGACAGGGAAGTCGTCCATCTGCTGCCGCAGCAGTTCATTCTCGACGAGCAGGCCGGGATCCACGATCCGGTCGGGATGATTGGCAACCGGCTGGAGGTTAATCTGCACATTTCGACCTGCTCGGCCAGCGCGGTGCAGAGCGTGATCACCTGCGCCAACAAGGCCGGCCTCGAAGTGACCGATACGATCTTCGAGGCGATCGCCGCTGCGGAAGCGACCGTCTCGGCCGATGAACGCGAGCTGGGCGCTTGCCTGATCGACATCGGTGCGGGTTCAACCGAACTGGTGGTCCTCTTCGAAGGCGCTGTGGCGCACACTGCCTCGATCCCGGTGGGGGGAGATCACTTCACCAACGATCTTGCCGTGGGTCTGCGCGTGCCGGTGCGTGATGCCGAATCGCTGAAGGTGAGCTACGGCAATTGCGTGGTCACCTCCGTTTCCAGCTCCGGAGAGCTGGAACTGGAGGCTACCGAGCTGCAGCCGTCGCGGATTATCAAGCACCGCTACGTCAGTGAAATTCTGGAGCCGCGGGCTCGCGAGCTCTTCCACATGGTGCGCGACAATCTACGCCAGGGAGGCGTGCTGGAGGCGCTGGGGGCGGGCTGTATCCTTACCGGCGGTGGCGCACGGCTGCTCGGTTTGCCTGAAGTGGCGGAGAGCCTGCTGCGCGTACCGGCTCGCATTGGACACCCGGTGCCGCTTTCGAGAATGCCCGAGGCGCTGGTACAGCCGGAGTTTTCCACCGCTGTCGGCATGTTGCTCTATACCCACCGCACGCGCGTGTTGCGCGCTGCGGAAGATCAGGGACTGCGCGCCAAGTTACGCACAATCTTCGCAAGTAGTCTGTAGTGATAGAAATGAGAAATGGAGTCGATGCCGATGAGCCCAACCGAGGAAATCCGAATTCAATACAACGAAGAAATGCCGCATGGAGCAAAGATCAAGGTCATCGGCGTTGGCGGGGGCGGGGGAAACGCGGTCAACCGCATGATCGCCGCCAAGCTTGAGGGCGTCGAATTCATCGCCGCGAACACCGATGTCCAGGCTCTCCAGCTTTGCCAGGCACCGGTCAAGCTGCAGCTGGGTGTTAAGCTCACCAGCGGCCTGGGCGCAGGCGCCAATCCCGACGTGGGCCGCCGCGCCGCGCTGGAAGACTCGGAGAAGATTATCGAAGCTCTGGAAGGCGCTGATATGGTCTTCGTGACCGCAGGCCTGGGGGGAGGAACAGGAACCGGGGCCGCTCCCGTCATTGCCGCGCTGGCCAGCGAAATGGGCGCGCTTACGGTAGCCGTCGTCACCCGGCCCTTCGGATTCGAGGGCAAGCGGCGCATGCAGCAGGCCGAGAGAGGCATGGAAGAGCTGCTCGATGCCGTCGACACCATGATCGTGATCCCGAATGAAAAGCTGCTGGCGGTTGCGCGGGATGCGGGCTTCTTTGAGTCCTTCCGGATCGCCGACGATGTCTTGCGGCAGGGCGTGCAGGGCATCTCCGACATCATCACCATTCCGGGCATCATCAACCGCGACTTTGCCGACGTGAAAACGACAATGGCCGGCATGGGCTATGCAGTGATGGGAACGGCCATCCGCAACGGAGAAAACCGCGCGATCGCCGCCGCCCAGGCGGCCATGGCCTCCCCTCTGCTCGAGGCCGGAGCCATCGATGGCGCACGCGGCATCCTCATCAACATCAGCGGCTCCAGTTCGCTCAAGCTCAGCGAGGTCAACGAGGCTTCCACCCTCATCCAAAGCTCCGCTCACGATGATGCGAACATTATTTTTGGCGCCGTTCTCGACGAGACGATGGGCAACGACGTCAAAATTACCGTGATCGCCACCGGCTTCCGGCAGGACATCCCGAAGACAAGCCAGCGGACGAGCGATCAGGCGGCTTCGCCTCGCGTGCATGTGGAAACCCGCTCCTCGGTCCCGAGGTTCGCCAGCGAAGAGTATGGCGATCCGGAAGAGGCGATCGGCGCCTCCTGGACGCAGAAGAAGGCGGAAGAGCCGCGCCCCGTTGCTACGGCGGTTGCCGAGCCGGTGCTGGCAGCCGCCCCGCAGCCTGTTGCCGCGGAACTCGCTTACGATGATGCCCGCCCCAGTGTCGAGCCGAAACCCGCTCCTTCCTCCAACTTCTTCCTCGGCGGCGAGACGTTCGAGGCGCCTTACGAAGAAGAATACGCGCGCATCATTCCCACTCCGGCTTCGGCCAGGTCGGCCACGATGGATGCTCCCTCCGGTAATGAGCAGATGGAGAATCTGGATATTCCCGCCTTTTTGCGGCGGGGCAACCTATAATCTTTTTGTACCGTCAGGGCGTCGCGCCGGCTCTGGACCAGCATTACCCCGGGGAGGTTACGGTGGTGCTCCCAAAGTCGTACGGACATTACTCCTGCTTCGTCGGAAGATGAAAGGCCTGAGATGGTCGCGCGGTGTTGGCGTTTAATGAAAGGGTGCCTGTAGCGCATCGCGCACCGGCGGTGAACTCTTCATCGTGATTCTGTACGGTATTTCTGACGCGGATCTATCGTTCTATCCGTGAGCCGTCGGGAGAGCGGATTAACTTTGCAGCAGATTCCGGTGTTTCTTTGGGGATTCAACTCAAGGGGCCCGATTTTGAGGTGGCATCTCGTGAGCCGGCTAAATTTGAAACACGTTCTACATTGTCTGCTGTTCCTCGCCTTGGGCTCGTTCGGTCTGGGAAGGCTCGCTCTCGCAAATCCAACTCAGCCGGTGCACCATACGCGCACGCACAGCACTCATCTGCAGGAGAGCGCTCGTGCGCGCCGGCACATGGCGCGCCTGCGGCATAGCCGCCCGGCTGCAGTGCAGACTGCCAGCCTCGTCACGGTGCGGGGCCGTTCGGGCCGCCTGCACCGCGTCGTCCGGCGCCATCGTTATTATGAGCATTTCACCGCCAGCTCCTTTACCGAGTCCGACATCGCCGCCGGGGATATCACGGCTGGAGAAGACCCGGTCGTGCGTCAGGCGGCCATTGATGCTTTAGGCAATATGGTGGGAACCGCCGTAGCGATTGATCCCAGCAACGGCCGGATTCTTGCCATGGTGAACCAGAAACTCGCGCTCTCCAGCGGCGCCGAGCCCTGCTCCACGATCAAGATCTCCGTCGCTCTCGCTGCGCTGCAGGAGGGCATCGTGACCAAGGACACCCAGGTGAATCTGGGCGGCAGATACCACATGGACATGACCCAGGCCTTGGCTCACTCCAACAACCTCTACTTTGAAACCCTGGGCCGCCGCCTCGGCTTTGAGCGCGTACATCATTATGCGACTCAATTCGGACTGGGCGAGCTTGCCGGCTGGAACATCCCCGATGAGCAGCTCGGATCCTATCCCGACCACGTCCTGCCGGAGAGCGAAGGCGGAGTTGGAAAAATGTGTTCCTTCGGCCAGGGAATCTCGATGACCCCCCTGCAGTTGGGCGCAATGGTGGCGGCGATCGCCAATGGCGGCACGCTCTACTACCTGCAGCATCCGGAGACCCCTGCGGAAGCGGTCAACTTCCAGCCGAAAGTAAAGCGGGTTCTGGATATCGGCAAGCTGATTCCCGAGATCACTACCGGCATGGAGGGAGCAGTAGATTACGGCACGGCGCGCTCGCTGCACGCCAACTTTAAGGAACTCCCCATCCTCGGGAAGACGGGAACATGCTCGGACAACGGAACGCGCTACGGCTGGTTCGCTTCTTTCGCCGATACCTCTTATGGCCGGATCGTGACCGTCTTTTTCCTGGAAGGCGGCCGTCCCACCTTCGGTCCCAAAGCAGCCGAGCTGAGCGGCATCTTCTATAGGAATCTCTGGGACCTCAGCTATTTTGCCCAGAAGGCCCCGGCCGAGACAACCACCACTCCGGTTGTCGCCGCGGGCGCCAATCAATAAAGAACCGTCCCGCGCAGCAGAAAGGGTCTCCTTCGGGAGACCCTTTCTGCATGGAACAGACCTCTACCGGAGATTTGCCTGAGCCGCCGCTCTCCTATATGCCTGTGCGGCCGTTACACATTTTCGCGCGGTTGCGGAATGCAAACGTGTGCCTCAACCTCCCATCATAGAATGATGACTGCTTATGAAGATTCTGACCGCCCGCGACATGCAGTCCGCTGACCAGCTCAGCGTGGAGCGCTTCGCTATCCCATCGCTCGATCTGATGGAGAATGCAGGCCACGCCGTTGCGCGCTTCGTGCTGCGCGAGCTGCCCCGGCGCCGGCGTATCGTGGTCTTCTGCGGAAAAGGCAACAACGGAGGAGACGGCATGGTTGCCGCGCGATATCTCGCGCAGGCCGGCTGTGATCTCTCGGTGATCCTGCTGGGCGAGCCGGCCGAAGTCTCTAACGATGCAAAGGAGATGCTGATCAGGCTTCCCGTCTCTCCCTTCTCCGTTCGCGACGAGGCCGATCTCGACCGCTGCGGGGGTCTCTTCGCGCAGGCCGAGTTATTCCTCGATGCCGTGGTGGGCACCGGATTCCGCCCTCCTCTTCGCGGGACTGCGGTTGCAGTGCGAGAGGCGTTGAACCGTTATCCGGCAACGCCTGTGGTCGCTGTCGATCTTCCTTCGGGGTGGGACGCCGATTCGCGGAAGTTTGCCGCCGAGGATGCCTGCCGCGCCGACGCGGTCGTTACCTTCACCGCGCCCAAGCTGGCGCATATCTTCGGGATGTTGACGCAGGGCGGAGATCTTGCGCGGCCGGGAAACATCAAGCAGGGCCCGATCGTGGTGGCTCCCATCGGCTCGCCGGCTGAGGCTATCGAGTCTTCGACCGGCCTCAGCTGGGCGGGCAGTTCGAAGAAGATTGCCGATGCTCCCCGGCATGCGGACTCTAATAAAGGCAGCTTCGGCCACGTGCTGGTGATCGGCGGGGCCCGAGGCAAGGCTGGAGCCCCCAGCATGGCTTCCGTAGCGGCTCTGCGAGCGGGCGCGGGCTTGGTGACTGCAGCCGTGGCAGAGTCGATTCTGCCCACCGTCGCCGGAGCGGCTGCCGAGCTGATGACCGAGCCCCTGATCGAGGGCGCCAAAGGGGAGATTTCGAGCAGAAACCTTGCGCCGAACGAGCTTGAGAGTCTTCTGGCAAAGAAGACCGTCCTCGCGGTCGGTCCCGGACTCGGCCAGGAGCCCGAGGCAGTCGAGTTCTTTTTCGGGCTTCTCGAGAAGGCAGAGATTCCGATGGTCATCGACGCCGACGCGCTCAACGCGCTGGCCCTCGACCTCGGCCGGCTGGATGCCCGGGGCCGCACCATCGTTCTTACGCCTCATCCCGGAGAAATGGGCCGTCTCACCGGCCTGAGCGTACCCCAGGTTCAGGAAAATCGCGAGACCCTGGCGCAGGAATTTGCCGTGAAGCATGGAGTTACGCTGGTGCTCAAAGGCTGGCGTACGCTCGTTGCGCATCCTGACGGGAGCATGGCCATCAACACGACAGGCAATCCGGGCATGGCCAAAGGTGGGAGCGGCGACATCCTCACTGGGATCGTCGCCGCCATGCTCGGTCAATATCCCAGACAGGCAGCTGAGGCGGTGAATGCGGCTGTCTATCTACACGGATTGGCCGCGGATTTCGCGGTCGCCCGTGCCGACCAGCACACTCTCCTGGCGCTCGATACGGTCGCTCATCTCCACAATGCATTCCGGTTTCGCCCGGACGACAAGGGCGGGTACACCTGGCTGCAAGGGCTTCCAGGCGGATGGAAGGAGCCGGAATGAGCGTCTATCGCTACGACAGCAGGAGCAGCAGCGATACGATCGCGATCGGAGCCGAGATCGCTAAACTGCTCTTGCCTCCGAAGTTTCTGATTCTTCGCGGAGAACTTGGCTCAGGAAAGACGACGCTGGTGAAAGGAATCGCCGAGGCCCTGGACGCGGCTGATCCCGACGAGGTAACCAGTCCGACCTTCACGTTGATCCATGAATACCAGGGCAGGCGGAAGATTGACGGGATCGAGCGCGAGATCTCTCTCTATCATCTCGACCTCTATCGCATCGAAAGCGAGCGCCAGTTGGAGACTCTGGGCCTGGAGGAACTCGCTTTCGACGATGCCATCGTGCTGGTGGAGTGGGGCGAGAAATTCCCCAGCGTGATCAAGCGCAGCGACGGCGAGATCCTGCTCGAGCATGCGGGCGGAGACAGCCGCACCATCACTCTGACCCTGCGCGATGATCCCTCCGAGTAGAAGAGATCTCCGCCCTGGAGCGGATTTCCTATAGGTGTAGCCCGGAGCCGCTGCCTTTTAGGCGGGTTTTCATCAAGAAAAGCCGCACACCTCAGAGTTCGGCGGGGCATCGCAATAGGAAATCCGCTCTAAAAACCCATCACGTTGTAGCCGCAATCCACAAACACGACATCGCCGGTAATGCCGCTCGCCAGATCGGAGGCCAGGAACAAGGCGGTGTTGCCGACCTCAGCCTGCTCCACGTTGCGCTTGAGAGGCGCTCTTTCGGCGTGTGCCTTGAGCATCTCGCTGAGCCCTCCAATTCCTCGCGCGGCCAAGGTCTTGATTGGTCCAGCCGAGATCGCGTTGACCCGGATATTCTGCCTGCCCAGGTCGGCGGCAAGGTAGCGAACCGTAGCTTCCAGGGCCGCCTTGGCCACGCCCATGACGTTATAGCGCGGAACCACCTTCTGCGCGCCGTAATAAGTAAGAGTCAGGACGCTGCCGCCCTCGGTCATCAGCGGTACCGCGGCGCGGGTGACGGCGATCAGTGAATACACACTGACGTCATGGGCGATACGGAAGCCCTCTCGGCTGGTAAAAAGGAAGTCGTTGTTCAGTTCGCCGGGCGGAGCAAAGGCTACGCTGTGCACCAGAACGTGCAATTTGCCGTAGCGCTCCTTCAGCCTCACGAAGAGGGCCTCAATCTCCTCGTCCTTGGCGACGTCGCATTGGAATGTTTCCGCTCCGGTCAGTTCTCCGGCCAACGCTTCCGCTTCTGGACGCAGCCGTTCATTCTGGTAGCAGATGGCAAGCTGCGCGCCTGCCGTAGAAAGCTTCTGAGCGATGGCCCAGGCAATGCTGCGTTTATTCGCCAAGCCGAAAACCACCGCGGTCCGGCCTTTCAGATCGATCATTCAGTTACTCCCTTTGATTGCTCTCTCCCGGGCAAAGGAAACCGCCGTTCAGGCGATCTTACCCGGCCGCCCTTCGGACGAAACGTCAGGATATCAGCCGCCCAGATCCACGAGTTCCACCTTGTCGATGGACATGCCCAAAAAGCGCGCGCCCAGATTTTGAAACTTGGCCACGGAGTCGGTCGCGAAAAAGCGGCAATGGCCAATCCTGTCCTGGTCCTTATCGCTCGGCGCCGCCGCTTTCCCCAGGATGTGCGCCACCTTTCCGGCGATGGACTCGGCCGAATCGATCACGCGCATCTCCGCCGGCACAGATGCCTCGATCGTTCCGCGCAGCAGAGGATAATGCGTGCAGCCGAGCACGAGGGTGTCGGGCTGGAGCGCTTCGCCCTGCGCCTGGGCAAACAGCTCAGAGAGGTAGATGCGCACCACCTCGGCGGTCACCGGGTGCGTTACCCAGCCCTCCTCCACCAGGGGCACCAGCAAAGGGCATGCCTTTTCCAGGGCGCGCAGTCCGCGTGCGCGGGCGGCGGCGGCGTAGGCGTGGCTGCCGACCGTGGCGTCTGTACCGATCACTAGAATGTCTCCTGTGTGCGAGGCGCTGCCCGCCTCTTCCACGCCGGCCTCGATGACGCCGAGCACCGGCAGGCCGGTGGAGCGGCGTATGTCGTCGAGCGCGAGGGCGCTGGCCGTATTACAGGCGATGACGAGGAAATCCGCGCCTTGATCGATCAGGAAATGGGTGCTGGAGAGCGCGTAACGGGCAATCGTTGCCTGCGACTTTGAGCCATAGGGCAGCCTCGCCGTGTCTCCGAGGTATACGAAATCCACCCCTCGAATCAGACGGAGAAGCGCCCGCAGGACAGTCAGGCCGCCGAAGCCGGAATCAAAGACTCCGATCTGCAGTCGTCCGCCGTTCATAGATGCTTCACGTCCGGCGAATCGGCAGCCAGATAGACGCGGCTTAGATCGGCGTGTCCCGCGAGCGTCTCCCGCGGCTGTCCATCGACCAGGAACCGCACCTGAGTGATATCCGGAAAATTGGCATGCAGGGTGCCGAGGATGGAGAGCAGGGTGAGGGTCTCGGGCTCGATGCCCGAGGGATGTTCTGCGGCAAATGATCCGCTCAGATTGACGACTGCCATCTCGCCGGGAACCACCGTATTCACCGCGGGCGGCAGCGGCAAGAAGAAAATCTCATGAACCCCGCTGTTGGCGGCGATGGGATGCGCTGAACCGGGCTGCGCATAGATCGAGATCAGCCGCTGCAGAACCACGTGAGCGCGCGCGTTCTCGTCGCCGGGAAGTGCGATCTTCTCATGAAATGAGGTGAGAGATCCGTTCGCGTCGTTTGCAATCATGAGTGTTACATCCTGCGCAGCTGCGTGGGAAGGAGGGTTCAACGGCATCGTTTGACTGGCATCGAGCAGCCGGTCGTGAGCCCGCTCGCGGAGCCGGATGAGGATCACAGACATGACGACGGAGCTGACCAGGAGGATCCAGAACAGAATGCGCTGGTGGCGGGGGATCAAGGATGTTGCCTCCAGTCTTTCTCCCACTGTTCGAGGGCGGTCGCGAGCGTTTGCAGGATCCGGTTCTGATACTCGGCGTCGGAGACCGGAGTTACGCTTGCCGAGCGGAGCAGCGGCGCTACTTCAACGGCAACCGCCGGGCAGGTAAAGCTGTCCAGCGGCTGAAGGGCTGTTCGGCCCAGCGTGACAGGGATTTCGGCGTGCGTCATCGCCGAATCAATCTCGGAAGAGAGCCGCTGGCTCTGTTCTACGTACGCGCCCTGGGCCGTATCCCAGGGCAGGAAGCGCGTCGTGGGAATCGCCGTCAGCGAAGAAGTGAAGAGGTGAATGCCGTTCCCGCTCGCCGTGGCATGCAGGATGATGCAGGCTGAGGGAATCGCATGATCGGCCTCCTCCGCCCGGGTGACTGCCGGGATCAGGCCATCGGACTCGCGAGAGGTGAGGACCGCGATCCCGTGCGCGTTCAAGATTGAGCGCAGGCGCACGGACATCGTGAGCACCAGGTCTTTCTCCAGGAGTTGGCTGCTCAATCGAGCGCCCGTATCGGCTCCCCCGTGGGCGGCGTCCAGAAACACGAGAAAGCGTGGCTGAGTTCTCTGTGGCGCGGGGGCGGTCCTGGCAGCCTCCGGCGCCCCAGAGGCAGGCGCACCAGACGGCGCTGGCGGTGGCGTAGCAGAGGGAGGCGTCACCGTCTGTGCGCTTGCCAGCAGGGAAGCCAGCAGCAGGGCGCAAATGCCGCCGGCGTGCGGCAGGCCGCTCTTCTTGTGGTAGTCAGCGAACATGCATGGTCTGCCGATGCTTCCCTTCGGATGCCGGGCTCGTGCTGCTGCAAAGGAAAGGATGTCTCTCGCTTCCGTTCCGGACCGCGCTGCCCCAACCCGCATGACGTCCCGCTCCGGGCTTAATCCAAAGCATAGATGGCGAGGCCGCTCAGCAACTTGGGATAGAAATCGGTCGATTTCTGCGGCATCACCTCTCCGGCGAAGGCTACCTCGCGCAACTGTTCTACTGTGACCGGTTTGGTAAGGAAGGCTATGTCGGCTTCCCCCCGCGATACCTGTTCAACGGCCTCACCCGCCTCTCGCACATAGCGAAGGTTCCGCTGTTCGCGGATCGCCTCGGGCGTGATCGAGAGGGCGCCTTCGAGCACCAGGGCATGCAGTTGCACCAGATCGAGCTTGCGCTGCCGCTCCGGCAGCCCTTCCAGGGCGCTGGCCACCGCATCCGGTTTGGCTGACAGACGGTAGTTGCCCGTCCGCGTTACGGCTATGAAGGCCGTCCCTTGTGTGGCTGACAGTTGCCTGACCAACTCGCCCGCATCGGTTGCCTTTACAGGTTCGATCTCGAAAAACGGGCGCATTCGGTCCAGGATCTGGTCGGTGGAGAGGCCATTCAGCCCGAAGACGACCCGATGGGTGGGAAGAATGGTGAGGCCGCCGGCATCCATATTGACGAAGGTCATCATTGCCGCGGCTTCAGGATACGGGGGCTGCGGAGTGGTGTTCGAAGGATTCCGCTGCGATGGAGCGATCGACTCCGGCGCCCGTTCCTTTGCATAGGCGAGAGCCGTCTCATACCGGTGATGACCGTCGGCGATGATCAACTTCTTGTCTTCCATGGCTCCCACCAGGATGTTGATCGTGCCCGTGTCACTCACCTTCCAAATCCGGTGAGAAACGCCGAATTCATCCGTGACCTCAATATCTGGAGAGCTGGTGCCGGAGAACAAAATCTTTTCCGCCGTCAAGCCCGGATCGGAGTACAGCATGAAGAGCTGCCCGAAGTGCGCCCGCGTGGCGCGCAGCAGGTTCAACCGGTCGGACTTGGGCTTGGCAAGCGTCTGTTCATGGCGGAAGACAATGCTCTGACTGTAGTCGTGGAGTTCGCCGAGCGCGATAAAGCCATGACGGACCCGCTTCTCGTCCGCGGAACCGGGAACACTGTACCGCTGCTCATAGGCGAAGATGCAGGGATCTTTCTCCTGAGCCAGGATGCCGGCCCGCCGCCACTCGGCAAAATCTCTCGCCGCACGGGTGTAGACGTCATTGAATCCGGGCTCGTCGAAGAGCTCGGGCAGACCGAGAATGATGCGGACCAGGTTGTAGACGCTTCGCTGGTAATACGCCTGCTGCATCGCAGGCGAGATCTTGTCGTAGGGCTGCGTGACCACATCTTCCGGGCGGACCAGCGTTGTGTTGTAGCGGAGCGCACGAAACGGGTAGATGCGTGCCATCTTCGGGGTCAGACTCCAGAGATCGGCGGCAATCCACCAGCCCGGCCGACAAATTTCTTCTAAATAGTGGTTATCTCTGCCAAATTGTACCTGACAGGAACAGGCGACGATGTGATTGATGCTGGAAGTGTTCCGCGCCGGAAACGAGAATCTCTACACCCGGTTTTTTGCATTCCGCCAAAAGCATTTGAATCGCAGCTCATTTCCCGCTGCGCGAAGGTGGGGGGACGCGGTTACTATCGGATTAGTTGTTGTTTCCAACGGCAGTTTCGGACCTTCGGGGGGAAGCGGGTGGCGTCGCGCAGTGCGGTACGGCCTAGAATCCTTTCAAACGGCCTAATGGTATGTGGGCGATGCATCCTGCGCCATGCGTTCTGGCTGGCATTGGCGCTGGTCTGCGCCCACCCGGGCTGGGCGCAGGATCCGCTGAACGACGTCCACATCCAGCCTCCGCCGCCGGATGCGACTTCGAAGCCGGACAGCCCGAACGTTCCGGACAAGCCCGCCACTCCAGCGCCGCTTGAAGGGAAGGCGGCATTGAAGGCCAGAAGCAACGAGCGCATCCGGGTGGACGTGAATCTTGTCCTGGTTCCGATCACCGTAACCGATCCGATGAACCGGCTGGTCACCGGCCTGGAGCGGGAAGATTTTTCCGTCTACGAGAACAACTCTCTGCAAACGATCAAAAGTTTTTCTTCGGAAGACACCCCGGTCTCGATCGGCGTCATCTTTGATCTCAGCGGCAGCATGTCGGACAAGATCAATCGTGCCCGCAACTCGATCATCGAATTTCTGCATACGGCCAACCCACAGGATGAGTTCTTTGTGATTGGATTCAATGACCGGCCGGAGCTGGTCGAGGACTTTACCTCAAACATCGACAACATCGAGGCGCGGCTGATTACCTTGCGTCCCGGACACAGGACGGCTCTGCTGGATGCTATCTATTTCGGTCTCAACAAGATGAAGCAGGCCAAGAACGATCGGAAGGCGTTGCTGGTGGTCTCCGATGGGGGGGACAACCGCAGCCGCTATACCGAGGGCGAGGTGCGCTCGCTGGTACGTGAGTCCGACGTTCAGATCTACTCCATCGGCATCTTCGATCAGTACGCCGCCACGCGTGAGGAGCAACTCGGGCCGCTTCTCCTGCATGATGTCAGCGAAGAGACGGGCGGCCAGCTTTTCCGCGTGGATGACATCTCCGACATGGGCGACATCGCCACGAAAATCAGCGCGGAGCTGCGCAACGAATATGTGATCGGCTACAAGCCGGGGGATGCCAAACGGGACGGGAAGTGGCGTAAATTGAAAGTTAAGCTGGTGCCGCCGCCAGGGCTTCCCCAGCTCTCAGTTCATGCCCGAACCGGATACTATGCCCCGTTGCAATAATCGATCTGTCCTCCTCGTGCTTCTGCTGCTCGCTTGCCTCTGCGGCCCATCGCCCCGGATGCTGGCCCAGGCGGCGAGCCAACCTGCTGCTCCCGTCTCTCAGCCGGAGACGCAGCAGCCGCTCAATATCGACCGCGATCCCATCGCTTCGCCCGACCCCGAAGAGGTCGGTCCTCCGAAGAATGCGCCGGCCACTGCTCCCGATACTTCGTCCACCATCTCCCGTCGCAGCGGTAAGTTCACTTTGGAGCGCAACGTGGACGAGGTCGTGCTGAACGCGACGGTTCTCGACGATAAGCAGCACCTGGTAGCTACCCTGGACAAGTCGGACTTCAAAATCTTCGAGGACGGGGTACCGCAGACGATCACTGGTTTCCAGCATCAGGATATTCCTATCTCTCTAGGTCTTCTGGTGGACAATTCCGGCTCGATGCGCAGCAAGCGCCAGGCGGTCAATCAATCTGCCCTGGATCTGGTGCACTACTCCAATCAGGACGATGAGAGCTTCGTGGTCAATTTCTCTGACGAGGCATATATCGATCAGGATTTCACCGCGAATCTGAACAAGCTGCGCGAGGGGCTCTCCCATATCGAGTCCAAAGGCGGCACGGCTCTGTACGACGCAATCATGGCTTCGGCCGACTACATGAGCAAGAACGGGAAGCGATCGAAGCAGGTTCTCCTGGTCATTACGGACGGGGAGGACAACGCCTCCAGCACGACACTGGAGGAGACGGTACGCCGTATCCAGGACCTTCAGGGACCGGTGGTCTACTGCATCGGATTGTTGTTTGACGACGATGGCGGCGGCCGCGAGACCCATCGTGCCCACCGGGCCTTGCAGTTGCTCGCTGACCAGACCGGCGGAATCGCTTTCTTCCCAAAAAACCTTGCCCAGGTGGATAGCATCGCCGAAGAGGTGGCCCGGGACATTCGCGAACAGTACACGCTGGGCTATCACTCAACCAAACCGGCCAGCCTGGGAGGCTTCCGCCAGGTTCACGTCGAGGCGAAGGCGAAGGGCTACGGAAAGCTGATTGTCCGCACCCGGACCGGCTATTACCCAAATACAAAGACAAAGATTGCGGAAGTGCCCGGCAAGGGCTAGGGCGGAGGGAAAGCGCGAAGACAGGCTGCTCGCGACTGGCTGGAGATCCGCTCCGCTGTCAAACAGCCGGATTTGCGATGCCCCGGGTTGCATCTTCCCGGCCGCTTCCTACCACGGTCGAAGGAGAGGGAGCTCCAGGAGGGCTGCTACACTTGAAAGTTGCCGTATGAGCGCTTCCACGATAGCCATTCCCTCCCGAGCGCTGCGCGTCGCCGAAAACGTCACCGAGCTCATCGGCTCGACTCCCATGCTCCGCCTGGGCCGCCTGCCGCGTTCGGACGCGGCCGACGTCTATGCCAAACTCGAGTTCTTGAATCCCGGGGGGAGCGTCAAAGACCGCGCGGCCCTGGGAATCGTTCTGGACGCGGAGCGCCGCGGCCGTCTGAAAGCGGGTTCCACCATCGTGGAGGCCACAGCCGGCAACACCGGCGTCGGGCTCGCCCTCGTCGGCGTGAACCGCGGGTATAAGGTGATCCTCTTTGTACCCGAGGGGTTCGCCGAAGAGAAATGCATTCTAATGCGCGGCTTTGGTGCTGAGGTCATCCGCACTCCGGAGGAGGAAGGCATGTCCGGCGCGATTCGCCGTTGCCTCGCCGCCGCCGCAAAGATTCCGGGCGCCTTTCCCGCACTCCAATTTGAAAATGCCGCCAACCCGGAGTTCCATTATCAGACGACGGCACGCGAGATCTGGGAGCAGATGGAAGGCCGGATCGACGCGTTCGTCTCAGGTGTCGGCACCGGAGGCACATTCTCCGGCGTGGCCCGCTTCCTCAAGGAGCAGAACCCGGCCATCCTCACCGTGGCTGTCGAGACGCAAGGGTCTGTGCTGCAGGGAGGCGAACCGGGCCCGCACAAAGTAGAGGGCATCGGCGCATCCTTCATTCCCAAGACTTTCAGCCGCGAGCACTGCGATGAGATCCTTCGCGTGATGGACGCGGAGGCTTTTCTGATGGTCAAGCGGCTCGCTGCCGAAGAAGGCGTCCTTGCCGGCTCCAGCGGAGGTGCGGCTCTCCACGCAAGCATGCAGATTGCGGCGCGTCTGGGTAAGGGGAACCGCGTCGCCACGATCATCCCCGATTCGGCCGAGCGCTATCTGTCCAAACACATTTTCGAGGGCGGCCTGTGATTGTCTCCGGTCTACGATACTTCCTTGCGGGGTCCGTGCTCTTGATCCTTCCGCTGCACGCGGCGAACCCTCGAACTGCGTCCGCCGGCGGGAGCGCGCGCCTGGTCCAGGTCCAGGACGAGTCCAGCAGCGGCGTGCAGGAAGTGCATGCAAAGAAGCTTGCCGGCCACGTCCACATGGGCGCGCAAAAAAATGCGGCGCTCGCCATGGTCCTGATCGAGGAATTGGATCCCGGATGGAACAAGGTTCTCAGCTCCGCCAGAACGGACTATCAGGGATATTTCAACCTGAAACCGGGGAGAAGAGGCAAGAAGCATTACCTTCGCCTGTCGGCCAAAGGCTTCAGCACGGGTCAGTACGAAGTGATCCTGTCCGGCGATGCTCCGGCCGAGCTCAATCTTGAGATGCAACTACCCGGGAAGTCTCAACGGGATTCCGCGAGGCCCCGGCCGGCAGTCCCCTTGCTGGCCTCGGGACCGCGCGCGATTTCAGCCCCCGCCTAGGATCAGAGAACTCGTCCGGAGACTCGCGGCCGGTTCGATCACGCCTGCCATGCCGCTCTCAAGGCGGCAGCAATAAGGAAAAGAACCATGACCCCCAAGCAGCATGGCTTTGCCACCCGCGCCATTCACGACGGCCAGGCTCCCGATCCTGCCACCGGCGCCGTCAATGTGCCGATCTATGCGACGTCGACCTATGCTCAGGAGGAGATAGGCAAGCATAAGGGATACGAGTATTCGCGCGTCTCGAACCCCACCCGCACGGCGCTCGAAGCAAACCTGGCCTCTCTCGAAGGCGGAGCCTCGGCGCACGTCTTTGCCAGCGGCATGGCGGCGATTACCGCGTTGGTTACGATGCTGAAGACCGGCGATCACGTGATCTGTGGCTCGAACGTCTACGGCGGCACCCCGCGGCTCTTCAACCAGGTGATCGCGAACTATGGCATTTCCTTCAGCTACGTCGATACCAGTGACCCGGAAAGCGTGACCCGCGCCCTCCAGCCCAATACCAGACTGGTGCACATTGAGACTCCTACCAATCCCATGATGCAGCTCACGGACATTCGCGCCGTTGCCGCGATCTGCCGCCAGCGCAATGTGGACTTGAGCGTGGACAACACCTTCATGTCTCCCTATCTCCAGCGCCCTATTGAGCTGGGAGCCGATATTGTCATGCATTCCACGACCAAATTCCTGAACGGCCATAGCGACGGCCTGGGAGGAGTTCTGGTTTCGACCAAGCCTTCCCATCAGGAGACCTTCGCTTTCGTGCAGAAGTGCACCGGCGGAATCCTATCGCCCTTCGAATGCTATCTGGTCCTGCGCGGAGTCAAGACTCTGGCGGTCCGTATGAAGCAGCACGAGACCAATGGACGAGCCGTCGCCGCTTTTCTCGCCGGACACTCCAAGGTGCAGAAGGTGTTTTATCCAGGCCTTCCCGATCATCCTCAGCATGAGCTGGCGAAGCGCCAGATGTCAGGGTTTGGCGCGCTGATCTCATTCGAGACCGGATCTCTCAAAAAGGCCAACAGCATGCTCAAGCGGCTGAGGGTTTGCACCCTGGGGGAATCGCTGGGCGGTGTTGAAACTCTGATCTCCCATCCGGCTACGATGACGCACGCCGCTCTCGGAGAGGAAGGCCGGGCGAAGGTCGGCATCACCGACGGGCTGGTGCGCATCTCCGTGGGACTCGAGGATATTGAGGATCTCCTCGAAGACCTGGATCAGGCACTCAGCGTCCTTTAGAACCCTCCGTCCTTTTCGGTAGACTTGGTTGCCTTCAATTTCAGGGCAGATCCGGGTCGATACCCGTCCGTCCGGCGATTCTTCCGCTCCTTCGGCCCCGGAGCGGAAACTGGAGTGCTTTTGCGCGTCCGGCGGAGGCCGGCTGCGCGCACTGACCTTTGAGGAGAAGAATGATGGACGCAACGCGAAAAGTAGCGATTGTCACCGGCGCCGGGAGTGGAATCGGCAAACATGTTGCGTGGGCTCTGCTGCGTGAAGGCTATTCGGTAGTCTTCGCCGGGCGCCGCCGCGAGCTGCTGGACAAGGCTGTGTCGGAGGCGGGCAGCGCTAGCCCCCAGACGCTGGTCGTCCCTGCTGATGTCGGCGAGCCGGCATCGGTGCGCGCGCTCTTTGCAAAGACGGAGGCGGCATTTGGACGGCTCGATCTGCTCTTCAACAACGCCGGCGTCTCTGCGCCCGGGGTCTTGCTGGAAGATCTGACCTGGGAGCAATGGAAATCTGTGATCGATACAAATCTCAGCGGCGCATTTCTGTGCACTCAGGAGGCGTTCAAAAAGATGAAGGCTCAAAGCCCGCGGGGCGGGCGCATCAT
>DASYYO010000455.1:0-4914 GCA_035933805.1 Acidobacteriaceae bacterium | reverse complement strand
AGTTGGGGCGCGGCGCCCGTCACTATCACCATCTGGCCTTGAGTGGCTATCTCGAGCTTGAAATCCACGCGTAAGGATTGCGCCGCCGATAGCGGAAGCCCAGTCTTCTCTTGCGGGCGAAATCCTGACTGGTTTGCCTCTACGCTGTAGCTTCCAATCGGCACAAAGTCAAAGGAGTAGAAGCCTTCCTGGTTGGTCTTCAACGTGCTTTGGGTTTGCCGGGCTTCGTTGCGGAGAGTGATGAGCGCGCCGGGAACAACGGCTCCGCTCGAATCTGTGACGGTCCCCGATACCGATCCCGTGCTCACCTGTCCAAAAGCAGAGTGCTGGAAAGCAAGGAGCACGGTAAGCAACAGGCATGCCTGAAGCGAGGAAGGGCGGAACCGGCGGACATTCGTCATGCGAACTCCACGATTGCGAGGTGGTCCTCAAAGAGGACGAAGAAGATATAGTCCCAGCCAGAGAAAGTTGTCAATACTAACTGTCAAAATATAAAAAGAATGAAAATTGATTCGCCAGGAGAGAGAATCCCTCACAGCGGGCCGATGGGCGTTCGAGGAGGGGAAAGGCTGAGGCGAGCATTGTGAAGGGGTGGCAGGCTTCGCCGCTACGGGCAGAGAGCTGTTGCCCGGAAGGAAAGGCGTCTATTTTTTTGCGAAGACCTGGTAGACCGCGAGGCTTTGTGCCGGATAGGAGAAGAGAGGCTCGTACGATCGGCCGGCGAGGAGCTTGGGCAGATCAGAGGTGAAGTTCTCGCGGGTAACGAGGATGTGTTCGTCGCCCGGAACCCCGTCCACGTCGTAATTGGCAACGCGGCGATCCCTATAGAAAGAGAGGCCATATTCCGCATCGCGGCGAACGCGGTAGACGGCCACCTGCTCGCCGGGTTTGCCGATCTGGCTGATGATCGAGGCGAGCGGCCGGGCCGAATACGCAGCATCCAGGAGCCGGATATTTTTCTTGCTGGCGGAAAGCGCCGGGAGCCCAGGGAACGGACCGACTCCGAAAACGAATAGGAGCATCATGACCAGCGGCACCGTGGTTGCGAGCCGCAGACGCGCAACTCCAAACCGGGCCACTACGATGAGGATGAGCAGAGCGGAAGCAGCGCCGCTCAATGCGGCGGAGACCAGGATGCTTGCTCCGGGAATTGCTCCGGGGTGCCCGATATGCCAGGGCAGCAGCAACACCAGGGAGACCGTCGTTCCGGTAAGCAGGGCATGCGAGATCAACAACCAGGAGCCGAGTCCCTGATTGCGGATGCGGTTGAGATAGTCGCCGGTCAGGATCGTAAGCGGTGGAATCGCAGGCAAAATATAGCCGGGCAGCTTGGAGCGGGAGAGGGAGAAAAAGACGATGGGAAAGAGCGCCGAGAGAACGAGAAACTCCGGAAAAGCGTCTCCCCAACGGACATGGCCCAGATAACGAACTTTGGCGCGCCGCGCCCGCCACTCCGCCACCGATTGCTGAATGCCTTCAATCAGAGCTCGTAAGGCGATGATCGTCCACGGCATCAGGCCAAGCAGCGTGACGGGGATGTAATACCAATGCGACTCGGCATGCAGATAGCGGTTGGTGGCGAATCGCTCCAGGTTGTGCTCAAGCAGGAAGACGCGGAAGAAGCTCGGGTTGCGCCGCTGCACCGCGACATACCAGGGCAGAACCATCGCGAAGTACAGGATTACACCTGGAATCCATATGGTGCGCCGCAGCAGCGACCATTCCCGGCGCAGGGCCGCAAAGCTGAAGATGATCGCCAGAGCCAGGAATGGGGCTACCGGTCCTTTGGCGAGAGTCGCAGCGCCGACGAAGAAGTAAAGATCGAAGAGCCAGAACTTCCGGTCTGTTTCGTACCAGGCATACCAACCCAGCATTCCGATGCAAAAGGGAGCGGCGAGCTGCATGTCGGTCGAGGCACCGCGGGCGAAGCTCAAGATACCCGCGCAGGAGGCGGTAATCAGGGCAGCATCCAGTTGTCCGCCGGGACGAAAACGCCGGATATGCAGGTAGATCAGCGTGACCAGGATGAAGGCGAAGCTGGTGGAAGGAAGCCGGGCGGACCAGTCGTGCACGCCGAACTCACGGAACGAGAACATGGCCCGCCAATAGTAGAGTGCAGGTTTTTCCAGCCACGGATGGCCCCACAGATATGGGGTGACGTAATCATGGCGGGCAAGCATCTCTCGCGCCACCTGCGCGTAACGGGGTTCGTCCGCCCCTACCAGGCCCAAACCATCTCCGCCGAAGAACGGGACAAGGCCGTAAAACAGGAAGAATGCGGTGACTGCGAAGAGGATGACAGCCTCAAGGGAATCCTTGAGGAACGGCCAGCGAGACGTCAACACCTGCAAACGCGCGCCCGGCGCGTGAGCTTGTATACCCACGCCCTGGATTGCCTTTCTCTCAACCATTGGTTCTGCCCGGTGCCGCAACTGCAGGATGAAGCCACTCCATACCCGTTAAGAACAAGGCTATCAGATGGAGAGCTCAAATCCGGAGGGGCAGGGCGAGAGCTTTGCGACCGAGTGGAACTCACTCACTACGCAGGCACAAGGAATGCAGGAATTGTGCAGGTAGAGTGTTTCCAGGATTAAACTCGACCGCCCTCCAGAACCCTGTGCATGCCGCCGGTCAACTCGCCCAGCATTCGCTCCGTAGCCTCGGAGAGCGGGCCTTCCAGGGTGCATCCGCTGGCGTTTCTGTGGCCGCCGCCGCCCCAGCGCTCGGCAATCGCCGCAACGTTGACCTGGCCTTTGCTCCGCAGACTTACGCGCACGCGCCGATCGGGAAGCTCGCGGAAGAAGGCGGCAATGTCGATTCCCGAGATACTGATGGCATAGTTCACGATCCCTTCGCAGTCCTCTTCCGCGGCGCCTGTGCGCTTCATGTCTTCGTCGGCGACCCACAACCAGCATACATTTCCGTCGCGGCGCAGATTGGAGAGCGCCGCGCCGAGCAGACGAATCTTGGAATCGCGATTGGAGAAATAGACGTGCTGTGCAATCAGGGCCGGGTCGGCTCCCCGACGGACCAGGTCGCCGGCCAGATCAAAGGTGTGAGCATCCGTTCCCTGATAGCAGAACGAACCGGTGTCGGTAAGCAGCGCGGTATAAAGGCACGTCGCCGCCGCCGTCGTAATATGAACTCCCGTTGTATTAAAGAGGGAATAGACCATTTCCGCCACAGCGCAGGCGCCCGGGTCCACCCAGTTCACATCAGCGAAGAGGAGGGCGCTGGCGTGGTGGTCGATGTTGATCAGGAAGCGGTTCTCCAGCCCGCTCAGCCGAGTCCGTTCGACACTGTCGCACTCCAGCAGGAGAACGGCGTCATAATCTCCGTCTACCCGGCTCCATTGCTGAATATGAGAGGCGCAAGGCAGCCAGCGGTAAAGAACAGGCACGCGATCATGCAAGGCCATCTGCACATCTTTGCCCATCTCGTGCAGCAACATGCCGCAGGCCAGAACGGAACCCACTGCATCGCCATCCGGGCGGGCATGCGCGGTGACCAGAACACGGCCGGCTCGCTGAATTGAGCGGAGTACGTCGTCCGGGACGGAGTGCGGGATAACCATGGAATTCTCCGGCTCGAGTTAAGACGTTGGGGTGCTTGCTTTCTGTCGCTTTCTCATGCGTCCCAGCAGCTCGTCAATGCGCAGTTTGAGATCCCTCGACTTGTCGATCTGAAAACTCAGGTCCGGAACATGGCGCACGCCCATGCGTTCGAGAAGTTCATGGCGGATAAACCCTCGAGCTGCGTTCAAAGCCTCCAGAGTCTTCGCCTCCTCGGCTTCACCGCCATCAACGGCGACATAAACGCGCGCAGATTTGCCCCCGGGATTGAGAACTACTTCGCTCACGTAGGCAAAGCTGATACGGGGATCCGAGAGTTGGCCCTCGATCATGGCGCTTATCTCTTCGCGCAGGGTCTCAGCGACCCGATCCCGGTGATACTTGCGTGCCCTCGGCTCCGGCATGGTAACAATCCTTAGCTAAACTCTTTAGGATATCAGAAGTAGTCCGGGCTGGCTTTCGTCCAAACGCTCTCCTTCGCCTAACCTAAACGGATGCTTTCGTCTATCCAGCGAATCTAAACCGGCGGGAGATAAAAACGTCCGCTGCGTCCCTAGCCAAAAATCGCGGGGAGCGCCCAGGCGCCCCTCATCAGCCAGGCTTGTCGTCTTCCGGCTCCTCTTCCATAAAGCTGAACCACGAATCGGTTACGACCGCGCCTGAATCATTGGCGATCCTGGTCGCCGCGCTCTCCACCTGCCGCATGAGTCCAGCCAGGTAGTCGCGCGAGCGGGAGATAGCGCTGACGCCGATGGTCGCCGACTGCCAGGACACGGCCTCATCGAGCTCGGCGACGGAGATATTGAAGCCATGGCGCAGCTTATCCCGGAGGCTGCGCACGACCTGGCGGCGATCTTTGAGGGATTGAGCATGCTCAATGCGGAGTTCGAGAGTGAGCGCGGCAATTGGCATAGATCTCTTCAGCCGGCAGGCCGGCTCAGTGCTGTTTGTGCAGCGCCGATGAAGTCGCCCGGGGAGAGCTGGGCGAGCGAGATGCACTGCGTCAGGCCTTTGGCGCAAGGGGAGTCTCCACGGCTCTGCAGGCAGGGCGAACACTCAGGCTGCCGGAAAAGACTGCTGCTGCCCGGGGCGGTCGGTCGAAACCGGTGGGGGTGAGCCGGTCCAAAATAACCAACCGCGGGGACATCGTACAAAGAGGCCAGATGCAAAGCAAAACTATCGGGAGCGATGACGAGGTCGGCGGCTGAAATTTTTTCAAAGAGCTGGCGCACCGGCTTTTGTTCGTAGGGTGTAACGCGATCCGTGCCCGCAAACTGACCGACGATCGAAGGCGGCCCATGAACGACAATTGCATGCCGGGGAAAGGCCTGCAGCAGGCCGC
>DASYYO010000444.1:0-2894 GCA_035933805.1 Acidobacteriaceae bacterium | reverse complement strand
TTTCCATCTGTTTCTGACTGGATTCGGAATAAAAGCTGATTTATTCCCTCAACCTCGGCCTTCCCCGCTGCGATAAACTCGTAGCACAACTCTCCCCTTATGTCTGCGACCAAGCCGACGATTGCAGTCCTCTATCAGTTCTTTCCTCCGGATGACGTCGTAAGCGCCGTATTGTTTGGCGAGCTATGCGAGGAGCTGGCCGATCGGGGCTGGCAGGTGAGCGCCTTTCCATGCGCATGGTCTTCCCGCGACGAGAGTGAGCGATTTGCTCCGAGGGAGAATTTCCGCGGGGTCTCGGTCAGGCGCCTGTGGCGTCCCAGGCTCAGGCAATCCTCCGGACCCGGGAGGCTTCTGAATGCCGCCTGGATGATCGCCCGATGGTCTCTTCTGGCGCTTACCCTCCGCCCGCGACCGGATGTCTTGCTCGTCGGGACGGACCCCATCCTCAGCGTCCTCGTCGCCCGCGCATGGAGTCTTCTGAGCCCGCGAACCAGGGTCGCGCACTGGTGCTTCGATCTGTATCCCGAGGCGGCGATCGCCGATGGTCTTCTGCCTCCCGGCAGCCTTCTGGTCCGCCTCTTCTGCAGACTTTTGCGTCCCGCCTACGAGCGATGCTCCGTCATTGCGGACCTGGGCCCATGTATGAGGAGCCTGCTGCTGCGATATCCCTCACGCGCCGAACGGCGAACCATCGTGCCCTGGGCGCTCGAAGAACCCCAGGCTCCGCTGCCGACCTCGATCGCCGAACGCACCTCACTTTTCGGCGATGCGGAACTGGCGCTGCTCTACTCCGGCAGCTTCGGCCGAGCGCACAGCTACGACGAGCTTCTCTCTCTGGCCGAACTCATCCATCCGCGGGGAGGCAAACTAGTCTTCAGCGTCCGCGGCAATCGCGAGGCGGAGCTAAGGCAAGCGGCGCAGGAAAGAGGAGCGTGGGTCGGCTTCGTTTCATTCGCAGCGCCAGATCAATTGCAGGCACGGCTGGCATGTGCTGATGTCCACGTCGTCACACTTCGTCCGGCATGGACCGGAACGGTGGTCCCATCGAAGTTCTTCGGCGCGCTCTCGGCGGGCAGACCGGTTTTGTTCGCCGGCAGTCCGGACTCCTCCGTGGCGCAGTGGATACGCCGCTTCCAGGTCGGCTGGGTGCTGAACGGCGAAAACGTGCAGGAGGTGAGTAAGCGCCTGTTGGAGTATTCCAACTCCCCTGAACAGATCGATGCGATGCGCCAGCACTGCTTTGCCACCTATCAACGCGAATTTTCACGCGGGGTACAGATGCACAGATGGGACAACTGCCTCAAGGATCTGCTCGCCCGAGACCAGTCCAACGGTTGACTCGGGCAGCGGGTGGCCGGCCCGGGCGCATCCAAACCCTTCAAAGCAGCAATCATTCACCACTCAGGAGGCCGGTCCTGGAACGGCGAAAATAGAATCGATTCTGTATTCCAGACGCACCTTTGGGAACCTCGGTAGACATGAGTTTGGGGATTTCACGATCAAACGAATGCTGATATGGTGTCTAGAGGAGGGGTAGTCGAAATTGCGGGCATCTCCGCAACATTGATCCTCACCCGGGGTCTTAACGAAGTGTTCTCTGTCGGGCTGGCCGTGAGTTTCTTGTTGGTCCAAGCCGGGTCGCTTCCTCCTAGCGGAATCTTAAGTTCGCTAAAGCTTCTCCTTTTCGTGGTCGATATCTGAATTGCGGATTGATTTGAAGCGGCAGATCGCAGCCAAGCCGAAATTGACACAAGAGCAGTTTTTCCCCTGAGTGTTTGATTTAAGTTTACGAAGCGAGTCGCCAAAACGCATGGATACAACCTTCGCCCCTTCCCAACCTGCCGCAGTCCCGCTCTGGAACGAGGGCATACCCGGACGAAGCGCTCCGCAGGGTGCCCTGACGCACGTTCTCAAGCTCTCCCCTGAGCAGACATTCGATTTCGCGGAACCGAGTCCCTGGAGCGTGTCAACGGCCAAGCGCTGCCTTGACGTCGTGGTCGCATCTCTGGCCCTGGTTATCTGCTGGCCGTTGCTGCTTCTCACCGCGCTGGTCGTGCGCCTGGAGTCGCCAGGACCGGTGATCTTCCGGCAGAAACGTGTCGGCCGCGGCGGTGTTCTCTTTACCGTCTACAAGTTCCGCACCATGGAAGTGGCCAGGCAGCAGGATGGCCCCTCCATGACCAAGCGTGGCGATCCGCGCATCACCAGGTTCGGCGCCTTCCTGCGCCGCCACAAGCTGGATGAGCTGCCGCAACTGATCAACGTTCTCCGCGGGCAGATGAGCCTCATCGGACCTCGTCCCAGGCTGCCCCATCACATGGAAATCAGCGATCTTCCGTTTCGCCCCGGGCTCACCGGAGCAGCCACCCTGGCCTTCCGCTGCGAGGAAGAGATGCTCCAGGACATTCCCGATCATGAGCTGGAGGCCTATAACTCCCGTACGATCATTCCTTTGAAAGGAAAGCTCGACTGGGACTACATGGGTCAGGCCACGCTGGCAAGCGACATCGCTCTGCTTTGCGAGACGGCCGCCTGCTGCCTGTCCAGCCGCCCGAACTCCTTCATGATCGATCTTTCCTGACCGCCGCTCCCCGCGGACGTTCCACGCACATCCAGCTTTCTTTGAACCCGGCGCCGGAAATCGCGGATCTCATCTCTTCCGCCTTTTTCGAGCGCCGCTTCTCTTTGGTATCCTTTGACTCTGATGACAGTCTCTGAAAAAGACGTAGACCGGGTGGCCGAGCTGGCAAACCTGGAGCTGACCACGGATGAGAAGTCTCGGATGCTGCACGACCTGAACTCGATCCTCGGTTACGTCGCGCAGCTCAATGAGCTGGATACCGCCTCGATTCCCCCGATGGCTCAGGTCGGAGAGTTCATCAGCGAATCGCAGG
>DASYYO010000321.1:0-11185 GCA_035933805.1 Acidobacteriaceae bacterium | reverse complement strand
AACGCGCAGCGCTGCGGCGTTTTGCCGGGCCGGGAGGCGCCTGATCGTCAAACTGCCGAGGATTACCCCTGGAGTAGCCGCGGGGATCGTCCCGGCCGGCCGGCGGCAGGATTTCTGGTTCGAGCTGCACCGGTTGACGCTCCCGCAGTTTCCAATCCATAGGCTAGGCTACCTTGAGAGAGCGTCCCTGACAAACGGGGCTGATCTGTCATCATAAGCATGCAGGAAAATGAGCGCTCGATAGCGTGATCCCATTACCCAGCTAAACTTTTTATTCACGGACGAGGAGCATGTGTTGACGGGAAGCAGAAAAATTCAAAGGGCCCTTTTGAGCGTTACAGATAAGACGGGTTTGGTCGAGTTTGCCCGTCAACTGGCGGCGAGCGGAGCAGAGCTGGTCTCCACCGGCGGGACGGCGCGGGCGATCCGCGAGGCCGGTCTCCCGGTACGCGATATCTCTGACCTGACAGGCTTCCCGGAGATGCTGGATGGACGAGTCAAGACTTTGCACCCCAAGGTCCACGGGGGAATCCTGCACGTGCGAGAAAACGCCGAGCACCAGGCCGCGGTAGCCGAACATGGCATTCAGCCGATTGACATGGTGGTGGTCAACCTCTACGCCTTTGAGAAGACGGCCGGCGCGCCGGGTGTGCGCTTCGGAGACGTCATCGAGAACATCGATATCGGCGGCCCTTCGATGGTGCGCTCCGCCGCCAAGAACTTTGAGGATGTGGCCGTCGTCACCTCGCCGGCGGACTACCCTGGATTGGCGAAAGAATTGGCGGCAAATGACGGAGCCCTGACGCGGGAGACGCGCTGGAACCTGGCAAAGAAGGCCTTTGCGGTGACAGCGGCATACGACTCTGCCATCTCTCGTTCCCTGGAGGCGATCAGCTCTCCTCCTTCGCACGAGGAGCCGGTCGAGTATGTTTCCGAGACGGATACTGCCTTTCCGCAGACCCTGCGTCTGGAGTTCCCCAAGATCATGGATCTCCGCTATGGCGAGAATCCCCACCAGAGAGCCGCTCTCTACGGAGATGCCGCAAAGGGAGGAATCGCGGGAGCGCAGCAGCTCCAGGGCAAGGAGTTGAGCTACAACAACCTGGTGGATCTGGATGCCTGCTGGGATCTGGTGCACGAGTTCGATGAGCCCGCCGTCGCGATCATCAAGCACACCAACCCGTGCGGCGCGGCGACCGGCGGGACGATTATAGAAGCCTACGGGAAGGCCCTGGCGACCGATCCTGTCTCCGCCTTCGGCAGCGTCATCGGCATCAATCGCGAGGTAGACCAGGCCGCAGCGGAGGAGATCAGCAAGCTCTTTGTCGAAGCGATCGCCGCGCCCTCCTTTACTGAGGCCGCACTGGAGCGCTTCCGCGCCAAGAAGAACCTGCGTCTGCTGAAGGTAAGGCATGCACCGTCGAGCCGGGCGGTCCGCCAGGTTTCAGGAGGGCTGCTCCTCCAGGATGCGGACCGCCGGCGAATGACGGCCGGCGAATTGAAGGTCGTCACCCGGCGTCCTCCCACAGTCGAGGAGATAGAGTCCCTGCTGTTCGCCTGGAGAGTCTGCAAGCACGTAAAGTCGAACGCCATTGTTTATGCACGGAATGGCCAGACTCTGGGAATCGGCGCTGGGCAGATGAGCCGGGTGGACGCGGCGAAATTTGGAGCGATGAAGGCCATCCTTCCTCTCGCGCAGTCCGTCGCCGCCTCCGACGCATACTTCCCTTTTCCAGACGGCCTGGAAGCAGTGGCTGCTGCGGGAGCGACGGCCGTCATTCAACCCGGCGGATCCGTGCGCGACGGAGAAGTGATCGAAAAGGCCGATGCATCGGATCTGGCCATGGTCTTTACCGGAATCCGGCACTTCCGCCACTGAAAAGGATTACCGGCTCAGTACAATCGGGCCCCCGGCACGTCGAAGGGGAACGGAGGCGCGCTCCCATCCGGACAACCTTTGAGCCAACTCGGCGATTGTGTGCGTCAATCTGCTCCTGAATTCAATGATCTGCAACCTTTTGGGGAGGCCGGATGAGCGCAAAAGGGTGCGTTTCTCCGCGCTTCTCACGGGCGCCAGGAAGTAAACTTAATCCTGAAGAGCGGTACAATCGTCTATAGGGCAGAAGTGTACCCGTAGATCCTCCGGGATACGTCTGATAAAGTGGCGGACGCTTCCAAATGCGGGTAGGTTTTGAAAGGCGTTTGCCAGCGGGCATCAGTTCGAGCGAATGAGGCCCCGGCCACAGGATTCCCACCATGAAGAGCAAGCCTACCTCTGAGCTGTTGCGCTCCGCGCGCCAAGCCAAGTCGTCCAAAACCTCACTGATGATCGCCGCGATGCTGGCGGCAGGTCCCTTGTGGGCGCAGCAGGCGCCCGGTGCGGCGGCTGCACAAAAGAGCGCAGTTGCTGAGTCCAAGGCTTCCTCTTCCGCATCCGCTGACAGCCCGGGGAAGACCCCGGACCGCGCGGCGGCGTATTACCATTTTGGGTTGGCCCACATGTACGAGGACATGGCTACCAATTATGGCCGTCCGGAATATGCTACGCGGGCGATTGAGGAATATAAGCTCGCTCTGGACGCAGACCCGAGTTCCAAGTTTCTGAACAGCGGCCTCGCGGAGCTTTACCTGCGCACCGGCCGGATCCGCGACGCGGTAGTGGCCGCTCAGTCGACGCTCAAAGCCGACCCGGACAATCTTGACGCGCACAAGCTGCTGGGCCGCGTGTATCTGCAATCCCTTGGCAATATGCAAAATACCGGACCTTCAGAGAAGGTTCTGCAGTTGGCTATCGCCGAATACTCAAAAATCGTTCAGCTGCAGCCCAATGACATTGAAAGCCGCCTGCTTCTCGGTCAGCTCTACACGCTTGCTCACGACACGCCTCGGGCGGCGGAGCAGTTCCGCGCGGCGCAGAAGATTGATCCTGGCTCTGAGAATGTCGTCTTGAATCTGGCGCGCCTCTATAGCGATTCAGGCGATACGCGGCAGGCTATTAGCGTATTGAACGCGGTGCCGCAGGACGACCGGACGGCGAAGATTGAATACGCTCTCGGCGTAAGCTACGACCAGTTGAAGGAGAGCAAGCAGGCGATCGATGCCTACAGCAAAGCATTGGACCTCGAGCCTGACAATCTGGATGCCGAACGGGGCTTGGCGCAGTCCCTGTACGACGACAACCAGATGGACGCCGCTCTTAAGCACTTCGAGTCGATCGCCGCCTCCGACCCGCAGGACGCTCAGACCTATCTCCGGATTGCGGAGATCCAGCGCCGCCAAAGCCACTACGATCAAGCTCTCGCGACTTTGAAAAAGGCGAAATCCCTTGCCTCGGACTCGCTGGAGATCAACTTCAACGAAGCCCTGATAGACGATTCGCTCGGCCGCTACGACGAAGCCTCACAGATCCTCGAAGATCTGGTGAACCAGACGTACCACGCGGATGGCCAGTACTCCGACTCGGAGCGGGGCAATCGTTCGATCTTCCTCGACCGGCTGGCCAATGTCTATCGCGAGCAGAACAAGACCGATCTTGCGATCGCCAACTATCAGAAGATGATCGCCCTTGGCGGAGATTCCGCAGAGCGCGGATATCAGGGCGAAGTGGATGCCTACCGCGACGCCAAAGAATACGACAAGGCTACCGCAGTGGCGGAGCAGGCAGTACAGGCACTCCCAAAGGACAAAAGCGTCCATCTGATGCTGGCCGGACAACTGGCCGACACGGGGAAGCCGGAAGAAGGAATCAAGCTGGCCAAGGCGCAGCTCAACGGAACACCCGATGACCGCGACGTAGAGATGTCGCTGGCCCAGATCTATACACGCTTGCACCGCTGGAAGGATGCCGGCGACGAACTCGACAAGGCGGATGCGCTCTCCAATCGTCCGGAAGATAAGATCTATGTGGATTTCCTCCGGGGCGCCCTGGCCGAACGACAGAAGCACTTCGACACCGCTGAGGAGGAGTTCCGCAAGATTCTCGCGATCGATCCGAACAACACCATGACTCTGAATTACCTCGGCTACATGCTGGCCGATCGCGGGGTCAAGCTGGATGAGGCGCTGAATCTCGTTCAGAGAGCCGTGCAGCTCGACCCGCAGAACGGCGCCTATCTCGATTCGCTCGGATGGGTTTATTTCAAGATGGGACAGTATGCGCTCTCCGAGGCCAATCTGCGCAAAGCGAGCGAACGCATCTCCACCGATCCTACCGTTCATGACCACCTGGGCGAGCTTTATGAAAAGACCGGCCGGCTCAAGATGGCGGCGGCGCAGTGGGAGCAGAGCCTGCACGAGTACTCTCGCACCGTTCAGGCGGATGCCGAGCCGGTGGATGTAGGCAAGGTGCAGAAGAAGCTCGAGACCGCGCGGGTCAAGCTCGCCAAGGGAGAGTCGACCACCAGCGCGCCAAAACAGTAGTGGCCAAGCCCGACGGAGCCTCCGGAATCCAGTCGCGCTTGAGGCTTCCTGCCGGCTTGGCGGTAAGCGCAGACGGCCCTCTGGCGCAGCGCGACTATCCGGAGCCAGGACATCCTTACCGGACGCCCTTCCAGCGCGATCGTGCGCGAGTGATCCATTCCCGGGCGTTTCGCCGCCTTGCCGGGAAAACCCAGGTCTTCACGCACCGCTATTCCGATCACTTTCGCAGCCGGCTGACCCATACCATGGAGGTGGCGCAGATTGCCCGCGCCATTGCCGATGCACTGGCCCTCAACGAAGAATTTACCGAAGCCCTGGCTCTCGCCCATGACATCGGACACCCTCCGTTTGGCCATGCCGGCGAGCGGGCGCTGGACGAGGCGATGCGCGCCTTCGGACTGCGCTTCGACCATAATCTGCATGCGCTGCGCATAGTGGAATACTTTGAGACTCGCTATGTAGCCTTCCGCGGATTGAACCTGACGCTTGGCGTCCGCGAAGGCATCATCAAACACTCGCGGGACTACTCCTCCGCGGAGCATCCGGAGTTGAGCAAATATTTTCTTGACCAGCGTCCTCCGTTAGAGGCGCAGCTGATCGATCTGGCCGACGAGATTGCCTACCTCACCGCCGATATGGAGGACGGGGTCGAAGCAGAGATGCTGCATCCGAATCAGATCCGCGCTCACGTCAGGATCTTCGACAGTGCGCTGCGCGCAGCGGAGCACGAGTATACGAATGCGCCGGAAAAGCTGCTCTTCAACGAGGCGATCAAGAGGATGTTGAACCGGCTGGCGGGCGATCTGATTGCGGAGACTGCCGGCAGAGCCCGCTCTGCGGGATGCACCTCCCTGGCGGAGATTCGCATCTTCCCCGAGCGGCTCGCTGCTTTCTGTCCGGAGACGGAGGAGCTGCGCCGCGAAGCCAAGCAATATCTCTACGCGACCCTTTACTCCAGTGACGATTTGCAACGGGACCTGCGCGAGGCCGCCACCGTGGTACAGGATCTCTTTGCCTTCTGGATCAACAACCCTTCCCTGCTGCCGCTCACCCATCGGAACCAGATTGAAACTGAAGGTGCACCGCGCGTAGTTGCCGATTACATCGCGGGGATGACGGACAACTACATCCTGCAGCAGCATGAGGAGTGGCGGCGGCAATGGAGCTCTCCACCCTGCCGTTGAGTTCGTTTCAGCAGCAGCTACAGCTTTCGCCCTGCAGCGCTCTCCGCCCCTCGACGATCAGGATCGGCAAGGCGAGAAACGCCGCAACCGAATCCACCCAGGGAAGATGCCAGAGCGCATTCAACCCCAGTCCGGCCAAGCTGATCAAAGCAAGATAGGCGCAGGTCCCGGATTGGATGGCATCTGCGGCCATCGCCCGATTGCCGGTCTCCTGCGCTGTTCTTCGCTTTGCCCAGGCAAGCAGCGGCATTACGAACAGTGCAGCCGCTGTGATCGCGATGCCAGCGCAGCTGGTCTCCGGACGAATGCGAAATTCAAGCGCGAGCATAGAAACCAAGGCAATCATACCGGCGAGCGCCAGGAGCAAGATCCCATTGAAGCGTGCGGCCCGTCTGCTGGAAAGCGGGAATGAGGGGATGACGGCCAGCAGCACAACGGCCGCAGAGAGAAGCTCGACAAGACTGTCGGAGCCGAATGCCAGCAGCACAGCGCTCTTTGCCGAGACGGCTCCGTAGAGCGAGAACCCGCACTCCACGACCATCCATGCGATTGTGACGCCCTGGAGCCAGAGAACCCGGGGCGGAATCCGGACTGGACCTCGCGACGGCGGAATTACCGGAACGGAAGCCATTCATCCCCTCCAAGCGGCGCTCTTCCGGGCTCTTCGCTCTCCCCTACTGCACGGTGCCGCGAGGCCTGAGTTTGCGCATCTGCTGGGCACATTCGACAGCGTTGTAAGCGGAGATCTTCAGGTTGTCTGTCGAGGCCCAAAGCCAGAAGCGGCGCGATGGCGCCGATCCCTTCTCTGCCGAACGAATGCGGACAAGAATATCCTCCTGCCCGGCCGCTGTAAGGTTGCTGGGCGCATCGACGTCACCCAGGATCGCCTCCACGTGAGGGCCGGAGAGAGCGGCTTCCACGTGATCGAGCGTCACCGGCTGCTCATATTCGACGGCGATCGAGAAATTATGCCCGTGAAAGACCGGGATGTGGATCAGCTGCAGGGAGAGATCTGGCAAGCGGCCGGCGGAGAGCAGATCATAATGCCGTCGAATCCGCGACTCTATCTCCGCCAGATTGACCTTGGCGTTCTCCCCGCACACAGCGACCGCATTGAAGGCGACCTGGATATCGTAGATCTCCTTGGGAACGGCCTGAAAGGAAAGCAGCGTGACGGTCTGCTGGTGCAGCTCGTCCATGGCGGCGCGGCCATGTTCGGAGGCGGGTTCGAGGATGGTCGCTGATGCACTGCGAAGTGCGCCAATGCCCTGGAGTCTCTCCATGAGCAGCGCCAGGCCAACTGCCGCGGGGTGCGCAGGAACGATGGCCGGCGTATGCAGATCCGGCGGCGTGAGTACTGCGCCCTCCGACCCTTCCTCATTGATCCAAGGAGCGCGCACCAGCACTCCCGGCTCTCCTTCCAGCGCATAGGTCAGGTCCACAATGCTCGCGCCTGCGCGCAGCGCACTCTGCCAATGGCGAAGCGTCACGTCGGGCTGGCCGGTAAAGAAGGTGAAATCCACGTGCTCGAAGGAACCGGGGGCTATCTGCTGCACAAAGGTCACTTCGTCGCCAACGGCTTCCAGTTGCCCGAGCGCCTGCTGGTCATCCATCAAAACAAACTCTGACGAAGCGAAGCTGGAATCGCTCAGCGCTTCATTGAGTTCTTTGCCGCGAAGAGATGCGGCTCCGACGATTGCGATACGGTAGTTGTCTGTCATCAGCGAATCAGTTGCTCTTCCTGAGAGTAACGCGGCAGGAGCGGAAAGAACACAGCCGGCATGGCGGCTGCCGGCAGACTCCGGTCAAGAGCCTCAGGACATCCCGCTCCGGGGTCCGGCTGCAACCCTGCGGCGCCTCTGCCAGGAATAGGCGGCACGCGCGAAGATCCCTGAGAACATATAGATGGATGCAAAGAGCAGCAGCACAATCTGGGAGAAGAAGACGATAGCGTAGATCACCAGGCCGAGCAGCACAATGAGCTGGAACGGGTGGCGATTGAAGAGGTTGATCTCCTTGCCGCTCCAGAAGCGCCACGTGCTCACCATGAGAAACCCGATGAGGGCGACCAGAGCCATCCAGATCACCGCGACCCACCAGTACGGGATTGGGTTGCCCAGAAAATAGTGCACAACGGCGGCGACCACACCCGCGGCAGCCGGGATGGGCATACCGACAAAGTACTTGCGGTCGGGATGCCCGGGATTCTTCGGCTTGGGATTGATGCTGATGTTGAACCGTGCCAGACGGCTTGCCCCGCAGAGCAAAAAGAGAAAACAGACAAAAGCACCAAACTGTACTACTTTTTGGCGGAGCAGAGGGTTGAGCGTAGCCGGCAGAGCATGAAAACCCCAGGTGAAGGCGAGCACGCTTGGGGCGACGCCAAAGGTGATGACATCGGCCAGCGAGTCCAGCTCCTTGCCGAACTCGCTGGCGGTGTTGGTCATGCGGGCAATCCGGCCATCGATTGCGTCAAACGGGATGGCGAAGCCGATAGCCAGGGCGGCATAGTTGAAGTGCTGCGGCTCCATCACCGAGCCCTGTAGACTCTGGGTGATGGCGTAGTAGCCGGCAGCGATATTTCCCGAAGTAAACAGGGACGGCAGGATGTACATGCCGCGGCGCGACTTACCGCGCAGCGTCTCCGTCTGGCGCTCAGCGCCGCCATTCTTCAAGCGAAGATCTCCGCCAGAACATCGCCGGCCTGGGCATCCTCGACGGGCCGGATCTCCGCCAGGACGGAGGAACCGCCTTTGACCCGCTCACCCAGGGCAACCCGCAGATTTGCATGGGCCGGCAGGAGGACATCCACACGCGAACCGAATTTGATCAGGCCGACGCGTTGACCGCGCTCGACGAACTCCCCCACCTTGGGCCGGAAGACGATCCGGCGGGCGAGCAGGCCGGCAATCTGTTTGAATGTGACCTCAAACTCCTCCCCTCGAACGGTGACGTTGTTCTGTTCATTCTTCTCAGCTGAGGCGGAGTTGAGCGCGTTCAGGTATTGGCCGCGCTGGTAGCGAATCTCTGTGATCGTCCCCGCAATCGGAGATCGGTTGACGTGAACATCGAAGACGCTCAGAAAGATACTCAGCCGGATACGCTCCCCCTGGGGCGTTTGGATACGCACGACCTCGGTGAGCTTGCCGTCGGCTGGAGAGACTACCAGACCGGGTTCTTCCGGCACCGTCCGCCTCGGATCACGAAAAAACCAGAGAAAGAACGCGGCCAGAAGCAGCGGCGGGAACGCCCAAAACCAGATTCCCGTCAGCGCGCCCAGCAGAAGAGCCGCGCCAATGAACCCGAAGCCGTAGAAATATCCGTCACGCACCATGATGTCTAGAGAACTCTATAAGGATTATAGAGGTGCCGCGTCAAGATACACTTCACCCTTCGACTGCGGCTTGGGGCGACAGCGGTACAGAACAACCCGTCAGGCGATGCTACGCAAGTCCTGATGCGCGTTCAGCAAGCCCGACATCTGATCTTTCAGGCGTAATTTGATCTTCTTCAGGCGAACCTCTTCGAGTTTTTCGTCTTCAGAGAGGTAGCGTTTGCTGGATAGCGATTCCAATTGCTGGGCGTAAAGGCGGTGCTGTTCCTGCAGGCGGCGCAATGCTTCATTTTCCGCCTGACCGTTTAATTCCACCATAGGAGAGACCCCTCCTTAGCGAGTGCTCAGACCCAAATACTGAGACGCATGAACCATACCACCAGGTTACTATGCAGTCCAAGCGGATTTCGCAGATTCCTCCTCCGCTCGTACGGGGATTGACCGGCCTTCCGAAGCAAGCTCTTTTCCCCTCGCTGGTCAGGGAGATTGCCCGCCCGCAGCCCAGCCCGGTCTGCTCCCGCTGTGATTCCTCCTGGCGTTCCGTAACAGAGGAGGATCAAGGCCCTTGCGGCGCGAGCTGGAGATCCGGGCATTCCACTAAATGCGCCTGCAGCAGCAAGGCGTCTTCCTGCGGGCTGGAGTAGTACGCCCGCCGGCGCCCGGCCGCCCGAAAGCCGTGCCGCAAATAAAGAGACAAGGCCGCTCGATTCGACTCCCGGACCTCCAGGCGCATCCATCTGGCACCTTGGCGGCAAGCAAGTTCCATCGCCGCGAGGAGCAGTCCGGTTCCAAGGCCAAGGCGGCGGAAAGCCGGCTGGACAACAAGGTTCTCCAGCTCCGCCAACCCGTCTACCCGCAGAAAGCTGAAGACGACGACACCTCGCAAAGCTCCGTGGAGGCGAAGGACCAGAGCGGACCGGCTGAACTCTGCAGCGGGGTCAGAGAATAGAATCCGTTCGTAGTCCTGGCGGGACCACTGCGGCGCCTCAGCAGCGTTGCCGGCCAACGCGACGGCATCATCGAGGTCGAGAGGCCTCATTTTTTCGATGATCGCGGCGGATTCTATGTTGTGCTCTCCGCTTTCCGAACACCGGTGCCGGCGGCTCCAAAGAGCTCCGCATCGGAGCGCCGCAGGTAATTGCCATCCAGGGCCTCCACGTCTTCAAAGTCTTCCGACCGAAGACGGTTCAGGGCAAAAAGAAGCGCGTCGGAGGCGTCAGGAGCCGGAACATAGACAAGACGGCCGGGAACTGCACCGATCGCTTCGCCCAGGGCTCCGGCCACTCCGGTCTGCAGCTCAGAGCTTTCACAGACCAGAACCCCCGCTCCCGGCACGAGAACGGCGGCGCAGAGCTCGGCGGCGCTCATCAGCGTCTCCCGCAGGGTGACGCCACCCTCCCGGTATTCGCCGACATAATATTCACCGCGTCCAGCGTTGATGGCCGCCAGAACATGCGGAAGTCCGCTGACAGAGGCAAGCAGCGCCAGACGCGAGACCGCGATAATTCCGCTTCCGGAACCTTCCGCGAGACCCTTGGCCGCACTCAGGCCCACGCGAACACCGGTAAAGCTGCCCGGACCGCGAACAGCGACAATGGCTCGGATATCGCGCATGGTCGCATGCTGACCGGCAAGCAGCTCCCCGATCCGGGGAATGAGCTGTGCGGAATAGGTGCGGCCGGCGAATTCGGCCCGGGCGAGAACCTCAACTTTATTCTCAGCCAGACGGACGCGGCCGAGAACGACGCTCCCTGCCGCTCCACAGGTGTCGAGCGCAAGGAGCATCGGAGCAGTGGCGGCGCTATCAGGCATGGGCGGGCGGATCCTGGCAGATCTCCACCAGCGCTCCTGATGCGCTGGCAGGGTGAACGAAGAAATACAGGTGACCGCCAGCCCCGGTCTGGATTGCCGGAGAGGCGAGTTTGACGCCCGACCGCTTCATCTCGTCGAAGGTGGCGGATATATCCTCCACGTGGATCGCGACATGGTGCAGGCCCTCTCCGTGGCGAGCAAGGAACCTGCCCACAGGCGTATCTTCAGCGAGCGGCTCGAGCAGCTCAATGCGGCTATCCCCAAGGGGAAGCATCGCTGTGCGCACGCCCTCCTGCTGCACCTCTTCCTCATGCGCAACGACGAGGCCAAGGGATTCGTAGAACCGCCTCGCCTGTGCGATGCTCTTCACGGCAAGTCCCAAATGGTCAATGTGCGCCACGGCCGGAGCTCCAACTCTTAGATTAATTCCTTCTTT
>DASYYO010000249.1:0-36636 GCA_035933805.1 Acidobacteriaceae bacterium | reverse complement strand
CAAGAAGTATTTCTATCCGAATGCCTGGAGAGACGTCTGAACACAGCCGATGCCACAGAAAAGCTCCGGTCACTTCGGAAAAACAAGAGCGCTTTGCTGCCTAGAATTTGGGAGCGAAGTAGCCCTTCAAGGCGCGCACCTGATAGCGGCGGTCCAGCGCCACCAGATAGATCGATCGGAACGAGCCGTCCAGTTTGAAGTCCGCCGGACGATACGCCAGCGAGTATTGACTTCGCAGCTCGTCTTCGATGCCGCGGAAACTGGCGGTCATGTCTTCCAGCCGTTTGGGAAAGAAGGCTGTCCCGCCGGTAGCCTCCGAGATCTTCTTCAGAACGTCATCGCCCCGGTCGCGGCTGGGGCTGACGTTGGTGCTGATTGCGTAAACGATCGTCTCCGCGCGCTCGCACATCTTGATCGCGTCATCCGGATAGGCGCGGCTCTGATTATCGTCCCCATCGGAGATCACGATCAGCGACTTTCTCACCGTGCCCTGCAGCGTGTTCGGCACATTCAGCAGCTGGTCGCGGCAGGCAGTGTAGATGGCATCAAACAAGGCCGTGCCGCCGCCCGGCCGGAGCTTGGTAATCCCGGCCTCCAGCTTGTCCTGATCGCTGGTATAGGACTGCGTGACATATGGAGTCACGTCAAAGCCCATCACGAAAGCCTGATCGGCATTCGGACGTACCACCACCTGCTGCAGGAACTGGATTGCAGCGCCCTGCTCGAACTCGAATCGCTGCCGGATCGAGGTGCTGGCATCGATCAGAATTCCTACGCGCAGCGGCAGATTGGTCTGCTGCGTAAAGCTGAAGACCTGGGCCGGCGCCTTCTGGTCATCCAGCAGCGCAAAATCCTTCTGCTGCAGGTTCTGGATAAAACGGCCGTGCCGGTCCGTCACCGTGAAGATGAGGTTTACCTCGTTCACGTTGGTCTTGATGGTGAACTGCCCGTCGCCGTTCGCCGTCGGCTGGCTGCCGGGTGTCGCGGGCGGCAGCCCCTTCGTTTGGCTCGCGGCACCCTGAGATTTGCTCTGAGCGTCAGACGCTGGAGGCGTAACCGTACTCGCGGCTGCATGGGACGGCGGCGCTCCCGACGGCGGCGCGGAACTCTGCCCCAGGCTGCTTCCGGCAGGCGCCAGAAGGAATGCCAGGCTCAATGTCCACGCAAACTCGTTTTTCATCGGAAAGCGAAGCAGTCTTCTCATGCCAAATACGGACTTCCTTGAATCTTTGAGGCTTGCGGCAATCATGCTTGCGGCAATTCCATCCTCATCGCCGCCGTGCCGGGAGCCGGGAAACCCCTCGGCAGCCACCGCTTCCTTCTCAAAAACGCCCTGGGTTATCCCCTGCACAGAACTCGCCGGGGGACGGTTGCAGCATCGAAAGGATTGCAGCCACTTCATAGAGTTTTCCCCATTCTACAACCCTCTTCTATTGACTGATCGATTCTGCTCACGGAAGCGAAAGTGCCTCAATCACTCGTTCGATGCAGAACCGGCTGCGGACCGCCGGCGAGCTGCGCTAAAAAATCCTGTAGATCGCCAGGCAACTCCGAGCTCAGGCTCATCGGCTGGCCGGTGCGCGGGTGAGCAAATTCCAGCGCCGCGGCGTGAAGAAAATTGCGCTCCAGAGAGAGCCGCGGGAGCGTACTGACAGCAGAGCGTCTGCCGCCCGCAGCCGCCGGCGCAATAGCCGCTGGCGCGCCATACAGCGTATCGCCCACCACCGGGTGCCCGAGCGAGGCCATATGCACGCGGATCTGGTGAGTGCGTCCAGTCTCGATGCGAACCGAGAGCAATGAAAATTCGCCGTAGGGCCCGCGCACCCGCCGGATCACCTTCCAGTGCGAGACCGCCGTACGGCCGCCCTCGCGCCGCGTGGTCATGCGCGTGCGCCGGATCGCGTCCCGGCTGATGCTCGCGTTCACTGTCCCCGAGTCCTGCGGCATTGCGCCGTGAACCAGCGTCAGGTAGGTCTTGCGAATCTGGCGCCGCGAAAATAACTCCGCCAGCCTGGCGTGCGTCCGGTCGTTCTTCGCCACCAGGATCAGGCCGCTGGTCTGTTTGTCCAGCCGGTGGACGATGCCCGGCCGAAGCTCGCCGCTCGTGCTCGAGAGCTCGTTCATATGGTGCAGCAGCGCGTTCACCAGTGTGCCGCGATTGCGCGCATCCTCCGTGCTCCCCGAGCCCGCGTGGACCATCATGCCCGCGGGCTTGTTAACCACCGCCAGGTCGTCGTCTTCATACACGATCTCCAGAGGAATCTCTTCGGCGACGGCGCGAAGCGGAGCCGGCCGCGGATCGCCGGCAATCGAGATCGTCTCGCCGCCGCGCAACTTCAACGAGGCTCTCGCCCCTCCCCCATCCACCTCGACCTGCCCCTGCTTGAGCAGAAGCTGCACCCGCGAACGGCTGACCTCCTCAAGCTGCTGAACCAGGAACTGGTCCAGACGGCAGCCGGCAGCCCCCGGCGGAACGCTCAAGGTACGCAGCACAGGCGCATCACCCGGCATGATGAGCCTCGAAAACCGGCCGCCGGCGCAGCCACAGGAGTCCGCCCGAGATCACCATCGCGACTGCCGCCAGTTGCGTCAGCGTCAGCCACCCTCCGGGCAGCTCGTTCTGGCTCGTGTCTCCGCGAAGAAATGTCAGAAAGTAGTTGCTGACGCCGCTCAGAAAGAGCCACGCACCCATTACTTCTCCATCGCGGTGGGGACGGTACAAGAGCCGCAGCAGAAGCACGAACAGCCCGAACTGGACCGCGCTCGCATAGATCTGCGTGGGATGCAGCAGTACCCCGAGAGGTGTGCCGGGCGCGCAGAACCGGCTGGTGAAGACAATCGCCCAGGGCGCATGCGTGGGCGTGCCGTAATCGCAGCCGGCTTCCAGACAGGCGATCGAGGCCACCGAACTGCCCAATGCGAGCGCAGGCGCGAACGCATCCGCAGATCGCCGCATAGGCAGATGCGCCCGCCGCGCATACAGCCAGCTCGCCGCCGCGGCGGCTGCGATCCCTCCAAGCAGCGGCCCCGGTTCGTTGTTCATGCTCATGCCCAGGGCGCGCGCTCCGTTGCGAGACCAATGAACCGCGACCGTCAGCAGCCGGGCCACGGCGATGCCGCTGGCCAGAGCCAGCAGCGCGAGATTCCAGATCTTATCCGTATCCAGGGAAAGCAGGCGGGCAAGCCTGACGCAGACCAGCAGGCCCAGCATCCCGCCCAGGGCCATCAGAACTCCGTAGGTCGGCAGAACGAGATGGCCAAACTGAAATAAATGAGGATGCACGGAAGAGAGGAAGAAGTGAAACCGACCCGCGGGGCCGTGCAGCAGTGCGCCGGTGAACCCGTCCTAAGACGTTGGAACTCTCCGCAGCTCGTTAGGCATTCCGGACTGGCGGACACTGCACACGGAGCCGATTGTTCGAGTCGAGTCCCGGTTCGATGAATGTTGGTTCAACCAGCGTGAACTGCCGCACCTGCTTTGCAGGCCGGTCTCTAATCTGGATGCTATCGGCAGAGCGGCGCGTTGGCAAGTGGGCGAAAGGGGAATCGACGCGGAGGAGGGCGGCGGCGGCAGGATTCAGCCGGTCCGGCGCGCATCGGTGAGAACCGAATCGAGCAGGCCGGAGAGGCTGTTGGCGCGGCTGCGAAGCCTCGCCGTATCGCTCGCCACGCCGCTCAGGGCGCGATACTTCTCTTCCAGCCTGGCCAGCTCATCGGCGATATTGACCGCGGCCAGAACCGCAACCCGCAGCGAATCCACCGTGCTGCCGCTGGCTGCGACCGCGCGCATCTTGCTGTCTACGACCGTGGCAAGCTTCTGGATGTATCCCGGATCGGAGCCGCGCAGATGATACATCTGGTCATAGATATCCACGCCGATGCTGGGCGCATGGCGGCCGTCGCTGTCAAATTCTGCCATCTCGAAGCCTGCTTTCAAACCTCATCAAGCTGTTTCAAAAGACGCTCGACGCGCTGACGTACGGCATCGCGCTCCTTTCGCAGCCCGGAGAGTTCGTCTTCCAGCCGCGCGAGATGCGCTGTTTGCTCCTCGGCGCGATGGGAAAGCTCGGCCACCTGCTGCTCCGCGGAGAGACGAAATTCACGCTCCGTTTTCAGCAGCTCCACGGCGCGCACCACACGTTCCTCCAGCGCCTGGAAGTAGTCGATTTGGCCCATGGTCATCTCAGGGGGATTTTCTGCCAGCGTGGACATGCGACCTCGTATCACGAAAGGGGAATTGCGTGCTTCACAGAAGTATATCGTCTTTTTTGGCGCCCGCACCCGCGCCAACGCGCAGGGTGTTTATCGCTGTGGCTCATCCCCGCTGCCTTCCGCCCAATGATTCCAGGGCTCCCGTCACCAGTTGTGAGTAGCTCTGCAATTCCTCGTCGCGAAGCGTGCGCTCCAGCGATTGAAAAGTAACGCTGATGAGAATCGAAGAGTGCCCTGCCGGCAGCCCGGCGCCCGTCTTCGCGCCGCTCCCGCGAAAGATCTCCTGGGGGGCGAACCGCGTCATATCGGATAGATGCAAATTCTCCAATGCGTCAGCGATCTGTTGCCACTGCACCCTCTCCGGAAAGAGGAAGGAAAAATCCCGTTGCACCGGCTGAAAGCGAGAGATCTCCCGTGCAATAGGCTGGCGCAGCGGCAGCCGGTACAAGCGATCGAGATAGACCTCTGCCGCGTAAACGGTCTGCCTGAGCTTGCGTCTCTGCGCCTCCTCGGGGTGGAGCTGGCCGAACCAGGCGACCGTCGACCCATCGGCGACCGCGCGCGCCGCACGCAGAGGATGGAGCCACGCCGGCATCAGGCCGGAGTCGGCCGAAAACCTGTCAAAGTAGAGCGAGCGGATCGAGAATTTCTTGAGCAACTCCTCCAGAGCGCCCTTCAGATCGTAAAAATCAAGGCTGTGGGCGGGCAGATGCGGACCGCTGGAGATTGAACCCACCGCACCCAGCGCGAGCGCCGGACGCTCCTCCACGCGGTCGGGATTCCCGCTGAAGCTCGTGCCGATCTCGAACAGCTGAACGTTCATCACATTGCGGTTGAGATTGTTTCCCAGCATCGTCAGCATCCCCGGCACGAGCGACGGGCGCAGCACGCCCGCTTCCTCATTGAGCGGGTTGCCGAGAGGCACAGCCAGTCCGGGAAGCGGGGAGAATGTATCCGCGTCAGTTGCGGAACAAAATGTGCTCGAAACCGCCTCGCTCCAGCCCATAGCCAGCAGGCTCCGGCGCACCGCAGACTCCTTGCCCACCTGCGGCAGCTCGGCCACCGCGCCGGAGAAGACCGGCAGCGTGTTGGCGAAGCGATTGTAGCCGTAAACGCGGGCGATCTCCTCGATCAGGTCGATCTCCCGCTCCAGGTCGAGACGCCAGCTTGGCAAGCTGACCGCGCACGTCTCCTCGCCCAGCCTGGAAAGCGAGCACCCCAGGGATCGGAGCACCGCTTCGGATGTCTCGGGCTCGATACCCCGGCCGTCTTCCGTCGCTCCCAGAATGCGCCGCACCTCCCGATGATCGAGCTCGATGCCGGGCCGCAAAGCCGTCCGCGCGGCCGCCTCGGGAACCACTACATCCACCAGTCCCCCCTCCAGCGCTCCCCCCGAGGAGAGCAGCAGGCTGCACACCAGCGCTGAGGCTACAGGCGGCGCATTGAAATCCGCACCGCGCTCAAAGCGGTGCGAAGCGTCCGTATGCAGGCCGTGCCGCTTGCTGCTGCGGCGGATGGAGAGAGGATCGAACCATGCAGCCTCTACCAGGACGTTCGTGGTCTCTTCGGTGATCATGGTGTCCCAGCCGCCCATCACGCCGGCGATCGCCAGCGCCCGGCTCTCGTCAGCCACCACCAGGTCTTCCGGATCAAGCACGCGCTCGATTCCGTCGAGCGTCGTCAGCTTCTCCCCTTTGCGGGCGCGGCGAATCACCATCGCTCCCTGCAGCTTGTCCCGATCGAAGGCGTGTGTCGGATGCCCCATGGCCAGAGTTACGTAGTTGGTCGCATCCACCGCGTTCGAGATCGCCTTCTGCTCAAGCAGGCGGAAACGCTGCTGCACGATCCCGGTCGACGGCTGGATGCGAACGCCCGTAAGCGCCCGGGCGGTGAAGCGCCCACAGAGATCCTTCGCCTCGATCACCACCTTCACCGGCGTTGCTGTCGGAACCGGGGCGCCCAGCACCGCCTCCAGAGGAGACAAGGGGAGCGAGTAGATCGCCGCAGCCTCCCGGGCGATGCCATAGTGATTCATCGCATCGACGCGGTTGGTCGTAATGTCCATCTCGAAGAGCGAGCCGTTTCCCGGACCGAGATCGAAGACGCCCTCCACAGCGATTCCGCGCAGAGTAAGCGCCTCGGCCAATTCACGATCGGCGGCGGGAAGGCCGGGAACGTAGGAGCGGAGCCAATTGGAGAGAATCTTCATAAAGTCAGCAAGTCAGCCGATCGTCCAAGGATTTGCCAGGATTTCGCCCAGGATTCTTGAGGAATCGCGTCCGCGCTGTAGGCCGGCTCGCCCGCCCCGCCCTTCGTACAACGCCATGGAACCGTTACGGTTGCATATTGAAGCTCGGTGCTCCGCTCTCCCCTCACGCGAATTGCTCCAGGAAGCGCATGTCGCCCGAGTAGAACTGGCTGATATCGCTGATCCCGTACTTCATCATGGCAATGCGCTCTACTCCCATGCCGAAGGCGAAGCCGCTGATCTTCTTCGCATCGTACGCGGGCTGCTTCTGCGCCGCGAAAGCAAAGACCGCGGGGTCCACCATGCCGCAGCCGAGCAGCTCAATCCATCCGGAGTGCTTGCACTTGCGGCAGCCCGAACCCCCGCAGAAGATGCAGCTGATCTGCACATCGGCCGAGGGCTCGGTAAACGGGAAGAACGAAGGAAAGAACCGTGTCTTGACACTCGCGCCGAAGAACGCTTTCATCGCGTGGTCGAGCGTGCCCTTGAGGTCGGAGAAGGTGATGTTTTCATCCACACACAACCCCTCGACCTGGTGAAAGATAGGCGAGTGCGTCGCGTCGGCCGCGTCGTTGCGGTGGACCTTTCCCGGGATCACGATGCGTAGCGGAGGCGGCTCCCGCTCCATCGTGCGGATCTGCACCGGCGAGGTATGGGTCCGCATCAGCAGCCGGTCGCGCAGCGGCTTGCGCTCCTGGTGCGCGATCACCAGGGTGTCCTGCGTGTCGCGCGCAGGGTGGTTCGGCGGAAAGTTAAGCGCCTCGAAGTTGTAGTAGTCGGTCTCGACCTCCGGCCCCAGACCCACCGAGTAGCCCATGGAAGCAAAGACAGCGACGATCTCATTCATCGTTCGGACCAGCGGGTGCTCGGCTCCCAGGGCGCGCCGCGTACCCGGCAGCGTAATGTCGATCGCCTCTCCGGCGAACGGCTCAGCCGGCGCCGCGGAACCGCCGATACGCGCTCGTAACTGCTGCGGATCGCAGCGCGGCTCGATCTCCTGCTTGAGCGCGTTGAACCGCCGCCCGGCCTCTTTTCGCGACTCCGCCGGAGCCTCCTTGAGCGCCTCGCTCACGCGGGCCAGCAGCCCCTGCTTGCGGCCGATCCAGCGGATGCGGAGTTGCTCGATCTCCTCTTCCGTGCGGACAGAGCCGGAATCCAGGTTGAACTGCTCAAGAACTCCGGCAAAGAACCGGTCCAGCGAACTGGGCGAATAATCCGTGAGCCTGGAGATTTCAATCGGCGGCATGAATTTTTATCGGCTTCGGGGAAAAATCTGAATCGGCCGGCGGATTGCCGCCGGCAGGCATACAAAAAGGAGGCGGTCCCGCCGCCCCCTTCAGGTGAGTTCCCGGGCTGCTCTCAGGCTGCGGCGGTAGACTTCAGCGCATTCTTGGCCTGCTCGGCCAGCGCGGTAAATCCGGCTGCATCCCGCACCGCAATATCGGCCAGGATCTTGCGATCGAGTTCGATTCCCGCCGTCTTCAGACCATGAATGAACTGCGAATAGCTGATGCCGTTGAGCTTGGCGGCGGCGCCGATGCGCACAATCCATAGCGAGCGGAACTGGCGCTTCTTCTGGCGGCGGCCCGTGTAGGCGAACTTCAGCCCGCGCTCGACGGCCTCTTGCGCCGCCTGGTAAAGCTTGGATTTGGTCAGGAAGTAGCCGCTGGCTCGTTTGAGGATCTTCTTCCGGCGGTCGTTACGTTTTGTTCCACGTTTTACGCGGGGCATCTTGCTTCTCCTTTTGGTCGTTCGTTGTGCGGCTGGAGGCAGGAACTGACCTCTTCACTCGCTTGTTCCGGTCCTCCCGGGTCTCCCACTGCGAGAAACTCTCGCGGGCAAACCACCCCTGGGACCTTCGCTTCCCTTCCCCGTCCGATCGGGAATGATCAGGCGTAAGGGATCATGCGCAGCACTTTGGGCTGGTCGGCTTCAGAAACCAGCACGCTTCCGCCCAGCTTGCGCTTCGTCTTCTTCAGCTTCGAGGTCAGGATGTGGCGCATCTTGGTCTGTCCACGCAGCACCTTTCCCGTGCCGGTCTTCTTGAAGCGCTTGGCTGCGCCTTTGTGTGTCTTCAGTTTAGGCATGGCTTTCCTGGTTGAAATCTTGAGTGATAAAACAGCTTCTCTGACGGGTGACCATTCTGCGGCATCGGCCGGGTGAGAAACCCCGGGTCATGCGCTTTCACGGCGCCTGCCTGCCAAAGGCAGACGGGTTGCTTATCCCCATTGGTTAGTATACTGGAGAGCGTGGCGGGAGCGCCACCCGCACGCCCGGGCACAGCCTGCCGGTGGCCTCTCTCGGCCCTGAAATATACGGCGCCGCGGCCCAGCCTTACTGCTGGGCGGCCGCTCCGGAGACAGCCGGCTTGGGCGGCATGGGCTTCTTTGCCGGCTCCGCTTTCTTTCCCGGAGCGAGAATCGCATGCAGCGTCGTGCCTTCCATCCGCGGCATAAACTCCACCACTCCTGCATCCCCCATATCCTGAATCAGCCGGTTCACGATTGCATATCCAAGTTCGCGATGGGCCATCTGCCGTCCTTTGAAGCGAAGCGACGCCTTGACCTTATCGCCCTCACTCAGAAAACGAATCGCCTGATTCTTCTTGGTCTGGTAATCATGCTCATCCACGGTCACAGAGAACTTCACCTCTTTGACCACGATCACCTTCTGCTTCTTGCGGGCTGCCCGGTCGCTCTTGTCCTTCTCGTAAAGGAACTTGCCATAGTCCTGAATTCGGCAAACCGGCGGCTGAGCGGTGGGTGAGACTTCAACCAGATCCAGTCCGCGCTCGCGGGCAATCTTCAAGGCTTCGAAGGGAGGCAGGATTCCGAGCTGTTCCCCGTTTTCGTCGATGACGCGGATCTCCCGCGCGCGAATCCTGTCGTTGATGCGGATAAATGACTTGGCTGAACGCTTGTCGATGAGTCCTCCAATGGCGAGGGACACACTCCCCCGGAGTCTAAGAATAGCACTGATTGCCCCGGGGACAAGCCTCGCAAATGGACGCCAAAGTCACCAAACGGCCTCAGGCGGCCACCCGGCCGGCCAGACCCTCGCTCCTGACCTCTGTGATGCCGGCCTGAATATTCCGGTTTGCAGGAATCGTTGCCTCCAGATCCACCTCGATGAAATTGTCGGTGAGGGCGCGGGTCCGGCCCTGGCCCCGCATCTCCTCAGCCGTCTCCAGCGTCACCGCCGGCAGCCTCCCGCCCACGAAACGCTCGCGGAATGCCAGGTTCTTCGCCGCGATCAGCCCGCGCAGCCTCGCCATCCGCTCCGCCACCGCTCCCGGCGGCGGCGCATCCCGCCGGTGAAGCTCCCCTGCGGGAGTGCCCGGCCGCGGCGAAAAAGGAAACAGATGAAGATACGTGAACGGCTGCTCCGCGATAAAGGCATAGCTCTCTTCAAACAGAGCGTCGCTCTCGCCCGGAAAGCCCACCATCACGTCCGCCCCGATCGCCGCATCCGGCATGCACTTGCGAATCGCCGCGAGCTTCTCCGCGTAGTGCCAGGGCCGGTAGCGGCGATGCATGGCCCGCAGAGTCGCGTCCGCTCCCGACTGCAGCGGGAGATGTGCGTGGCGTGCCAGGCGCCCCCCAGCCTCGCCGGCCTCATTGCTGAAGAGTGAAAGCAGCTCCGCCGTCCAGTCCATCGGCTCAACCGAACTGAGGCGCAGCCTGGGCAGCGAGGTCTGCCGCAGGATCGCGGCGACCAGCTGCTCCAGCGTGCGGGCAGGACTAAGATCGCGGCCCCATCGTCCGAGATTGATGCCGGAGAGCACCAGCTCCACCCCTCCGGAGGAGGCAAAGCTCTCCACCGAACGCAGGCAATCCTCCATCGGCATCGACCGGCTGTGCCCCCGGGTGACCGGGATCACGCAGAACGAGCAGCGATTCCCGCAGCCGTCCTGCACCTTGAGATTAGGCCGGGTATGGCCGCGCGTCCCGGTCCAGCATGCGGCAGCCAACGCAGAGTGGGCAAAGACTTCATCGACGTAAACCACAGGTCCGGCCCAGGGGCGCTCCCCGCCCTGCAGAGACCGGAGTGGAACAAAGGCCCCGCCTGCAGCCAGCTGCGCGACCATGCCCTTGTGGCTGTTGCCCACAACCGCTTGCACGCCGGGGAGAGCAGCCACCTCCTCAGGAGCCCGCTGCGCATAGCAGCCCGTCACCAGCACGCGTGCCCGGGGATTCCGGCGCTGCAACCGCCGCAGGAATGCGCGGGCAGTCCGGTCCGCCTGGGCGGTCACGCTGCAGGTGTTCACCACTACCACATCGGCCGTCTCGGCGCTCGCCGCCTGGGCCAGCCCGCGGCTGCCGAGCTCCAGCCCGATCGCTTCTCCATCGGCCTGGCTTGCACGGCACCCGAAGTTCTCAACGTGGTATTCTTCCACGTTGCCAGTCTATCAACCCCTTCGATTTTCCTGCGGCCGGGCGGGAAGTGCGCTGGGCGTGCGTTTTCCGGTAGAGTGGCCCTAGGCTTTCCTTCCATCGGATAGCGAGTGGTTGGACAATCGCACCTGTATCGCCCGGAGTCTTCCTTACATGAAACGTCGCATTCTTTTAGTAGATGATGAGCTTGCAATCCTGCTCACGCTCAAGGCCGTTCTTGAGATCAACGGCTTTGAGGTGGAAACCGCCGCCTCGGCCCGCGAAGCAAAATCCAAGCTCCGCACCAACACCTATCACATGGTGATTACCGACATGCGCATGGAGAGCGAGAACGCCGGGCTGGAAGTGGCGCGCGCGGCCAAGAAGTCGGCAAACCAGCCGGCCGTCGCCATGCTCACCGCCTTCCCCGTGGAAGGCTTCGAATGGCAGAACCATGGGATGGATAAGATGCTGGTGAAGCCGATGAATACCGAGGAACTGCTCCGTCAGATCGAAGCCCTGCTGGTCGCCCACGAAGATAAGAAGCAGAAGGCCGCCGCAGCGCAGGAAAAACCCGCAAACCCCAAGGCGCCCGCTCGGACTGCCCCCGCCAAAGTTGCCCGGGTCCGCGGCTAGCGTCCGCTAGGCTGGCTCTTCCGCCAGGCTGGCTCGAAAGAACTGCCCCGCAAGCGCCCGCGCGAGGCTTCCCTCTTCTATCCCCCGCACACCACGCAATCGCGGCCGCTGCCGAGCGGCGAAGCCGCGTTCTCATCTCTCGATGGGGATCAAGGCGTCTTCAGGACGCGGCGCCCGAGGCCGTTATCGCGGCGGGCGCGGGGCGCTTCTGCTGGAAGCACGAACGGCAAAGCACCGGACGGCCCTGCGTCGGCTTGAACGGCACCGTCGTCTCTGCCCCGCACTCCGAACAGACAGTACGCGTCTCCGTTCGTACCGCGCTTCCCGTTCCGGAGGCGCGCTTGATCTTGCACTGCTTGCAGCGCTTGGGATCGTTCTTGAACTGTTTGTCATGAAAAAAGAGCTGCTCACCCGCGGTGAAAACGAAGTCGTTTCCGCAGTCCACGCACTTCAGAACCTTATCGACGAACTCCATACGCGTACCTGACCCTCCCTGGAATTTTCCAACTTCCGCAGCAAATGCGCCGTTATCTCCGGCAAGCAACCATCCAGCGTCTTATTCGAGTTAAGTGATGAGCCCGAGCCGCAGGGCAAAATTGGCGGAGGGAGAGGGAAATGTGGGCTCTTGTGAAGCTTGTTTGAAAGCTCTCGCTTTCCAGAGCATCCTGTCTCGTTCGAAGCGCGAAAGCCCGGCGAATCTCAAAGGCCCGGGTGGCCCAACCAGCTCATTCCGCGTCTCGGTGCTATCCAAATGCTCTTAGACTTGCTTAGACGTCTGGCCTACCCCATGAAATCTCATGCAGTAGGCCAGCATACTCTCAGTCTTGCTCCTTACGAGCTTTTTTACGATTCCGCTTGCGCGCCAGCGCTTCCTTTACACGACGGCGTTCGCCGGGCTTCAGGTAGAAGGAGTGACGCTTCACTTCCTTGATAATGTCTTCCTGCTGCACCTTACGCTTAAATCGGCGTAATGCGTTTTCAAGCGGCTCGCCTTCCTGCACGCGAACCTCTGCCAAGAGAACTACACCTCACAATCGACCCAATTGGGTCATACTAGAGTACTGTACTTTTTACAAACTCCTCAAGGTGAATCGGAAGAATGGCCGGTTTTTTCATCTCACAGACAACAAATTCGACTGGAAAGCGTCCCCCTTTTGCCGTCCGTCCCATTCTTCACCGGAACCATTGCGCACCATCTCCATCTGGCGCCTCACCGCCGTTGGCGCAACAATGCCGTTGGCGCAACAATGCCGTTGGCGCAACAATGCCGTTGGCGCAACAATGCCGTTGGCGCATGGGAGACGATTCTAACCTCAAGCTTCCCCGGTAACTACCTTTTTTTAAGCCGATCATCCTTCCCCGATCCAGGAGCCCGCGCCGCACTATGATTCGCCCGTATCAAGGCCACACACCCCTTGTCCCGACTTCCTGCTATGTCGACCTCTCCGCTCAGGTTCTGGGCGACGTTCAACTCGGGGAAAACTCCAGTATCTGGATGAATGCGGTGCTGCGCGGAGACGTCAACTCCATCCGCATCGGGGCGAACAGCAACGTGCAGGACTGCACCGTGCTCCACGGAATGCGCTACAAATATCCCGTCATTGTTGGCGATTGGGTGACGATCGGCCACAACGCGACGGTCCACGGATGCACCATCTCAGACGCCTGCCTCATTGGGATCGGGGCCACGATCCTGAACAATGCAACCGTCGGCGAGGGTTCCATCATCGCCGCCGGAGCGCTCATTCCCGAAAATACGATCGTTCCACCCATGACTCTCTGGGCCGGCGTTCCCGCCAAACAGCGGCGGCAGCTCGACGCCACGGACCGGGAAATGATTCTCCAGTACGCCCGCAACTACCTCGATTACACCGCCATTTATCTCCAGGAATGCAAAGCCTGGCAGAGCCGTTGAGCCGCGCAGGAATGCGGCGGACAGCCTGACCTCCGGTATCCTAGAGAGAACACCTTATGAGCACGCTGAAAGCCATCCGGGGCACGCGCGACCTGCTGCCTCCGCAAACGGAACTTTGGAACCACATCGAGGCCGCCGCGAGGCGCATCTTCGAGCGCTACTCCTTCGGCGAAATCCGCACCCCGATTTTTGAGGACACGCAACTGTTTTCCCGCAGCGTCGGCGAGGAGACTGACATCGTCTCCAAGGAGATGTACTCCTTTACTCCCGCAGAGGATCCCGGCCGCGGAGCCCAGTCGCTTACTCTCCGCCCGGAAAACACCGCCGGCGTGGTGCGCGCCTACATCGAGCACAAGCTCGGCGAGACCGGCCAGTTGCAGAAGCTCTACTACATCGGGCCGCAGTTCCGCAGGGAACGGCCGCAGAAGGGGCGCTACCGCCAGTTCTTTCAGATCGGCGCCGAAGTCATCGGACCGCCCAGCGCCGGCAGCGAATCTCCCCTGCGCGATGCCGAGGTGCTGGAGATGCTCGCTACCTTCCTCCGGGAACTGGGCATCACCGGGTGGAAGCTCAAAATCAACTCCGTCGGCTCCTCCGAGGACCGTCCTCGCTACGTCGCCAGGCTTCGCGAGGCACTGACTCCGGTGGTCGGCCGCATGTGCCAGGACTGCCGGCGCCGCGCCGAGACCAATCCCCTGCGCGTTCTCGACTGCAAGGTACCCGAAGACCAGCCCATTATCGAACAGCTGCCCCGCATCTGGGACTCGCTCGATCCGGCCTCGCAGGCCCACTTTGCCGCTGTGTGCGCCGCGCTGGACGCCTGCGGAGTGCCCTACGAACAGGATTACCGGCTGGTACGCGGGCTGGACTACTACACCCGCACGACCTTCGAGTTTGTCGAAGACTCGAAGACCGGAACCCTCGGCTCGCAGAATGCCCTGCTCGGCGGAGGCCGCTATGACGGGCTCTCTGAGGCAATCGGCGGCCCCCGGGCGCCGGGCATCGGCTTCGCCATCGGCGAAGACCGGCTGGTGCTTGCGCTGGAAGGACACACCCAGCAGGCTCCCCGGCTCGCGGATGCCTTCGTCGCTCCGCTGGGCGAGCCGATGAACGCGCCGGCCCTGGCCCTGGCCCGGGACCTGCGCGCCGCCGGCCTGCGCATCGAGCTCGGAGACGGAGCCTTCCGGCTGAAAAAATCCTTCGAGACCGCCAACAAGCTCGCGCGCTCCATCGTGATTCTCGGCGAGGACGAATGGTCATCCGGTATCCTCACGGTGAAGAACTTCGCTACCGGACAGCAGTCCAAGGTTCCCCGGACCACTCTCGCCCAGCAGCTTGCGAATCTCGAACGGGCTCTCAACCAATGACCAGAAGGTCTCGCGCCGCCGGGGAGAACGGCGGCGGACCGCGGGCTCGACCGGCGCCGCAGTGAGCGTGAAAATGCTTGCAAAACGCAAATCTTCAAAACGAGATCTTCAGAACCAAATCTTCAAACCAGGACACCTGCTTTGCTCGACTTTTTAGGCAACCTCCAGCGTACGCATACATGCGGCCAGCTCCGCGCACAGCAAGCCGGCGAAGCCGTTACCCTCATGGGATGGGTGAACCGCCGCCGCGACCACGGCAACCTGATCTTCCTCGACCTGCGCGACCGTACCGGCATCACCCAGATCGTCCTCGACAAGGAACTCAGCCCCGAGGGCCACGCCAAGGCCGAACAGGTGCGGCCGGAGTATGTCGTCGCCGTCATCGGCAAAGTCCGCCTGCGGGACAAAGAAGTCATCAATCCCAAGATGGCGACCGGCGAGATTGAGATCGCAGCCGATCGGCTGCTGGTCTTGAATGATGCCAGGGTGCCTCCCTTCTCTCCGGCCGAGGAGGCCATCGGAAACGAGGAGCTGCGCCTCAAGTATCGCTACATCGATCTGCGCCGCGAGCAGATGCAGCAGAACTTCGAGCTGCGCCACAAGATCGCCCTCGCCGTCCGCGAAGACCTCGCCCGCCAGGGATTTCTCGAGATCGAAACGCCGTTCATGACCCGCTCCACTCCGGAGGGAGCCCGCGACTATCTCGTGCCCAGCCGGGTCCACCCAGGCAGCTTCTACGCGCTGCCGCAGTCTCCCCAGCTCTTCAAGCAGATTCTCATGATCTCCGGCTTCGATCGCTATTTCCAGATTGCCCGCTGTTTCCGCGACGAGGACCTGCGCGCCGACCGGCAGCCGGAGTTCACCCAGATCGACCTGGAGATCTCCTTTCCCCAGCAGGAGACCGTCTTTCGCATCGTGGAGAGCTTCCTCTCCGCGGCCTTCCGCGCCGTGGGCATCGCTCTCTACACTCCCTTTCCTCAGATCACCTATGACGAGGCGATGCGCCAGTACGGCATCGACAAACCCGACCTGCGCCTCCCAGGACTCACCGACGTGCGCTCCGCCTTCAGCGAGGAAGAGCTCAAGGCCCTGCTCATCGACCCCAGCCTCCCCGTCGTGGCCGTGCGCATCCCCCGCGTAGGCGAGCTCTCGCGCAAGGAGCGCGACGAAAATCGTCCACTCTTCGATCCCAGGAAGGGAGCCAAGCTGATCGACGATTGGAAGCGGCTGGAGAAGGGCTTTCCGGAGGCAGCCAGGAAGGCTCGCGCACTCGCGCTCCCCGAGGCCTCTACCGCCGGCGCTGAGGATCTGCTGGTCATCGTCGCCGGCGACGCCACCGTGCATGCTCAAGCCAGCGACACCAAGATCGCCGGCCGGCTCTCAGAGCGCGAGATCCTGATCTATTCGGCCGCGGGCAATTTTCGCGTGGAGCTGGCCCGGCGCTACGCCTCCCGGCACGGCGCCTTCGCCGTCACCGATCAGACCGTCGACTCCTCCGAACGCCGTTCCGGCGGCGTGGTCCCCGGCGATCAGGCCTTCCGCCCCATCTGGGTGACCGACTTCCCCATGTTCGAGTTCGACCAGGAGTCCAAACGCTGGCTGCCCGCACACCATCCGTTTACCTCGCCGCACGAGGAGGATATGGGCAGGCTTGTCTCCGATCCCGCCTCGGTTCGCGCACGGTATTACGACCTTGCCATGAATGGCCTGGAGCTGGGCTCCGGCTCCATCCGGATTCACCGCCAGGATGTTCAGCAGGAGATCTTCCGCGCGCTGGGCCTGAGCGAGGAGGAGGCCAGGGCGCGCTTCGGATTCTTTCTTGAGGCCCTCACCCACGGCACCCCGCCCCACGGCGGCATCGCCCTGGGCCTGGATCGCATCGTCATGATCCTGGCCGGCGCACAGAGCCTGCGCGAGGTCATCGCCTTCCCGAAGACAGCCAAGGCCATCGACCTGATGGTCGACGCGCCGACGCCCGTCAGCCCCCAGCAACTCAAGGAGCTGCACATCCGCACCGTGCTGAAAGATTAGCTGTGTTGAAAGGATTTGGGACAAAAAGGGCAGCGGAAAGCACAGCCCGAAGCAGGAAACCGTAGGGGGAACCGGAGGGCGCGGCCCTTCAATTCATCCATTTGCGATCATTCGGGTCGTGGCGTTCGTCGGGAGCGATATAGCGGCCTTCGTCGTCGAAGCGGACTTCACGGTTCTGCTTCCGCATGTACACCTCGAATTTGCGCGCGGCCTGCCGCCGCTTCCAGCGGTAGTAGCTGTTGCGGAGGCCCTGGATCTGATCCCCGAAGGAAAAGCCGCGCCCCCGCCGGCGCGGCGCACGCCGCGCATAAAGGAAGCCCACGAGGGCGCCGCTGAGAACGGTGAAATAAGCCAGCGGATTTCCGCCCGAGATCATGAACGCCAGGTCGATCAGCACAATCACGACCACCAGGTACCGCGCCTTGATGCCGACCGGCAGCGGAAACATCATCATCTCAAGGTCGCCGAAGAGCACGGCGAAGGCCGCCAGCAGGCCGACGATGGCCGCGTCGGCGCCGCCCACAATCGCAAAGGGCGTGGAACCAAAGACATGCGTAAAGCAGAGCGCGCTGCCGAGCAGGGCGCCGCCCGCCGCGCTCAGGAAGTACGCCTCCAGCAGCCACCGGCCCCCCTTGCTCGATTCCAGAAACGAACCGATGAACCAGAGCGTCAGCATGTTGAAGGCGACGTTCCACACGCCGAAGCTGATAAAGCTGTAGGTGACGAGCTGCCATACCCAGCCGCGGACCAGCAGCGCGGGAACCAGGGAAAAATGCGAGGAGGCCGCAGCCGCCCACTGAGGTGCGGCATACCGCATCAGCAGCAGGAGAAAGAAAATAGCTGCGTTGGCGATGACCAGTCGAGCGGTGACCCCGCTCAGGCGTGGAAACGAAATCATGCTGGAGCTGGAACGAAAACGTGCCATGGCTTTGAAAGTTCCCTTGCCCTCTGATTAGCCTACCGCCTTTTCCCTTTCCCTGCGGCGCCCTCAACCACCCTACAGTATTCCCAGAAAACCATGCCGGGGCAAATCCCGTCTGAGGGAGAAAGCAACGGGCGCTGGGAGGACTTCCGGCGCTCGTCCTTCGGCAGGTTGGTTGCAGCCGTTTCTCTTCCCCACCCGTCTTATTGGCGGATGCGGCTCTCGCTTCGCGCTGGTGATCTTAGATGAGAGGAAAGCTGCCGAAGGTCCTGCACGTCGATCCAGGGCCTGTTCAGGCCGCAAAGCAGGATCGAAAGGAAATGTGTGAGACCCGCTAAAATGAGTTCAGTGTGAGAGCAGATCTTTCCAGATTCTCTTCGATCTGTTCTTCTACCTGCGATACGATTTTATGAGTGCTGATGCTGCTCTGTTGACCTGCTGCGGGGTTCTCTCCGGGGTTCTCTCGAAGACCAGCGGAAAATGCGCCCGCCACGGCGCGACCACAATCAACCAATTCAGGCTGTTGGAGGCCTAAATGCCAGTTTGCCCAGAATGTGAGAGCGTTCTCGACTTCGATGCAGACGACGTGGAGGAAGGCGACGTCATCGTCTGCGATGAGTGCGGCACCGAATTTGAGGTCGTCGCCACTGACCCGCTCGAACTCTCCAAAGTAGATGAAGCGTCCTACGAGGATGAGGAAGACGAAGTCAAAGACGAGGAAGAGGAGTGAGTCAAGTGCCGGGTATCTCCTGCGAAGGTGGGCTCTCCCAGAGTTGCGGGAAACCAGAAACGGAGAGCCTCCGGTCCTGGGCAGCCTCGGCCGCTTCCACCAGTTCGTCGAAGCGGGCTCTTTCTCGCTCAAATCCGCGCTTTTGCAGCGCTGGCTATCTGCGCTCAGGCTCTGCCACGATCACCATCCTGTGCTTCCTGTTTGTCCTCGCCTTCCCCGCCACGCGATTCGAGGGTCAGAGCCTGGCGCTCACCTCTCGTGTGGTCCAGGGGACGGTCATTGATACAGAGGACAAGCCCCAGCCCAACGCGGTCGTCTATCTGCAAAACCAGAAGACCCTGGAGATCAAGACCTACATCACCGTCGCTGACGGAAGCTACCGCTTCGGCCAGCTCAGCAGTGACGTAGACTACCGCGTCTGGGCGAAGTACAAAGACCTGAAGTCCAAAACCAAATCCATCAGCTCCTTCGACAGTAAGAAGCAATTCACCTTCGAGCTCAAGCTGGAGCCCTCCAAATAAAGTGGGCCTCCCGAGTGGGAGCCAACGGTGAAGTTGTTCCTCCGGAGTTGGGAGACCACAACAGCCCGTAGCGAACCAGCCTCCACCATCACAAATCTGCACCGGGAAACCACAAACCCCGGCCTTCCGCTCCAGCCCATAAAAAATGCCCCTGCTCATGCAGGGGCATTTTTTTAATGGGCTACGCCAGCTTATTGTTCTGAACGCTTCCAGTTGACCAGATCGCCCAGCGTGGTAGTGGAACTGGAGACCGGCTGTTTGTAAGCTTCGACATCGGCACGGCTGGCTTCTTCACCGACCGCCCGGAGGCTGAGCCCGACCTTCTTCTCATCCTGGTTCATCTTGATGATCTTGAAGTCGTGCTCCTGGCCGGCTTCGAGCTTGACGGGAGCGCCTAAAGCATCCGCGGCTTCGGAGACATGGCAGAGGCCTTCGACCCCTTCGGCGACCTCGACAAAGGCGCCAAACTGGGCGGTGCGGAGCACCTTCCCCTTCACCACGTCGCCGACCCGGTGCTGGGCAAAGAAGGTCTCCCAGACGTCAGGCAGCAACTGCTTGATTCCTAAGGAGAGGCGGCGATTCTCCGCCTCGACGCCCAGAACCACGGCGCGTACCTTCTCGCCCTTTTTCAGGATCTCCGAAGGATGCTTCACACGCTTGGTCCAGCTCAGGTTGCTGACATGCACCAGGCCGTCAATGCCGTCTTCGATCTCAATGAAGGCGCCGAAATCCGTCAGATTGCGGACGCGGCCTTCGACGACGGTTCCCGCCGGGTAGCGCTCCGAGAGATGCTCCCAGGGGTTCTCGAGCAACTGCTTCATTCCGAGGGAGATGCGCCGGTCATTGGGATTGACGCTCAGCACAACCGTCTCGACATCGTCGCCCGGCTTGACCAGCTTCGAGGGATGCTTCATCCGCTTGGACCACGTCATCTCGGAGACGTGGACCAGACCCTCGATGCCCTGCTCCAGCTCGACGAAGGAGCCGTAATCGGTAACGCTGAGCACCCGCCCCCGGACGCGCGCTCCAGTGGGATACCGCTCCACAGCATCCAGCCAGGGATCAGGGGTCAGCTGCTTGAAGCCGAGGGAGACACGCTGCTTCTCGCGGTCAAACTTGAGCACTTTGACCTGAATCTCGTCGCCGACGTTCACCAGGTCCCGCGGATGCGTCAGGCGCCCCCAGGACATATCAGTGATATGCAGCAGGCCGTCGATGCCGCCGAGATCCACAAAAGCGCCGTAATCCGTAAGATTCTTGACCGTACCGGTGAGGATCGCGCCCTCCTCCAAATGCTCCAGGGTCGTGCTCCGCTTCGCGGTCTGCTCCTCTTCGAGCAGCTCCTTGCGCGAAACCACCACGTTGCCCCGCTTTTTGTTCAGCTTGATGACGCGGACTTCAATCTGCTGGCCAATGTAACCATCGAGATTGCGCACCGGCCGGATCTCAAGCTGCGAGCCCGGCAAAAATGCCTTGATGCCGATGTCGACCGTAACTCCGCCCTTGACCCGTCCCAGAACCGTGCCCACCACTGGCGTCTTCTCGTTGGCAGCCTTCTCGATCGTGTCCCAGACCCGGTGCCGCTGCGCCTTGTCATAGCTCAGCAGATAGCCGCCCTCGGCCTCCTCGCGCTCCACCACCACTTCGACGGTGTCGCCCGGCTTGAGCTTGGACTGGCCCAGGTGATCCAACACCTGCTCCAGGGGGATTAAACCTTCCGACTTGAGTCCGACGTCGACAACAACATGCTTGTCCGTCAGCTTGATCACCGTTCCTGTGACGATGTTGTCGTCAGAGGCCAGCATTGCAGCTTCGGCAGCCTGCTCGCGATCGAAGGACTCCAGCGCCGCGGCAAAGTCTTCCATGGCGCCCGCATCGGGCTCGTCCGCGGAAGAAGACGCTTCTGCAGCCGAGGACCCGGCGGCCTCGCGTGCGTCGTCAGAGCGGCGGTTAAAGGTTAAATCGTGGGACGGCTCGGCTTGATCCGTCGCTGACTCCAGCGTAGGGCTTTCCAATTGGGTATTCAGGGGTGTGCTCTCGGTTCGTTCGGGATTAAGGACGTCTGCCATGACTTCCAGCTCCGGATTCTTGATCGGCGGAACTTAATACCTTCCCGCCACTGCAGGTCTCGCTCGATCTGCCGCCAAGGCCGACCATCTTTCCAGGCTTGGAGTTCCGACCACCTGCAGCTTGCTTCGCCGGACCAAATTCAGGCATGTCCCGCGAATCTCGACGCCGTTATCCTTGCCCCATCCGCCTGGATGCCAGAGGTACTCGCAGGGAGACAGCGAGCAAGCCCACGTGTGCGGGTTCTCACTACTGTCGGTCTCCGGTCGGGACCTTACCGGCTGGCGGGATTGAGCAAGAGCGGCGAAGAGCGTCTACGTTGAATCCGCTACGTGGACCCTCGTACCAAATATAGCAATGACCAGGAAGGCATGTCAATGAAAGGTTGCTCCCGATTCGCCACGAATCCCCAGCGAATTCGCACCCCTTCCCTCCAACTCTCCCGCCATGCCCTCCCCGATGACTCCGTATACTTGATCCCACATGGACCACCTCTGGACCCCCTGGCGTTACGCCTATCTCTCCGAGCCCGCCGGCGCACAGCGGAAAGGAGTGCCCGAAGATCTCGCCGCCTGGCCCGGCGACCTCGGCTGCGTCTTCTGCAACCTCCTCGCTGCCGCCGATTACGCCATCGAGCACGGCTCCCCTGCTGATACCGTCGAACGCACCGCCGGCATCGTGCTCCGCGCCCGCCACTCCTTCATCTGCCTCAACAAGTTTCCCTACACCTCGGGCCATCTCATGATCCTGCCCTATCTGCATGAAGGCTCTCTGGCTGCCCTTCCCGCCGAGGTTGCCGCAGAGATCACTGCCCTGGCGCAGCGAGCCGAAGCCGTCCTCCAGGCCGTCTACGCTCCCGACGGCCTGAATCTCGGAATGAACCTCGGACGCGCAGCCGGCGCCGGAGTCGCCGGACACCTGCACCTCCACGTTCTGCCCAGATGGAGCGGAGATGTCAACTTCATGACCGCAGTGGCTGAGACCCGCGTGCTCCCCGAAACCCTGGGCACCACCTGGGACCGGCTGCGCGCCGCATTCCTTCACCAGCCTTAAGGGATTCACCCTGGGCCCCCGCGGATTCCGGATCTTCGCCTCACCCGCAGGCCTACCCGGCCGGCCCCTCGCCATCCTTTCCCAGTTGCAGCGACTCCTGCTGGGCCAGCTCCACCAGGCCCTGGGCGAGTTGCTTGGACGGCTTGATCCCCAGGGCCTTTAGCATCTCCGCCTGGCGGATGACGTTGCCGGTTCCGGTATGGAGCTTGCTGAACGCCTCCGCATATTTGCTCTGCGCCAGGTCCAGCCCCTTCCCCACCGCCTGCAGATCATCCACAAAACCGGCCAGCTTGTTGTACAGCATCTCCCCCCGCTTGACGATCTCCTCGACATTCCGCTCCTGCTGCTCCTGCCGCCAGAGATACGACACGGTGCGCAACACGAAGAGCAGGCTGCTCGGGCTCACCAGTAACACGCTCTTCTGCCAGGCCTGCTCCCACAGCTTCTCATCCCGGGAGAGAGCCAGCAGGAAGGCCGGCTCGATGGGCAGAAACATGATGACGAAGTCCAGGGACTTCAGCCCGTACAAGGACTGGTAATTCTTCTCTGACAGCCCCTTGATGTGCGCGCGGATCGAGTTCAGATGTTCGTTGAACGCCGCGCTGCGCGCAGCATCGTCTTCCGCATTGCAATGGGCCTCGTAGGCGACCAGCGATACCTTGGAGTCGATCACCAGGTGCCGCTCTCCAGGCAGGTGAACCACCACATCCGGCTGCGCCCGCCTTCCGTTTTCCCCGGCATAGCTCTCCTGCGCCTCGTACTCCTGGCCTCGGCGCAGGCCGGCGCTCTCCAGGATCCGCGCCAGCACAAACTCGCCCCAGGTTCCCTGGGCCTTGTTCGATCCCTTGAGCGCGCTTGCCAGGCTATTTGCCTCGCTGCTTACCCTGCCCGTCGACTCCACCAGCCGCGTGACCTGTTCCCGCAGCGTAGCGCTTCCCCGCACCTGCTCCAGATGCACGTCTTCGATCTTCTTCTGAAAGTCCTGCAGGCGGCTGCTCAAGGGACCCAGCATCTGGCCGAGGCTGCTCTGGTTCTGCTCGGCAAACTCCCGCGACTTCTCCCTGAGAACCTCGCTCGCCAGGGACTTGAAGGTCTCCGGCAGACTGGCGCGCATCTGTTCGAGGGCGCGCTTCTCCGCGGCATTGCGCTCCTCCAGCCGGGCGACCTCCGCCCTGAGGACAGACATCTGCTCTCGTGCCTGCTCCAGATCGCTCCGCGCCTCCAGGCACTGCGCCTGCAGCGTCCGCAATTGCTTCTCCAGAACTATCCGCTCCGGCCGGTTGCGGCTCGTCTCATACCACCAGGCGAGGATTGCTCCCGCGCCGAATCCAAGAAACGCTGCGATAAAAAGGGTCACCATATAAAAATAAAAGAGAAACCAGCTTGAGAGAGAAAACCGGAAAATCCGGGAGGCCGGCGCGGGGCATCGCCTGGCCGGAATCTCCCCCCTCCCCTCATCTCTGCCCGAGGGGTGCCGGTGAATCAGAGAATGAACCTTCCGCGAGAGCAGCCAGATCGATATATAGGGTACTGCGCTTTACACCCTTTGGGGCGCTCAGTAGACTGAAATCCTTGGTGTCTTGAACAGCGCGGGTCCCGGGTTATCCGGAATTGAAGTTCTTTGTCCTGGTGAGTGAGGTTGTGTCCAGCCGGTTCTTTCCGAGCAGGCCCGACTGCGGGGCATCCTGGTTCCACCCCGATCAGGAAAGTCTGTTGAGGTGGAAAGCACGTCCGCATGGAACCACTCACGGGCAACTTCACGGGAACAGACTGCTCTGAACATCGCCTTGTACCGGACCGGCCGGCAGTCGACGTCGCGCGATTCGTGCAAGCACTGAACAGGTTTGTGTTTTTTACATTGACAGGAGACAGGCATGGCAGCAGCAGTAGAAGAGAAGGTGAAGCAGATTATCGTCGAGCAACTTCAGGTCGATGAGGCCGAGGTTACTCCCAGCGCATCGTTCCAGGAGGACCTGGGCGCGGACTCGCTCGACGTCGTCGAACTGGTGATGCAGTTCGAGGAGGCCTTTGACCTCGAGATCCCCGACGAGGACGCGGAAAAGATCAAGACCGTGAAAGACGCTACCGACTACATCGAGAAGAACGCGAAAGGTGGCAAGTAGTTTGGCCAGAAGGGTCGTCGTAACCGGCATCGGGCTGATGTGTGGAGTAGGCAATACTACGCCCGAGGTCTGGAAAAATCTGTTGGCAGGCAAGAGCGGCATGGCGCCGATCACCAGCTTCGACACCACGGGCTTCTCCGTGACGTTCGCCGCTGAGGTGAAGAACTTCGACCCACTGGAATTTGTGGAAAAGAAGGAATCGCGCAAAATGGGGCGATTTATCCATTTCGCTCTTGCCGCGGCCCACGAAGCGATCACCCGGTCCGGTCTCCAGATTACCCCCGGCAACGCCGAACGCGTCGGCGTCCATATCGGTTCAGGAATCGGCGGATTCGACGTCATCGAACGCGAACACAGCGCCATGCTCAAGGGCGGCCCGCGTAAGATCTCCCCATTCTTCATTCCCGCGGCCATCGTCAATCTGGCGGCCGGTCAGGTCAGTATCCGCTACGGCGCCAAAGGTCCCAACGAGGCGACCGCGACCGCTTGCACCACCAGTGCCCACTCCATCGGAGACGCCTACCGCATCATCGAACGCGACGACGCCGATGTGATGATCGCCGGCGGAGCCGAGGCGGCCATCACACCCATGGGCGTCGGCGGCTTTGCCGCGATGCGCGCCCTTTCCACCCGCAACGACGATCCACAGCGCGCCTGCCGCCCCTTCGACAAAGACCGTGACGGCTTCGTGGTGGGCGAAGGCGCCGGAATCCTGATCCTCGAAGAGCTCGAACACGCAAAAGCGCGCGGCGCCGAGATCCTGGGTGAGATCGTCGGTTACGGCATGAGCGCCGATGCCTATCACATCACCAGCATGGCCCCCGAAGGCGAAGGCTGCCTCCGCGCCATGAAGAGCGCGCTGCGCAGCGCCCGCCTGGAGCCCTCAGCCGTCGACTACATCAACGCTCACGCGACCTCCACTCCTCTTGGTGATGCCCTCGAAACCGCCGCCATCAAGTCGCTCTTTGGCGAGCGGGCCATCCGCCATGAGCTGCTCGTAAGCTCTACGAAGTCGATGACCGGCCACCTGCTGGGCGGCGCCGGGGGGCTCGAAGCCGGCATCACCATCATGGCCCTGCAGAACCAGATGGTGCCCCCAACCACCAATCTTGACGATCCCGATCCGGCCTGCGACCTCAACTATGTTCCCAATCGGCCCCAACTCGCCAAACTCGAAGTGGCGCTCTCCAATTCTTTCGGCTTTGGCGGCACCAATGGCGCACTGATCTTCCGCCGCTGGACGGAATAGCGAGCCGGCCGCCGGGTGTCAGTCCAGGGCTCTTACTGCCCACTGGCCAGGGCGGCCCATCCTGCCGTGACCACCATCAGCAGAATCCACCACCCGGCGACCGCCATCCCGCTCTGCTTACGCTTCACCCCCGCCACGATTCCGCCGCCCAGGGCGACCAGCACCAGGCTCCATATCGTGAAGATGCCGATCTGCGTCGCAACCGTGATCAGCCATCCCGGAAGATCGGGACTGAGATAGTAACCGATATTGCTTCCAATGGGATTCTGGATCTTGAATTGGTCCGTATTCACTCCGGCAAACAGCGTCACGATCGCCAGAAGGTATTTCAGGTTCAACGGCAGAGTCGCATAGTAATAGACCGCCATCATCTGCCCGAACTTCGCGTGTCCGGCAAAGACGAAGTTCATCGTGGCCAGCAGCAGGGCCGCGGCTACTGCGGCGACCATCAATGAGAACAGCGGTCCGGCATAGGCGATGGAGCGGAAAAACATCACCATGCCCTCTTTCGCCGCGGCCGCCTGATCGGCGGTCATGTTCGCGATCCGCTCCTGCTGCTTCGGCGACTGCTGGATCGTCGTCTCCACGACCTTCTCCCAGCCAACTTGCCTCCCGACGCTATAGGTGAATCCGTAGCCGACCAGAGCTGTCACAAGAAAAGGCAGCCACCAGCTTGCATTGCGCCGGATATCGGCGAAGGTCTTTGAAGGGGCGAAAAAGACATACAACAGCCGCTGCCACTGGGAGAGCGGCTCATCCACAGGCTGTGCGGCAGGTTCAGAGGCGGTGCTGGCCAGGTCGTTCATGCGTCCCCCGCAAATGGGATCTTCGCTGGCGGAATTGTACGCGCACCGCCAGGCAGATTCTTTATCCATCCACTCCGCGTCCAGCTGCGCTCTTCCGCCGGCGTTCGCAATATCAGACGGGGCAACCTTCCGGAATGATCCGCAGCCGCAAGGAAAAAGGAGCCGCAGCCGTGCCCCGGATCTTTCGCAAGCCCGGTATCAAGCTCGCCACTTTTTCCCCGGCCGTCCCGCAGATACGCTGAAACCTCTGGCACTCTCCGTGCGCCCGCTCATGCGCCGTCCTGATTTTTCTCCATACTCTCGGCTCCGTGCGCTGGGTTCGGTTCCGCTCCACGTTGTCGGAATGATGTTGCTCATCTCGTGCGCCCTCGTGCTGCGGGTGACGCCGGCTCTCGCCGCCCCCGCGACGGTTCATCGGCATCACCACGCCCGGGCGCGCCACGCGGCTAAGCTCCATCCCTCACGGCTGCCTGCCGGTCCGCGCGGCCAGACGCTCGTATCTGGACGGCGACGTCACCGGAGGGCTGCCCTCGAGCCGCGGCACACCCATCCCGCGGTGCAGCTCTCTGAACTCCCGCTCCAGCGCTTTCGCATGCTGCCTCCCTTGCGGGGCTCCCGCGAATCCCTTCTGCGGCAGAACGAGCGGGCGGACCAGGAGGGCCTGGCCCGGATCGAAGATGACCAGGCGCTCGCCTCTATGTCGAAGAGCAAAGACCTGGTCGTTGTGCCGGAGAGTGCGGGCCTGCATATCGATCCCCGCCTGGAGCCGGGCCGCCGCTTCTGCCGCCCTTGGACCGCGCACTTCCTCGCCGATCTCGCGGAGACGCACTACGCCCGCTTTCATTCCGCATTGCAGGTCAACTCCGCCGTGCGGACGGTGGCCTACCAGCGGCGCCTGCTGTTGATCAACGGCAACGCGGCCCCCGCCGAAGGCGATACCCGGTCACCGCACCTCACAGGAGAGGCGATCGATATCGGCAAGAAAGGCCTCTCCACCTCGGAGGTCGGCTGGATGCGAGCCTACCTGCTCGCGTTGCAATCGGAGGGAAAGCTCGACGTCGAAGAGGAGTTCGAGCAGGCCTGCTTCCACATCTCGGTCTACAAGTCCTATACCCCGGACAGCAGCGCGAACCCTCCCCTCCAGGTCGCGGTGAAGACCCCTCCGGCCCATCCGGCGGCCCGCATCCGGCATCGTCATACAGCCTCGCTTCTCGCCGCGAGAATCCGCTGAGAGAATGCCCGAAACCCCCTGCCTCCACCGGCCGTCTGTTACTTTCGTGCAATGTCGGGATGGAATCCGCGCTGCGTAAGCTGTTTACAACAGAACGTGATGCCACTACGAGCATTACCCCTCGTCATCGAGGAGAAAGCGAGGCGGATTGAGACGTGTTGCTCCACTAATAGTCGCCTTGGCATGCACATTTTCCGCAGCGGCGTCGTTCGCCGAGTGCCCTACGCCGATGGCGGTCCGTCAGGAATACAAGTTCTCGCAGGAGATTCTCGTCGGCACGGTGGAGTCTGCGCGGCCAGTGCCCCAAACCTGGGACACGCTCGACGGAACCAATTACCTCGTCCACATCGATCAAAAGGTCAAAGGCAAGCAGTCCGGAGAGATCACGATCTTCGATGAGCATAGCGCCGATGGATTCAAGCTCCAGACGGGCAAGCAGTATCTACTCTTTCTCTCCAACAACTATCAGCACTGGATCGTGAACAAGTGCGGGAACTCGGGCGAACTAGATCAGGTCGGCCCGGTGATCAAGCAGATGGCTCATCTGCTCGGGAACGACTAAGGCTTTTCTGCCGTGGATTTCGTCGTTGGCGCGTGTCCCAGGCCCACCTCTGGCAGCGACAGAATTGTGTCCCCACGTTCGTCCGCCGAGGGCGGACGTACGCGGACTGATCCAGGATAAGATCCGATCTTCCGCTTGTGAGTACGTTGAAATCAGCGGAACATGCTCCGGCATGTTCCCGTGAGAGCCCAGCCGGCGAAAAATCCGCCTGAGGTGCGCCTGAAGGACCGCGAAACGGCTCCTCGCGCCCTAACCCCAATGCTTCCAGCGTCTCTCAAAACGTAAGCGTCACGGATTCCTTCCCCTGCTCCCGCCCTGGCCCGTCTGAAGCCCCCCGAAATCCCCCTCCTTCGGAAGATCTCCATTACCTTAGGCATTCTTGTGTCGCACTCCCGTAAGGACAAAGACCACATCCGTCGTTGCCAATACCTCTTCGGCGCGCGAAGCTACCACTTAAGTCGTATCCCTACAACTTTCGAGTCATCTTCGCCGGGATCGAAATCCAAGGAGTGGAGAAATGAAACAATTTGCAATCGCTTTGGTCTTAGTCTTGAGTGCGGCCTCCGGGTTCTCGCAGTGCAAGGCCAATCGGGTCTCAGCCCGCCAGGAAATGCGCGCTTCGACCGCTGTCATCGTGGGTACGGTGATTGCCATCGAACCGGTCGCCGAGTCGTGGGACTTCCTGGACGGCGTCAACTACATCGTGCGGGTCGACGGTGTGATTCACGGCAAAGCCACCCGTGATGAGTACAGAATCTTCAGCGAAAACGTTCCTGCCGCCTTTGACATGTCGGTAGGCAAGCACTATGTGCTCTATGTGCAGCCGCAATATGACCGGTATCTGGTCAATAGCTGCGGCAATTCCCATCAGACTGAAGAGCTGGAAGCCTCCAACCGGCCGCTGGCCAAAGGTGAATAATTCAGCCTGCGGCACGTCTGCCCCGCTTCGCCCGAAGAATCTCTTTCGAATGGCCGCTGTACAGGGCGCAGAGCCCGAAGCAGCGGGCAGCGAAGGGAGTCAACGAAGCGAGGAACCCGGAGACAGGCCGTTCCCCCTTCACGGAGTGATCGCGGCCGCTCGCCAACCCGGCCGCACGGCGAAAGGGCTCTGTTTTTTCTGCACCGCTTGATTCTTTTTCCTTGTCCTGGTTCTCAATGCAGAAGGGGCACCGCAACCGCCGATGCCCCTTCCGCGCCTTTCCGGTCTCCCCTTACTGCAACAGAGTTCCGTTCTCCGGCTCGATCTTGACCTCTTCCGGAGGGATAACGACCGCGGCTGCGACCTTGTCTTCCTCTTCCAGATGAAGCAGCCGGACCCCCTGCGTCGATCGCCCGGCGGCGCGGATCGTATTGGTATCGATCCGGATGATCTTGCCGTACTGGCTGATGACCATCAGCTCCGAACTCTCGTCCACCAGCAGGATGGCGGCGACTTTGCCGTTGCGCGCCGTGGTCTTGACGTTGATCACGCCCTTCCCGCCCCGTGTCTGCAGCCGGTATTCGTCAACATCGGTTCGCTTGCCGTAGCCCTGGGCCGTGACCGAGAGAATGAGGCTCGGCGTGTCCGCTCCGGAGCCGTTCTTCTTCCGCTCTCTGGGAGTGGCGGCAAGACCGACCAGATAGTCTCCCTTGCCCAGTTCGATGCCGCGAACACCATAGGCCGGCCGGCCCATGGAGCGGACGTCGTTCTCGTCGAAGCGGATCGCCATACCGTCATGCGTAGCCAGAAAGATGATCTGGTTGCCGTCGGTCCGGCAGGCGCCGATCAGCTCATCGTCGTCGTCAACGCCGATGGCGATGATGCCGCGGGCCATCACATTGGAAAAGTCCTTGAGCGGCGTCTTCTTCACCGTGCCCTTGCGGGTGGCAAAGAAGATAAATGCGCCGTCGGTCTCCAGGTTGCGCACCGGCAGGATGGTGCGCACGCTCTCGCCCTGCTGCAGATTCAGCAGGCTCGCCATCGACTTTCCCTTGCCCGCGGCGCCCACGTCGGGAACCTCATACACCTTGAGCCAGTAGACACGCCCGGTATTGGTAAAGCACAGCAGGAAGGCGTGGGTCGAGTCGACGATCAGTTGAGAGACGAAATCCTCTTCCCGCGTCTTCATCCCGAGGCGTCCCGTGCCACCCCGCCGCTGCTGGCGATAGGTGGAGATCGGAGTGCGCTTGAGATAGCCAGAATGCGAAACCGTCACAGCGACCTGTTCATCGGCGATCAGGTCCTTGAGCTGCAGCTCCGCCGTCTCATCCAGGATCTGCGTGCGGCGCTCGTCGCCGAAGTCCTTGCGAATCGCCTCCAGCTCCTTCACAATCACCGACCGCAGCTTCTTCTCCGAAGCGAGGATGGATTCATACTCGGCGATCCGTGCGCGAACGTCGGCCAGCTCGTTGAGCAGCTCATCGATCGAGAGCTGGGTGAGCCGATAGAGCTGCAATTCGAGAATCGCGTCGATCTGGCGATAGGTCAGCCCAGCCTCCGGAACATCGCTGGTCGTCTCTTTATCGAGCTTGATCACGATCTCTTTGCTCAACGAGAATGCGCGCAGGTTCTCGCGCGCCTCAGCCCGCGAGCCGGATCCGCGGATAATGCGGATAATGCGGTCAAGATTGTCGAGCGCAATCTTGTAGCCTTCGAGAATGTGCTCCCGCTCCCGCGCCTTCCGTAATAGAAAAGCCGTGCGGCGGCGAACCACGTCCACGCGATGATCGATAAAGTGGCGGATAGCCTCGTGCAAAGGGAGCTCGCGCGGCTGGCCGTTGACCACCGCGAGAAAGATCATCGAGAAGCTCTCCTGCATCTGCGTGTGCTTGTGCAGTTGGTTCAAGACGATCTGGGCTTCAGCCCCCCGCTTGAGACCGATTACGATGCGCATTCCGTCGCGATCGCTCTCGTCGCGGAAGTCGTCTTCCGCAATGTCGGTGATGACCTTCTCATTGACCAGCTCGGCGATGCGCTCGATCAGCTTCGCCTTATTGACCTGGTAGGGAATCTCGGTGACGACGATCGCCTGCCGCCCGTTCTTCAGCTGCTCGATCGCCGCCTTTGCCCGCATCAGGAACCGGCCACGGCCCGTCGCATAGGCCTGGGCAATGCCGCTTCGCCCGTAGATAAAGCCGCCGGTCGGAAAATCCGGCCCTTGCACGTGCTTGAGAACCTCGGCCAGACCCGCATGCGGGTTGTTCACCAGCTCGATCGTCGCATCGATGACTTCTGTCAGGTTATGCGGCGGGATATTGGTCGCCATTCCGACGGCGATTCCATTCGACCCGTTCACGATCAGGTTGGGAATGCGCGTCGGCAGCACCGACGGCTCGAACGTGCTTTCATCGTAGTTGGGCGTGAAGTCGACCGTCTCCTGGTCAATGTCCGCCAGCATCTGTCCCGCAATGCGCGTCATCCGGGATTCGGTGTAACGCATCGCCGCCGGAGGGTCGCCATCCACCGAGCCGAAGTTGCCTTGGCCGTCCACCATGGGATAGCGCAGGCTGAAGGGCTGCGCCAGCCGCACCAATGTGTCGTAGATCGCCGAGTCGCCATGCGGGTGATAGACGCCCATCGCCTGGCCGACGACCTTTGCGCACTTGGTATATTTCTTGTTGTACTCCAGCCCCATCTCGTGCATCGTGTAGAGGATTCGGCGATGCACCGGCTTGAAGCCGTCGCGGATATCGGGCAGAGCGCGCCCGATGATGACCGACATCGAGTAGTCGAGATACGAACGCCGCATCTCATCTTCAATATTGATGGGAATGAGATTCGTCCCGCGGCCGGAAGGCGGATTGCCGTCGGGGGCGCCCAAAGGAAGCTGTGGATTCTGATCGTCTGCCATAGAAAGGATGCGCCTTCGCCCGGGAGGATGACAGGAAAGGTCGAATGACTAAGGTTGAGAACTTCCGCAACCTGGCAAAAGGTGCTTCCCGGCGAGGGTACCTGCATCTATGATACGTGGTTCAGCCCCGCTCAGCAAGCCGCCGAAGCGGCCTTAACTATCACTCCATCAGCAACTTACACGCTCTTCCCCGGGAGTTCTCAGGCTCTCCGGCAAGTCTACCGTCCGCCAGGCCCTACCCCAGAGCGCGCAGCGAGAGAACCGTCATGACAGCCTCCAGAACCAGCACCGACCCGGTGACCCAGAGAAAGATCTTCCGGTAGCCCGTCTCCAGGACGTCGGAGAAGACGCCCGCAATGAAAGCAAACAGAAACGGCAACGCCCATAACGTCGGCTCGCTCGCCGTTCCCGGCGTGATCAGCGGAAAAAACAGCGCGGCAATCAGCAGAGGCAGCGTGTTGCCGAAATACCGCGAGCGGCGAAGGAAGAGATAGAGCAGCAGAGCCGCCAGCGTGGCGATCGTAACCGCCGCATTCGGCAGGCTTAAGAACCAGCGCAAAGCGGCTACAGGCGAAAGCCACAACTGCCCCGCACTGCTCCGGAAGTAATAACTGAAGGCATCGGGATTGAAGGCGTAGGAGGCGAAAACCAGCGCCAGAGAGCCCGGAACGGCGATCATCATGATCGGCACGATGGCCGAGCGGTATCCTTCCGCCAGATAGATCATGAAGACAACCGCCAGCAGAACCGCCAACATGAACGCCGATACGTGCGCCGCCGCCGTCACCCCGAAGGCCACGGTGAGCAATGCGATCCGTGAGCGCCACTTACGCCGCGGGCCCTGCATCGCGTGAGCCACGCCGACCGCCGTGTAGATGGAGGCGAACAAGCCAAAGGCCGCGAGGATCTCATTGTTCGGATAGGTGCTGGCGTGGATCACGGCCGGCGAAAAACAGTAGAGCGCAAGCGCGATGAAGCCGCCGGGATTCCCATACAGCCGGCGCGTCACCCACCAGAGCGCGCCGCCCAGGCAGAGTCCTGCGAGAACGAAGGCTCCGTGCAGCAGCAGCAGCACATGCGACAACTCGTGGCGCATCTCCCAGGTCGAGGTCTCTTCCGCCTGCCCGGCCAGAACGCGTTGAATCGTCAAGGGCAGCGCCGCGGCACGATAGGCCAGGGTGCCGTCATGAAAGTTGCCGCAGCTCGTGAAATATCCGGCAAGAGGCGAGGGCTTTTCCCACATCTCCCGCCCGCATCGGGCAAATTCGTAATCCCGCGTGGTCAGCGTCTGGTGCCGCATGACCCAGACACATTGCGCCAGGAAGAGCAGCAGCAGCAGAGACGCGACTTGTTGGGGGCGCTTGAAACTGAAAGACCTGGGCTTAGGCATCGATCCGGTTTAGAGCTTTCAGTGTACCGGGTGCCTCGCGGATGGTGATACACCACCAGCGGCAATTTGCCCGAGCGCGCCTCCCCTCTGCATGATTGAATCGAAGATTCACTCGAGGACTCGATTCTCGGTTAACAAATCCTGAGTGCCCCGTCCTTCGCGGCGTCCTTCCGCGAAGGACGGGATTCCACGAATGCCCATTGCGAACCGCCATGGCCTCCCACCCTTTCTGGCGCAAGGAGGACACCCCTCTCCGCTGCTCTTCTCACACATCGCAACTGGAAGCGCCATGGACTATGACGAGTCCCTCTTAACGGAAGCGGAAGACGATACCGGAGCTGATGCGTACGTTGTGCTGTTCTCCGTTGACGTCGTTGGGCAGGTTGGTGCGGAGGTATTCCGCCTCGATTGCACGCACGGAAAGCCAGTCGCGGAGGCCGATCTCCAGGCCGGCGCCGGGAGCGAAGGCGAGGGAGCTGGCCGACCCGCTCGACTGGCCTGCCGCTTTGGGGAAGTAGCCGTCGAATCCATGCGCGGCTCCAACCAGAAACTGTCCATACAGGGTCAGCCGCTGCGCCGTCTGGTAAGAGTAGCGCGGACCGCCCATGACTGTAATCAGGCTCAGGCCCTGCTGGGACGACGGCACCCGGCTGGTGTGCTGGCCGCCGAGCTCGGCCACGACGGCGATACTCTTCCAGAGATGAAAGATATCCTCACTGCTGCCGCCATTCAGGAGAAAACAGCCGCAGCTTCCCGGTGGAGCGTTGCCGATCATCGCCGTGTAGTTGAAGGAGAGCGCGACGGGGTGATTCTCCGAGACGGTCGGTCCCAGATCGGAGACCGGGGCGGGGAACACCCGTGCGGGGGCTGCTGCCGCCGCTCCCATCAATACTGCCGAGATCAGGAACTTATCGAGTCTCATTCGTGCGAGCCTGCCCCTCCGTTGCGGGCGATCGTTACTCCACGATCAGCGTCACCGTGGTCGTATGTGCGAGCGTGGTGTTGCCGGGGCCGGCGGCCGTTGCCGTAACGGTCACGGTGTAAGTCCGCGGAGATTGTGCGAAGAAGCCGCCGCCGCAACCCGTCACCCCCAGCACGGCTGCGCCGGCGATCAGCAGGAGCACTCCGCTGAACAAAGTGCGCGGCGCATTGCGCAAGCTCGCCCGAAAGCGCCGGATGCGGAACAGCGGAAGCAGCAACGCCGCAGCAGCGACGGGCAGTAGCGGCGACTGCATCGGCAGCGAGACAGGAGTCTTGCCTGCGGTGAGCGCGGCGGTATGGATGGCCAGGCTGAAGGAGGCCGCGCCGCTGCTGAGGTTGACGGTTGCCGGAGTAAATACCGCGGACGCTCCGGCGGGAAGGCCCGAGGCGGCCAGCGTAATCGGCGAGCTGAAGCCGTTCTGCGACTGCAAAGCGAAGGTGTAGGTTGCGGTCTGTCCGGGATTAACGGTTTGCGCCATCCCTCCCGTTGCCGTGAAGGTGAAGTCCGGAGCCGGCGCAACCGTCTCGACCGCTGCCGTCGAGCTGCTGCCGGTGAAGTTGCTATCGCCGCTGTAGACGGCGGTGATGCTGTGCGCGCCGGAGGAAAGCGCAGCCGAGGTGTAGGACGCGGTATCGCCTGCGCCGAGGGGAACCGAGGCAAGCAACACGGTGCCATCCGTGAAGGCGACGCTGCCGGTCGGCGTCCCCGAGGTCGTCGATGCCACCTGGGCCGTCAAAGTGACCGGCGCGCCGAGGAAGGGCGCGGGATTCGATGAGCTGAGGGTAACGGTGGTGGCTGCCTTGCCAATGATCAGGCTGCCCGAGCCGGAGGCCAGCGTCACCGTGTAATTGCCCGCCGCCGGTCCTGCGAGGGTCACGGTGATGGGATATTGACCTGTAGGAGAGATTGCGGTCGCGGCTGCGGAGAAGATGGCCGTAACTTTGCCCGAGTCCTGCGGCAGGACGCCGGTGAGCGTTCCCGAGATCGCCGGGAGAGCCTGCCCGTATTCGATCGAGATTCCTGCAGCCATCGCGGTTACGGGAAGAGGCGTCACTGTGAGCACAAAGACGCCGCTGGTGATGGCGGCGTTCTGCGCATCTCCGCCGTAGCTCGCGACCAGGCTGTGCGTCCCCGCGGCGAGCCCGGAGGTGCTGAGAGTTGCGGCGTTGCCGCTGAAACCGGCGGAGGCGAGAACCGTGGAGCCGCTGGCAATGTCGAGCAGGGAGACGGTGCCGGTTGCACTTTGGGCGCCGTTATGGAAGGTCGCGGTCAGCGAGCCGCTGCCGTAGGCGATGGTGGAAGCGCCGGCAAGGGCAAGGCTCTCCCCGGTGCTGGCCGCTCCGCCTCCGGTCCCGGCGATGGTGTGGACAGATCCGTCCATCCCGACCTGCCGCACCACCTGATTGTGGGTGTCGGAGAAGGCAAAGCCGGCAGCGCCCTGGACTGCGGGGGAGCGCGGCGTGTCCAGTTCCGCGCTGGTCGCAGGTCCGCCGTCGCCGGCAAAACCCTGAGAGCCGCTGCCGGCCACTGTGGTGATGGTTCCTGTCTTTGCGATCAGGCGGATCCGCTCATTGTCACTGTCGGCGAAGTAGATGTTGCCGGCCGCGTCCACGCTCAGACCGCGCGGCCGTGCCAGGGAGGCGCCGGTCGCCGGACCGCCATCTCCGCTATAGGCGCTGCTGCCGTTGCCCGCCAGGGTGGTGATGGTTCCCGCAGGATTCACGACGCGCACGCGTTGATTGTGTGTGTCCCCTATATAAAGGTTGCCGGCCGCGTCCACGGCGACGCCGTCGGGGGAGTCGAGCCCGGCGGCGGTGGCGCTGCCTCCATCGCCGGAGAAGAACTGCTCTCCGCTGCCGGCGACCGTCGTGATGGTTGTGCCGCTGATCTTGCGGATGCGGTGGTTGTCTGTGTCCGCGATCAGGAGGTTGCCGCCCGCATCGACGGCGAGCGCGGTGGGATGATTCAACGCCGCCAGGACAGCGGACCCTCCGTCGCCGGAAAAGCCGGCCTCTCCGGTGCCGGCGATGGTCGAAATTGTTCCGCCGCGTACTTCGCGGATGCGGTTGTTGTGAGTATCGGCGATATAGAAGTTTCCCGCGGCATCGATAGCTACGCCCGCCGGCGAATCCAGCAGGGCGCTGGTGGCCGCTCCTCCATCGCCTGCAAAGCCCTGCTCTCCGGTGCCCGCGAAGGTGGTGACGATGCCCGCGAGGTCGACCTTGCGGATGACGTGATCGTTCAAATCCGCGATATAAAGGTTTCCGGCGGCATCATACGCAACCTCGGCGGGTGCATTCAAAGGAGCCGAGATCGCCTGGACATTGTTCGGCAGCGGAGCCTGCGCCTGTATGCCGAGGCTGCTGAAGAACATTGCCGCGGCCAGCA
>DASYYO010000229.1:0-1744 GCA_035933805.1 Acidobacteriaceae bacterium | reverse complement strand
ATTAAGCGACCTCGAAGCGCAGCAAGGCTTTCGTTCCAATTTCAATTTCGTGCCGGAAGGAAAGTATCGGGTCTCTGACGAACTGCGCATAGGCTTAACGCGGGACGGGTTCGAAGTCGGGATTCATGGACTGAAGCACGACGGGAAGCTGTATTCATCTCATGCGGAATTCCGCCGAAGAGCTGCCAGGATTCGGGAGTATCGAGAAGCCTGGCGGGTCGCCGGGTTTCGGTCCCCGTTCATGCATCACAACCTGGAGTGGATTCACGAACTCGAGATGGAATACGACGCCTCCACCTTCGATACGGATCCCTTTGAGCCGCAATCCGATGGAATGAGAACCATCTTTCCCTTCTGGGTCGCACACCCGAAAGGCGGCGGCTACGTGGAACTGCCCTATACCCTGGTCCAGGATTTCAACTTATTTGTCATTCTTCGAGAGCCTGGCATCGAGATTTGGAAACGGAAGCTGGACTGGGTTGCGGAGCATGGCGGCATGGTCCTCATCAACACGCATCCGGATTACATGTGTTTTGGAGGCCAGCCGGCGCGCGACGAATACCCAGTAGAGTTCTATCGCGAGTTGTTATCGTACATTCAGGATCGATACGCAGGAGCCTTCTGGCATGCCTTGCCGCAGGACGTAGCGCGGTTTTATCGGAATTCAATGCCCGGACTCGCTCAGGATGCGGAGGCGAGCAAATGTGTTGGGACGTAGAGGGATTGGGCGTGGGTATTTCCGGCTCGATCTCGTATCATAGATCCCGCAGGAACGGGCAGTGAAGATGGCCGGATCCTGCTGCGATGTCGCCATTGTCGGCGCCGGTCCCTACGGACTCGCGGCGACCGCGCATCTACGAACAGTTCGAGGTCTAGAAGTCCGCACATTCGGCGAACCGATGTCATTTTGGCAACGCAACATGCCCAAAGGCATGCTTCTGCGTTCCAACTGGACCGCCACCCAAATTGCCGATCCACACCGTTCGCTCACCCTCGAGACTTTCCGCTCCGTGAGTGGAAATCACTTGGCACCCCCGGTGCCGCTCGACCGCTTTGTTCAGTACGGGATGTGGTATCAGCAGCAGGCGATTCCTGATCTGGACCGCAGAAAGGTCCTTCGGGTGGAATCGACACCCCGAGGCTTTCGGCTGGGTTTAGAAGGCGGAGAGACGTTGAATTGCCGGCGTGTGATCATCGCAGCCGGAATTGAAGCATTCGCCTGGCGCCCCCCAGAGTTTCGAGAATTGCCGCCCGATCTGGCTTCCCACGCTTCCCAGCATCGCGATTTCGGGTCGTTCTCGGGAAAGCGCGTTCTGATCGTAGGTGGCGGTCAGAGTGCGCTCGAATCCGGGGCGTTGCTCCACGAAGCTGGCGCTGAGGTGGAAGTCGTCTCCCGGTCTTCCCACATCCACTGGCTGGGGGGATACCTTTCGAAGACTCTCCACCACCGGTTGGGCCACTTCACGCGCAATCTGCTCTATGCCCCAACCGACGTCGGCCCAGCCGGTCTCAGCCAACTCATGGCACGACCGCACCTCCTCCGGCGGCTTCCTCGACAGCTGCAGAATAAGCTTCGGAGGCGTGCGGTTCGTCCAGCTGGCGCTCGTTGGCTCGTGGACCGGCTTCGGGATGTGCCGCTGCATCTGGGGTGTTCAGTGGTCTCTGCTGGCGTGACAGGGGAATGTATCAACGTCCGGCTAAGCGACGGACGCGAACTAACGGTCGACCATGTTTTGCTGGGAAC
>DASYYO010000224.1:0-2186 GCA_035933805.1 Acidobacteriaceae bacterium | reverse complement strand
CGGAACCTGAGTTGGCCTTCTTGAGGATCACAGGTTCGGTCATAGGACGGGTTCCAAGCTGGGCGGTAGTCCCTGAACCGCCCCGGGGGCAGAGGTCTGCAGGGCAGAGGTCGAAGGTCCAATAAGGGTCCAATAAGAGTTGCTCAGAATTCCTCAGGGCTCCGATGCGCACAATCTTTAGACTTGATCCGTCAGGCGTCGGAGAGGGAAATAAGAATGGCCGGATTTTGGTCAATATCAGCGGAAAGTAGGGAGTAATGGCACGCGTGACGTTCTTTGCAATAGTAATTCTTGCTGCTGGCCTAGCCGTTTCTCAGCCCGCCAGCGATTGGAGTGGACCCCAAAATTGAGACAGGCGAATAAGACACATTCCTCAGCGAATGGAGAATGGTCTTATGGGTCTGAATCGACGGAAGTTCACGCGGGAGTTTAAGGAGGCCGCCGTTCGGCGGCTGGAGCTGGGGGCATCGGTGGCCGAAGTGTCCCGTGCCTGCGAGGTAAACCCGAACGTTTTGCACCGCTGGCGGCGCGAGCTGCGCGAGTTTGGCGCCAAGGCGTTTTCCGGGGCAGGCCGGAATCGCGCCGACGAAAACCGCATTGCTGCGTTGGAACGGAAGGTGGGCCAGCAGGCGGTGGAGCTGGATTTTTTGCGGGGATGCTTGCAGCATGTCGAGGAGCAGCGGAGGCTGCAGGCATTGACTACCCGCAACTCGTCTACCCATACCTCGAAAAGCAAATGAGCCTGGCCATTCCTATGACGACGACGGAACTCTGTCGGCTGGCCGAGGTCAGCCGTGCGGGCTTCTATCGCTGGAAGGCCCAAGGCTCGCCGGCAGACCCGGACATGGAGCTTTCACCCCAGCGACGAAGACCTGTCGCCGGGGACCCCGATCTGCGCGACGAGATCCAGCGCATCGCTCTGGAGTTCAGCTACTACGGCAGCCGCCGCGTCACGCGAGAGTTGCATGAGCGCGGCCGGCGTGTAAACCGCAAGAAAGTACAGCGGCTCATGCGCGAGGACAACCTTCTGTGCCTGCGCAAGCGCCGCTTCATCGTAACCACCGACTCCAATCATGTTCTGCCGGTGTATCCGAACCTAGCGCGGGATATGCTGCTGACGGGCATCGATCAGTTATGGCGCTCCGACATCACCTACGTCCGGCTGGAAACGGAGTTCGTGTATCTGGCGGTGGTCCTGGATGCGTTCTCGCGCAAAGTCATCGGCTGGGCGCTGGACCGCACCCTGGAGGCAACGCTGACCATCGAAGCCTTGCAGATGGCGCTCAGAACACGTAAGCCTGCTACTGGCCTGGTGCATCACTCCGACCGCGGCGTGCAGTACGCTTCGGGGGACTACACCGATCTGCTCAAAGCCCACGGCATCCAGATCAGCATGAGCCGCCGCGGCAATCCTTACGACAACGCCCAGTGCGAGTCGTTCATGAAGACGCTCAAGTACGAAGAAGTCTATCGCAATGAATATCGGGACCTGGCCGAGGCGCGCGCCCAGATCGGCGTGTTCCTGGAAAAGGTCTACAACCAAAAACGCTTGCACTCGGCGTTGGGCTATGTGCCTCCGGCTAAGTTCGAGGCCCAATTGGCAGCAAAAAATGTGGAGGCGGCTACGCCGCAACTGGTCGCATGAGTTTTCTCAGGCATCGGCGATCTTTCCGTCCGATGGGGCAAGAACAAACCGGGAGCAGGCTTGGCGCCCACTCCCGGCTCTCATCGGCGCGGATGAGTCGCTGCCGACTATTCCTCAGCGGGTCGGTCTCCACCGGAGCCCGCTTCCGCTTCATCGGCTGCGCTCAGAATGCTGTACAGTGGTCCTGCCGGTCGAGCAGTTTGCGGCGAACGGCGAACAGTGTCTTATTCGCTTGTCTCAGCCGAGGGGTCCACCCCACCTCCTCGGCACAAAGCATGAAGGTAATAAGTAGCCTGCCGACCCTGCCATTCCCATCGAGGAAGGGATGGATCGATTCGAACTGTGCATGTACAAGGCCAGCCTTGATCAGCAGGGGCAACGATGAGCCCTCTTGATGGATGAATGTCTCCAGTTGGCCCATGCAGTCCGAAACGTATTCAGGCGGAGGTGGAACGTACGCCGCGTTTCCGGGCCGAGTGCCGCCGATCCAATTCTGGCTTTTTCTAAATTGTCCCGGCTGCGCGTGGCTGCCGCGCCCCTT